>DASZZX010000001.1:0-8827 GCA_036260415.1 Nitriliruptorales bacterium
GGCGCCCCCTCCGATGGGTGTGGTGCGGTCGGGTGAGCCGATCAGCTCTTCTTCTCGACCGGGGCCGGCACGCCGCGACGGCGCACCTCCCGGACGAACAGGCCGAGGCCAGCCGCGAACAGACCGATGCCGGCGAGCGCCAGCAGTGCCGTCAGCGCCAGCAGACCGCCGGAGGTCCCCTCGGCCGCGACGACCGCGTTACCGGCCGACGCCGGCTGCGGGATGTCCGCCGGCGAGACGTCGCCCACCAGGAAGCTCGCCCGGGCGGGCGTGCCGTAGGCGGGGCTGACCTCGCCGGTCTCGTCGTCGAGCTCGTTCTGGGTCGCGACGATCACGTAGTAGCCAGGCGTCGCGTCCGCCGGGATGGTGATCGACGTGGCGATGTTGCCGGTCGCGTCCGGCGTCGCGGTGGCGAGGACGGGTCCGTCGACCGCGTTCCAGTGCAGCGCGACCTCCTGACCACCCCGCTCCGCGGTCCGGAACGACGAACCGGTGACGTCGACGTCCTGACCGGCGGGGCCCGACGCCTCGCTCAGGTTGAGCGTGGCCAGGTTCGTGCAGGCCCACGCGGTCATCGCTCCGAGCAGGAGCAGTGTCGTGACGATGAAGAGTCCCGTACCGACTCTCCGACCGGATGTTCGTTTCATAGTGTCCGCCTCCCTGTTGGATCCCCCGCTGGCGGCCCCGCTCTGCAAGGTCCCGCGGTGGACGGGCAAACCTCTGCCACCCGCGTGCACCAGCCTAGGGGAGACCCTGGAGAGGTTCGATAGATGTCTTCTGCATATAGTCATGACGCATCTAGATGTCTGATAGCTCTATGTCGTTGACATCTACTGCCCACGCTCCGCTGATATCTGTCCAGCGGAGGGTCCAAGAAGCGGCGCTGACGGTCCCCGACGGCTGCCCGGTATGCGGCTGACGCGGGTGGGCGTCGTGGGACGCGGTGAGTCCTGGCCCCACGCGACGACCGAGCCGCGACCGGACGACCGGCACATCGACGGCCGATCTGCCGCGTGGACGGACGAAGCTGTGCGTGCAACGCACGGTCAGGCTGGTCGTGCTCGGTGCCGCCCCGGGTGGCCCGCGGTGGGGTGGCGGCCGGTGGGTCAGTCCTCCGGCTGGGGCAGCCAGCTCATCATCGCGCGCAGGCGCCGCCCGACGTCCTCGATCGGGTGCTGTGCCTGGCGCTGCCGCTCCGCCTCGAACCAGGGGCGCCCGGCCTCGTTCTCCTCGATCCACCGCTTGGCGAACGACCCGTCCTGGACCTCGGCCAGCAGCTGTTGCATGCGCTGCTTGGCGGCCTCGTCCACGATCCGCTTGCCCGAGAGGTAGTCCCCGTACTCGGCGGTGTCGCTGATCGAGTGGCGCATGCGCGCGAACCCCCCCTCGTACAACAGGTCGACGATCAGCTTCAGCTCGTGCAGGCACTCGAAGTAGGCGATCTCCGGCTGGTACCCGGCCTCGGTGAGCACCTCGAAGCCCTTCTGGATCAGGCTGGAGACCCCACCGCACAACACCGCTTGCTCGCCGAACAGGTCGGTCTCGGTCTCCTCGGGGAAGGTGGTCTGGATGACACCGGCCCGCGTGCAGCCGATCCCCTTCGCGTACGCCAACGCCAGGTCGCGTGCCCGACCGGTGGCGTCCTGCTGGACCGCCACCAGCGCCGGGGTGCCGTTGCCCTCCACGTAGGTCCGTCGGACGAGGTGGCCGGGCGACTTCGGGGCGACCATCACCACGTCAACGTCGCCGGGCGGGGTGATCTGCTCGAAGTGGATGTTGAACCCGTGAGCGAAGAGCAGCGCGTCACCGGCGGTGAGGTGGGGCGCGACCGCCTCCTCGTACACCCGCCGCTGCTCGGTGTCAGGTAAGAGCATGGCGATGACCTGCCCTCGGCGGGCGGCCTCTTCGGTGTCGGCGACCTCCAGCCCGGCCTCCTCGGCGCGCTGGCGGGACGCCGAACCGGGCCGCAGGCCGACGACGACCTGCACGCCGGACTCGGTGAGGTTGCGTGCGTGCGCGTGACCCTGCGAGCCGTAGCCGAGGACCGCGACGGTGCGGCCGTCGAGCAGCGCGAGGTCGGCGTGGTCGTCGTAGAACATCGTGGCCATGGGATCCTCCTGGGTCAGACGGTCGCTCGGCCGCCGGCGGCGGCGTGGTAGCGGCCGTCGCGACGGTGCACGCTCACCGGCACGCCGAAGCAGGCGCTCAGCGGTCCGTCGTCGAGCACCTGGTCGACCGGACCGGCCGCCACCACGCTGCCGTGTCGCAGCAGCAGGGCGTGGGTCGTCGCTCGCGGGACCTCCTCGACGTGGTGGCCGACGAGCACCAGCCCCGGGAGGGACGGGTCGCGGGCGGACCGCTCGAGAGCTGCGAGCAGCTGCTCGCGACCGGCCAGGTCGAGGTCGGCGGCGGGCTCGTCGAGGAGCAGCAGCCGCGGTCGAGGCATCAACGCCCTTGCCAGCTGCATCCTGAGCCGCTCGCCGTCGGAGAGCGTGTCGAACGCCGCGCCCGCGAGGTGCTCGCAGCCCACGTGGGCGAGCAGCGCGCGGGCACGCGCCCACTCGCCCGGCCGGTACTCCTGGCGCCACCGTCGCAGGGTCGCGTCGACGCCGGTGACGACCGCGTCGAGCGTCGTGCTCCCGGGCGCGACGGCCCGCCCGTGCGACGCGCTCACGTACCCGATCAGCGGTCGCACCGTGCGCAGGTCGACACCACCGACCCTCCGGCCGAGCACGTGCACGCGGCCGCGGGTGGGCAGCTGGTAGGTGCTGGCCAGCCGCAGCAAGGTCGACTTGCCCGCCCCGTTCGGTCCCAGCACCGCCCACCGCTCACCTGGACGAACCTCCCAGCTGACGTCGGCCAGGATGCGACGAGCGTCGCGCACGACGTCGACGTGATCGACGTGCAGGACGGGGGCGATCACACGATGCGCTGCAGGCGCAGCTTGCTGCCGTCGGTGATCGATCGCCCTCCGCGGGCCAGTGCGATCTGGCCGGTGCGGGCCATCTCGCGGATCCCGAACGGCGTCAGCAGGTCGAGCAGTGCGTCGAGCTTCTCGGGATCGCCGGAGGCCTCAATCACCATCGAGTCGTGATCGACGTCGACGATCTTGGCCCGGAACACGTCGGCCAGCTCGATGATCCGGCTGCGGTCCGTCTGCTCGGCGGTGACCTTGACGAGCTGCAACTCGCGCCCGACGGACGTGTCGGGCTCCAGTTCGACGATCTTCAGCACGTGGATCAGCTTGTTCAGCTGCTTGATGACCTGCTCGAGGTGCTCCTCCGCCTGGGCACCGACCACGATCGTCATCCGCGACACCCGCGCGTCCTCGGTCGGCCCGACCGCCAGCGAGTCGATGTTGTAGCCCCGGCGGCTGAACAGCCCGGCGACACGGGCGAGCACGCCCGGCTTGTTCTCCACCAGCACCGCGATGGTGTGCCGGGTGCGCGTCACGACCGTCTCCCTCCTCGCTGCCACGACATCAGTCGGCCTCCGGTTCGTGTGCCTCGGGCAGTTCGTGCTGGCGCGCGAACCACTCCTCGGCGGACTCGATGATCTCGTCGTTGCCACACCCCGCCGGCACCATGGGGAAGACCTTCTCGGTCGGTTCCACCCGCACGTCGATCAAGACCGACTGGTCGGCGATCTCGTACGCCTTGTCGAGGGTCGGGCCGAGCTCCTCCACGCTGGTGGCGCGGAACCCGGGGATGCCGAACGCGTCGGCGAGCTTGACGAGGTCGGGGAGGTCGGGCGGCAGCTCCACCTCGCTGTAGCGGCCGCCGTAGAACAGCTCCTGCCACTGGCGCACCATGCCCAGCGAACCGTTGTTGATGACCGCGAACGTCACCGGGATGTGGTGCTGCACCGCCGTGGCGAGCTCCTGCATCGTCATCTGGAAGCAGCCGTCCCCGTCGATGGCGACCACCCGCCGATCCGGGCGGCCGACCTTCGCCCCGATCGCGGCGGGGACCGCGAAGCCCATCGTGCCGAGGCCCCCCGAGTTGATCCAGGTGCGTGGTGCGGCGAACCTGAGCAGCTGTGACGCCCACATCTGGTGCTGGCCGACGCCTGCGACGTAGATCGCGTCGTCGCCGAACCGTGCCCCGATGGCCTCGATGGCGGTCTGGGGCTTGAGCGGTCCTCCCTCCTCCTGCTCCCAGCGCAGCGGGTGTTCCTTCTGCCAGCGAGCGAGCTGGCGTCGCCACGCGGTCGTGTCCGGCTTGGCGGCGTCGCCACGCTTGCGCGCCACCTCGGTGAGCTGGCCGACCACGACCCGGGCATCACCAACGATCGGCACGTCGACCGCGCGGTTCTTGCCGATCTCCGCCGGGTCGACGTCCACGTGGATCACCCTGGCGTGCGGCGCGAAGGCGGACAGTTTGCCGGTCACGCGGTCGTCGAACCGGGTCCCCAGGGCGATCAGCAGGTCCGCCTCCTGCATGGCGCTGACCGCGGTCCAGTGCCCGTGCATGCCCGGCATGCCCAGCTGCAGCTCGTGACCGTCGGGGAAGGCGCCGCGGGCCGTGAGGGTGGTCACCACCGGCAGTTCGAGCAGCTCGGCGAAGGCGCGCAGCTCCGCGTGGGCGTCGGCGCGGACCATTCCGCCGCCGGCGTAGATCACCGGGCGGCGGCTGCGGGCGATCAGGTCGATCGCCTCGCGGACCATCTTGCCGTGACCGCGGACCGTCGGGCGGTAGCCGGGGAGGTCCAGGTTGTCGGGCCAGCGCCACTCGAAGGTGGCGTTCAGCACGTCCTTGGGGATGTCCACCAGCACCGGCCCCGGGCGCCCGGTGGCCGCGATGTGGTACCCCTCACGGATCGCTCCGGCGATCCGTTCGGGGACGGTGACCATCTCGTTGTGCTTGGTGCACGGCATGGTGATGCCGGTGACGTCGGCCTCCTGGAAGGCGTCCGAGCCGACCGCGGTGGTGGGCACCTGCCCGGTGATCGCCAGGACCGGGACCGAGTCCATGTGGGCGTCCTGCAGGCCCGTCACCAGGTTCGTCGCCGCGGGGCCGGAGGTGACCATGCAGACGCCCACCTGCCCCGTGGCGTGCGCGTAGCCCTCGGCCATGTGGACCGCGCCCTGCTCGTGGCGGACCAGGATGTGACGCAGCCGCGAGTCGAGCAGCGGGTCGTACGCCGGGAGGATCGCGCCCCCGGGCAGCCCGAACATCACCTCGACACCGAGCTCCTCCAGGCTGCGCATCACGGCCTGAGCCCCGGTCAGCTGCATGGTCGGGCCTCCTCTCGCTGGCGCGTCCTCGCAACGACTAGGACCTCCCGTTCCGGGAGGTCCGCGCGTTCCGGGACGTCGCCGGGCACGCGCTAGGTCACGACGGTGACGACGGTGGCGGGCAGGCCGGCCTCGCCGGTGATCGAACGCGGCACGTGCCCCTCCCGGTTCCAGTCGAACGTGCGGCCAGCGCTCAGCTCTGCGCCATCGTGGCCCAGCGGCCCCGGCAGGTCAAACGGTCGGGGATCGACCAACCGGTGTGGACGGATCGCGTGCGCTGCCGCTGGGATGGTGTGCGTCGGCCGTGCGGGTCGACGTCACGCCGACGCGAACTCGAGCTGGGTCGGGGTCATCGTGTCGCGGGTGTTGGCGTCGCGGGTTGCTGCCGAGTCGAAGTAGAAGTCCATCTCGACGATCCTGCCCCGACGGACCACGAAGACGATGCAGTCCTCGGTCTCGCGCAGCTTGCCGGTGTCCCCACAGATCGCGTAGTTGTGGACCTCCACCACGCAGCGGTCGTCCTCGCAGGTCCACCGGTTGGGGGTCAGGGTCCACTTCTCCCAGTGCTCGAACGCGAGCTTCAGGTCCGTCATCAGGACCATGTTCCCGTCGATGATTTCCTTGCCTCCACCGGCCACGAAGTGGACGTCGTCCGCGCACAGCTCCGCGCAGGCGTCCGCGTCGTGACGGTTGAAGGCTCCGAGCCACGCTTCGACCACGTCCCTTGGTTGCATGCACTCCCCTTCCTGGCGTCGACCGGGGCCGTTGGCGACGATAGCGACGAGGTGCGACCGCCGGTAGCCCGTACGAGGCACCCGATCCGTTCGGTCGCCCCGGCAGGCACCCGGCGTGCGGAGGTCGCCCACACCGGTCGCTGCGAGGCGCGCCGGCAGGCACCCTGCGTACGTGGGCCGCCCACACCGGTCGCCGCGAGGCGCGTCGTCGACGCTGACGGAACGGACGCCCCGCCGGGCTCCCGCCCACGGCGCACGGTCCAGCACTGCCGGCGCACCGTGACCGTCCGTGGTCAGCGCCAGCCCTGGACCTGCAGCACGACGCGACGCGGGCGCGCCTGGTCGAGCTCGATGAACATGATGCGCTGCCAGCTCCCCATCGCCAGCTCGCCGTCCACCACCGGGACGTGCTCGGACGCCGAGCCGACCAGCATCGACTTGATGTGGGCGTGGCCATTGACCGGTTCGCTGTCGGGGTCCTCGAGGTTCTCGGTGCGGATCTCGTAGTCGTCGTGGCGGTAGTAGGCGTCGCTCGGCACGAGCTGCTCCATGAACAGGCGGAAGTCCTCGAGGAAGCACGTCTCGCGCTCGTTGATCTTCACGGCGCAGGTGGTGTGGGGCGTGTAGACGACCAGCAGCCCGTCGCGGATGCCGGCCCGGCGCACCAGCACACGGGCGTGATCGGTCACGTCGACAACGTGGAAGGCGCGCTCGGTATGGACGGAGACGGTCGCGCGCCCGATGACCGGGCAGCGGTCGGTCAGCTCGATCTCGCCCTCGACGCGGACGTCACTCGGGGTGGAGCAGAAGGCGTCGGCAGGCGTGTCCGGGCCGAGGAGGACATCGGAGTGCGGCGGGCCCATCGATGCTCCGTGTCGCTGTCGCGTCACCTCCTGCCGGCTGTCAAGTGCGTGCCCGGCAGGCGCGGCGGCGCCGAGACTACCCACGCGGCCGCGAGGCTCACCCGGTCGGGCGACCGAGCGGCTCAGCTGGCGGCGGCGTGCAGCGCCTTGCGGGTGGCGGCCGCGATCCCGGGCCCGTCCAGGCCGAGCTCCGCGAGCAGGCGCCCCGACTGGCCCTGCGGGAGGTACGCGTCGGGGACCCCGAGGCGGAGGATCGGCGGGGCGGCGTGCACGCCCGTGCGCTCGACCACACGGTCCGCGAGGTAGGCGCCAGCACCGCCGCTCACCACGCCGTTCTCGACCGTTACCAGGAAGGGCGCACGCGCGGCCGCATCCAGCAGCGCGGGGTCGGGCGGGCGGATCGCTCGGGGATCCCACACGGCCACCTCCACACCGTCGGCCGCGAGCAGTTCCGCCGCCTCGAGGGCGGCGGCCAGCCGGTCGCCGACCGCGATCAGGCAGGCGTCCGTCCCCTCCCGCACCTGCCGCGCGGACAGGCCCGTGCCGGCGGCGCCGAGCGACACCGACGTGCCCTTGGGGAAGCGCAGTGCCACCGGACCGGGCAGGTCCAGCGCGTCGCGCAGCATGCGCCGCAGCTCCTCCTCGCACGACGGCGCCAGGACGGTGATCGAGGGGATGCGCAGGCACAGCGCCAAGTCGAGGATGCCGTGGTGTGACGGCCCGTCGTCACCGGTGATCCCGGCGCGGTCGAACACGAACACCACGTGCTCGCCGTGCAGCCCGACGTCGAGGTTGGCCTGATCGAACGCGCGCGCGAAGAAGGTCGAGTACACCGCGACGATGGGGATACGTCCCGCCATCGCCAGACCCGCGGCGGCGGTCACCGCGTGCTGCTCGGCGATGCCGACGTCGACCACCCTGCCGGGGTGGCGCTCCGCGAGCGGCAGCAGCCCGGTGGAGCCGGGCATGGCGGCGGTGAGTGCGATCAGCTCGGGGCGGCGGTCGGCGAGCTCGACCAGCACCTCGCTGAACGCCTGCGTCCACGACCGCGGCCGCGCCTCGACCGACCGCCCCGTGGCGACGTCGAATGCGGAGGTGTCGTGCAGGCACTTCTCAGGGTCGGTCTCGGCAGGTGGGTAGCCGCAGCCCTTGCGCGTCAGTGCGTGGATCAGGACCGGGCCGTCCTGGCGCGCGGCCGATCGCAGGGCACGCTCGAGGGCGGCGATGTCGTGGCCGTCCACGGGGCCGGCGTAGCGGACCCCCAGCGCTTCGACGAACGACTGCAGCGCCGGCGCCTCCGACACCGCGGTCTTGATGCCCTCCAGGCCGGCGTCCGTGAGCCGCTCCGCCAGCGGTATGCGGGTCAGCAACCGGTCGGCGCGGGTGCGCCACGTGCGGTAACGGGGGTGGAAGCGCAGCGCGGCGAGCTGGTACGACAGCCGCGAGACGGTGTGGGCGTACGAGCGCCCGTTGTCGTTGAGGACAACCACCACGGGCAGCCGGGCGTGACCGAGGTTGTTGAGCGCCTCGTACGCCATCCCGCCGGTCAGCGCACCGTCGCCGACCACCGCGACGATGTGGCCCGCCTCGAACTCGCGCCGGCCGCGGGCGAGCCCGTACGCGTAGCTGAGCGCGGTGGACGCGTGGCTGTTCTCGATCCAGTCGTGGCGTGACTCGGCACGGCTGGGGTAGCCGGACAGACCGCCAGCCTGCCGCAGGGTCACGAACCGCTCGCGACGTCCGGTCAGCAGCTTGTGCACGTACGCCTGGTGTCCGGTGTCCCATAACAGCACGTCGCGGGGCGAGTCGAAGACGCGGTGCAGCGCGATCGTCAGCTCGACCGCACCGAGGTTGGAGCCCAGGTGCCCGCCCGTGCGGGCGACCGCCTCGACGATGAACGCGCGGATCTCCTCGCACAGGACCCGAAGCTCCACGTCGGACAGCCCCCTGACGTCGGCGGGCGAGTCGATGCGCTCGAGCAGCACGGTGGTCTC
>DASZZX010000002.1:0-17133 GCA_036260415.1 Nitriliruptorales bacterium
CGCGTCCGTGCCAGCCCCCCGGCGCGGTCCCGGCCCCCCGTGCCGCGCACCGCCAGGCTGCGTCCCCGTCGTCCGGTGCGCGACCGGCTGCGCAGCCGTCTCGGGATGCCCCGGTCGGGTCGCTGGGATGGCGACGCGACCGTCCTCGCCGTGCTGGTGCTGATCCTGGTGGTCGTGGGGCTGGTGATGAGCTTGTCGGCGTCGTTCGTGGACGCCGCCGAGGGTGGCGATCCCTTCGGCATCTTCGCCCGGCAGGCCGCATGGGCCGCCGTGGGCGTCCCAGCCTTCTTCGTCATCGCTGCCACGCACCACCGCGTGTGGCGACCGTTGTCATGGCTGCTGCTGGCCGCCAGCCTGGCCGGTCTCGCTCTGGTGCTCGTGCCGGGGATCGGACTGTCCGAGGGAGGCTCGGCCCGCTGGATCGCGCTCGGTCCGTTCGCGCTGCAGCCGTCGGAGCTGGCGAAGCTCGCCACGGTGCTGTGGCTGGCCGACGTGTACACCCGCAAGCGTGAGCTCGGACTGCCCGTGGACCGTGACCTCGGCCACCTGCTCGTGCCCGCCCTGCCTCTGCTCGGGCTGGAAGCGACCCTCGTGATGCTCGAGCCGGACCTCGGGACCACCCTGCTGCTGGGGCTCGTGGTCGGGCTCGTCCTGTGGAGCGAGGGCATCGGGCTGCGGCCGCTCGCGGCGCTGGGCACGGCGGGTGTGCTGTTCACGGGCGCGGCCGCCATCCTGGAGCCCTACCGATTCGCCCGCCTCACCGCCTGGTGGGAGCCGACCGCCGACCCGCTGGGCAACGGCTACCAGCTGCTGCAGGCGCGCTATGCGCTCGCCTCGGGTGGCTGGTTCGGTCTCGGCCTCGGGTCGAGCCGTGGGAAGTGGAACTTCGTGCCCAACCCGGAGACGGACTTCATCTTCGCGATCATCGGCGAGGAACTGGGACTCGTCGGGGCGGTGGCGGTCCTGCTGCTGTTCGCCGCGCTGCTGCTGGTGGGGCTGCGGGTCGCGCGCCGGGCGACCGACCGGTTCGGTCGCGTCGTGGCGTTCGCGGTCACCGGCTGGATCGTCGGCCAGGCGCTGGTCAACGCCGGCGCGGTGACCGGTCTGCTGCCGATCACCGGGGTGACCCTCCCGCTGGTGTCGGTCGGCGGATCGAGCCTGCTGTCCACGCTGGTCGCGCTGGGCACCCTCGTGGCGGTCGCACGGAGCACGCCGCCGGCCAACGGCCGCCGCCGCCCGGAGGCGGTCGGGTGAGCGCGGCTGCGGAGGTGAGACGCCAGAGTCCCGCCGCCGTAGTTGCGGATGGGCTCGGAGGTCCTCGTCTCAGGTCGCCGAGGACAGGTCCGAAGGTGGTGGTCGCGTGACCGGCGCGGAGACCTCGGAGCGCCGGACGGTGCTGTTCGGCGGCGGAGGGACGGCGGGGCACATCTTCCCCGCGCTGGCGGTGGCGCGTGCCCTCCTCACCCTCGATCCGGGCGTGGAGGCGGTCTTCGTCGGCAGCCGCGACCGGCTCGAGGGCCGGCTCGTGCCCCAGGCGGGGTTCGCGCTGCACCACATCGACGTCCTGCCGGTGCCGCGGCGACTGTCGGCGAGCTTGCTGCGGCTGCCGTCGGCGGTGCGGGGGGCGACCGCACGGTGCGTCGAGCTGCTGCGCTCCTCCGCTGCGCTCGGCGCGGCCACGTTCGGTGGGTACGTCAGCTTCCCGCTGGCTCGGGCGGCCCACCTGGAGGGGCTCCCGCTCGTCGTGCACGAACAGAACTCCGTACCGGGCCTGGCCAACCGGGTCGCGGCACGCTGGGCCGACCGTGTGGCGGTTAGCTTCCCCGGCTCGGCGGACCGGCTGCCGCGGCCCGAGCGGGTTGCGGTGACCGGCAACCCGGTGCGCGAGGAGGTGCTCGCCCTCGACCCTGTCGCCGCACGACCCGACGCGCTGCGGCACTTCCGGCTGCACCAGAGCCGCCGCACCGTGCTGATCTTCGGGGGGAGCCAGGGAGCCCGCACCCTGAACGCGGCCGCCGTGGGGAGCTTCGCCCTGTGGCGCGAACCGCGACGGGTGCAGATCCTGCACGCCGCCGGCCGCCACCTCTACACCGAGGCCCAGAACGGGTGGCAGGGGGCGCGCGACCGCGGGGAAGGACCGCTGGTGCGCTGCGTCGACTTCATCGACGACATGGCCGCCGCCTACGCCGCCGCCGACGTGGTCGTGTGCCGAGCCGGCGCCACCACCATCGCCGAGCTGACCGCGCTGGGCAGAGCCTCGGTGCTGGTGCCCTACCCCCACGCCGCCGGTGACCACCAGCATCACAACGCCGAGGCGCTGCGCCAGGCGGGGGCGGCGCGCGTCATCGCCGACTACGACCTCGACGGCGCCGCGCTGGTCGCCGCCGTGGAGCCACTGCTGCTCGACGACGCGGAGCGCGAGGCGGTCGCGGCCGCGGCCCGCGCCTTCGGGCGGCCCGACGCCGCCGGGAACGTGGCCAGGCTGCTGCTGCAAGAGCTCGGCCGCGCACCCGCCCAGGGGAGTCGGTGGCGGTGAGCCGGGCGAGCACCCCGTTCGATCTCTCCCGACCGCGCCGGGTGCACCTGGTCGGGGTCGGAGGTGCGGGCATGAGCGGGATCGCCCGGATGCTCCTGCAGCGCGGGCATCACGTCTCCGGCTCGGACCGGCAGGAGGGGAGGTCGCTGGACGGCCTGCGCGCCATGGGTGCCACCATCCAGGTCGGCCACGATCCGGCGGTGGTCGACGACGCCGAGGTCGTGGTCATCTCGTCCGCGATCCCACCGGGCAACCCCGAGCTGGTCGCCGCGCGCAGCGCGGGCACCCCGGTCCTGCACCGGTCCGAGGCGCTCGCCGCCCTCATGGCCGGGCAGCGCGCGATCCTGGTGGCGGGGACGCACGGCAAGACCACGACCACCTCCATGCTCGTCGTGGCCCTGCAGGCGGCCGGGGCCGACCCCAGCTTCGCCATCGGTGGGGCTCTCAACGAGACCGGCTCCAACGCCCACTCCGGCTCGGGCGAGCTGTTCGTGGCGGAAGCGGACGAGTCGGATCGTTCCTTCCTCGCCTACCAGCCCGACCTGGCCCTCGTCACCAATGTGGAGCTGGACCACCCCGACGCGTTCACGGACCTGGCCGACACCCAAGCCGCGTTCGGCGCGTTCCTGCTCCGCAGGGCACCGGGCGCTCCCGCCGTCCTGTGCCGTGACGACCCCGGCGCGGCCCGACTCGCTACGGACCCGGCGACACGTGGCCTGGGACCGGTCGTGACCTACGGAGAGGACCCACGGGCCGAGGTGCGGCTCGTGGCCACCCGCGCCACCGACGTGGGTGCTCCCACCGGCCGGTTGCGCACGGGGGGCGAGGACATGGTGGAGTTCTCACTGGCCCTCCCGGGACGGCACAACCTGCTGAACGCGGCGGGTGCCCTGACCGCGTGCTGGCTGGTCGGCGTGGACGTGGACGCGGCGGCCCGCGGGCTGGCGTCGTTCACCGGCGTCCAACGTCGCTTCCAGCGCCTCGGCTCGGCGGCAGGGGTGGAGGTGATCGACGACTACGCCCACCACCCGACCGAGCTGCGGGCGACGCTGGCGGGGGCGCGGGCGGTCGCACGCGGACGGATCGTCCTCGTGGTGCAACCGCATCGCTTCTCGCGCACCGAACGGTTGGGTGCCGAGCTCGGACGGGCCGCGGCCGGAGCAGACCTGGTCGTGGTCACCGACGTGTACGGGGCCGACGAGGAACCCGTCCCCGGGGTGTCGGGTGAGATCGTCGCGGTCGCCGCACGCGCGGCCGGGGCGAACGTGCTGTGGGTGCCGCACCTGGCGGACGTGGCGGCGCGCCTGGCCGACAAGCTGCGCCCCGACGACCTGGTGCTCGTCACCGGCGCGGGCGACGTCAGCCAGATCGGGCACGCGTTGCTGGCGCGGCTGCGAGGGCAGGACGGCTGACGCACCGCCACGACGGGCGAGTGGCGACGACGGGAGCGCGGGTGGACGACCGCATCGCGGAACGACGGGCTCAGGTGCGACGCGCGAGGACGCGCCGTCGGCGCCGCCGGACCTTGACGGCACTCGTGGCCCTCTTGCTGTTCGGCAGCGGCACGTGGCTGGAGCGCAGCCAACTCGTGGCCCTGGCCGAGGTCGAGGTGGTCGGGGCCCGCCGGCTCGACCCGGACGTCGTCCGTGATGTCGCGGGCCTGACGCTGGGAACGTCCACGCTGCGGCTGCGACTCCGGTCGGCGCGCCAGCGGGTCGAGGCCCTGCCACTGGTCGGCTCCGCGACGGTCCGCCGGGTCGATCCCCTCACCGTCCGCATCGCGGTGCGCGAACGACGTCCGGCGCTGCTGCTCGACGGTCGTGGTGCCGACGCGCTCGTCGACGCGGAGGGGGTCGTGCTCATCCACGGCGAGGCGTCCCCTTCCGGGGCGTTCGGTGGCGACCTGCCGACCCTGGTGAGCAGGGCACCGCCACCTCCCCCCGGGGCGTCGGTGACCGACGCCCCGGGCGTCGCCCACGCGTTCGCCGTCTACCGCGCGCTGCCCGGACCGCTGCGGGCGCGGGTGGACCGCTACCAGGCCGTCGCCGACGACGGCGTCGAACTCGTCCTGTCGGACGGGGTGCCGGTCCGGTTCGGCCGTGCCGACCGGATCGACGAGAAGGCACGCGCCCTCGGCGCCCTGCTGGAGGAACTGGCGGGTACGCCGGTGGCCGGCATCGACGTGCGTGCGCCCCGCAACCCCGTGGTCACCGCCGCCCAGGCTTGACGGCTCCTGGGGTCGGGTCTAGCTTCCACCCGTACCAGAGGTTGACATAAACATAAACCTCTCGTTGAGCTTGAGGGTTGGGGTGCTCCGGGGATGGGCCCAGACGGGTGCGGGTCCCACCATTCTCTGAGTGGTCGTGCGGGGGCAGCGTCGCCGCTGTCCATCGAGCGGCTCACACACCTCACGCCCGCCCTGCCGTCAGCGGGGCACAGCCGCCGGGCGCACGCACGGCGGGACGCGAGCGCCGGGAGGGACCCGGCGGCGGACCGGACGCATCGGATCGGTCACCACACTCAGGAGGCAGCATGGCGGCGACCCCCCAGAACTACCTCGCCGTGATCAAGGTCGTCGGTATCGGCGGTGGCGGCGTGAACGCCGTCAACCGGATGATCGACGTCGGTCTGCGCGGGGTGGAGTTCATCGCCATCAACACCGACGCGCAGGCGCTGTTGATGTCCGACGCGGACGTGAAGCTGGACATCGGTCGTGACCTGACGCGCGGGTTGGGGGCGGGTTCCGACCCGTCGATCGGTCGTCAGGCGGCCGACGACCACCGTGACGAGATCACGGAGGTGCTCAAGGGCGCCGACATGGTCTTCGTCACTGCTGGCGAGGGCGGCGGGACCGGCACCGGCGGCGCGCCGATCGTGGCCGAGGTCGCCAAGGACGCCGGGGCGCTGACCATCGGCGTGGTGACCCGACCGTTCGCGTTCGAGGGCCGCAAGCGCAACGTGCAGGCCGAGGACGGCATCAAGCAGCTGAGGGACAAGGTCGACACGCTGATCATCATCCCCAACGACCGCCTGCTGCAGATCGCCGACGGCGAGACGTCGGTCGTGCAGGCGTTCCGGCTGGCCGACGAGGTCCTGCTGCAGGGCGTGCAGGGCATCACCGACCTCATCACCACGCCGGGGCTGATCAACCTGGACTTCGCCGACGTGCGCACGGTCATGAGGGAGGCCGGCTCGGCGTTGATGGGCATCGGCAAGGCCCGGGGCGACCAGCGCGCCCTGGAGGCGGCGAAGCTGGCGATCTCGTCACCTCTGCTGGAGGCGTCGATCGACGGTGCTCGCGGCGTGCTGCTGATGCTGGCTGGCGGCAGCGACCTGGGTCTGTTCGAGGTCAACGAGGCAGCGGACATCATCACGCAGGCGGCGCACCCGGAGGCCAACATCATCTTCGGGGCGGTGATCGACGACAGCCTGGGCGACGAGGTGAAGGTCACCGTCATCGCCGCCGGCTTCGATCGGTGGGAGGGGCCGGTCGAGCAGCAGGGCGCCTTCGTCTCCGAGCGCCCACGGGTGGAGGCGGTCCGCTCGCCGGCCGCTTTCCGCGCCGCGCCGCCGGTCGAGGACGACGAGGAGTTCGAGGAGCACGACGACGTTTTCCGTCCCTCTCCGATGGCAGGCGCCGTCCCGTCCACCCGACCGTCGGTCGTGATCGACGCCGACGAGGAGGACCTCGACATCCCGTCGTTCCTGCGGTGAGCATGACCGCCCCGGCGCACCTGGTCGCTCCGGTGCGGCTTGCTCAGGGCGTCGGCGCCTGGTTCACCGGTCGCGCCGCCGACAACCTCGCCCACCGTCGCCCGCACCAGCCGCGGCACCTGGCCAGGGCGCGCCGTGCGGTGGCGGCCGCAGCGGGCCTCCGGTCCCACGACCTGCATTTCATGCAGCAGGTGCACGGTGCGGAGGTCGGCGTGGTCACCGACGACACCGCGGTCGGGGCGGAGCTGCGCGGCGTGGACGTGCTCGTCACCGCGACGCCAGGGCGCGCCCTGGTGGTGCAGGTGGCGGACTGCGTCCCGGTGCTGCTGGCGGCCAGCGACGGTCCGGTGGCGGTGGTTCACGCCGGCCGCCGCGGTCTGCGCGCCGGCGTCGTGCAGGCGGCGCTGGACGGCGTGGCGGCGCTCGGGGCGCCACCGTCCTCGGTGCGCGCCGCCATCGGTCCCTCGATCGGCGGGTGCTGCTACGAGGTCCCGCCACAGCTGCGCGACACCTTCGCGGCTGAGCATCCCGCTGCGGCCGCGACCACCACGTGGGGGACGCCGTCCCTCGACCTGCCCGCCGCCGTGTCCTCGATCCTCGAGAGCGCGGGGGCGAGGGTGGTGAGCGGCCCCCCGGGCTGCACCCGCTGCGACCCCGATCTGCGCTGGTTCAGCCACCGCGCCGACCCCTCGGCGGGACGCCAGGCGGGCATCGTCGTGCGTCGCCGCGGGAGGGACTGATGGCGCTGCCGGGACGTGCCGACGACGCGGCGGAGCCGGGGTTCCTCCCGCGGCTGGAGGACGTCCGGCGGTGCATCGCGGACGCCTGCCGGCGGTCGGGCCGCTCACCTGCGGCCGTGACCATCGTCGCCGTCACCAAGACGCACCCGCCGGAGGTGGCGCGGACCGCAGTGGCCGCCGGGGTCACCGACCTGGGAGAGGCCAGAGTGCAGGAGCTGCTGGCCAAGATGAGCCAGGTCGATGGTGCCCGCTGGCACATGGTTGGCCGGCTGCAGCGCAACAAGGCCCGGCAACTGGTGGGACGGGGTGTCCTCGTGCACTCGCTCGACCGACGTGAGCTCGCCGACGAGCTGTCCCGACGTGCGGCGGACGCCGGAGTGCTGCAGCGGGCCTTGGTCCAGGTCAACGTGGCGGGCGACGCGTCCAAGGCGGGCTGCCACCCCGACGAGGCGCTGGACCTGGTGGGCTACGCGCGTCAACTGCCCAACCTCGCGATCGAGGGCCTGATGACGATCGGTCCTCTGCCGGAGCACGGAGGAGCGGGTCCGGACGCACGGGCGTGCTTCACGCGTCTGCGGGGGCTGCGCGACCGGGCACGCGCACGGTGGGCCGAGGTCACCCACCTGTCCATGGGCATGAGCGGGGACTTCGAGACGGCGGTGGAAGCCGGGGCCACGATCGTGCGGCTGGGTACGGTCCTGTTCGGTCCGCGCCGTGATGCCGGTCCGGGCGGCGGTGCCCGTCGCCGAACCGGCGGTGGCGCAGCGCGTCCGAGCACGGTGGCGTCGTGGCCGGCGAGCGGAGGACCGGATGATGGATAGCGTCCGGCGAGCGGAAGGTGGGACAGGGCGGGGACGGGCCCTCGACCGATGGAGCGACAGGGCGCTGGACCGTCCTCGAGCAGGGGAGCGGTCGGTGCACCGGACACCCTCGAGCAGCGGAGCGATAGGGCACTGACCATGAGCAGCATGTGGCGAAAGACCCTCGTCTACCTCGGGCTCGTGGAGGAGCCGGAGGAGCACGACGAGTTCGACCCGGCGGAGGAACTGCCGATGGACACGCGCGACACGGCGAGCCCCGCGTCGGCCGTCTCACCGCGGACCACGGCCCCCGCTCGCGCCACCGCGGGCGTCGAGCGGACGGGACGAGAGGACCGCGCGACCGTGCGGTCGCTGCGACCCGAAGACCGTCAGACCCACGTCCGTCGACTGCAGGGCGGCGTCGTGCGTGTGCAGATCGTGCGCGCCGCCGACTTCGACGATGCGGCCGAGCAGGTCGGCGACCGCTACCGCAGTGGCCAACCAGTGCTCCTCGACGTCGGAGAGGTGGACGCCCGCACGGCGCGACGCCTGATCGACTTCGTGAGCGGGGTGATCTTTGGGCTCCGCGGGCAGCTCCTGTCCGCCGGTGGGCGCGCCTTCCTGTTGGTGCCCGAAGGTGTGGACGTGCCACTGGACGAGCGTCGTCGCCTCAGTGATCTGGGCTACCCGCTGCACAGCGCCCCGTCGAACGAAGCCTGACGGCTCGGGCCGCTCGACCGGAGCCCCGACCGGCCGCCGACCCTCGAGGTACCCGTGGTCCTGGAGATCATCTGCCTGCTGCTCTTGGCGCTCGTGGTCCTGCTGCTGGTGTACGTGGTGTTCTCGTGGATCCCACGGCCCCCCGAGCCGGTGATCCCGTTCGCGCGGGCCGTCCAGCGCATCGTCTCGCCGGTGCTCGAACCGATCCGACGGGTGGTACCGCCCGTTCAGCTAGGCGGCGTCTCGCTGGACCTGTCGGTCCTCCTCGTCTTCATCGTGGTCTCGTTGATCCAAGGTGCGCTGTGCTGAGCCCCACTCGCCCTCCCGCAGCCAGGAGCAGGTCGTGAGCCTCACCCCCGATGCCATCGTGAACTACCCGCTGCGGCAGGCAGTCCGCGGGTACGCGATCGGACAGGTCGATGAGCTGCTCGACCGCATCGCCGACGAGCTGGAAGGTCTGCGCGAGGAGCTGCGCCGCAGCCGGCGCGAGGCCGAACTCGCCGCAGCGCGGGCGCAGGAGCTGGAAGAGACCGAATCGACGTTGAAGCGCACCCTGATCACCGCGCAGAGGGCTGCGGAGCAGGTCGTGCAGGAGGCGCGCCAGACGGCGGCCAGGATCCTCCAAGAGGCCGAGCGCGACGCGGTGGCCGCGCAGGCGCAGGCCCAGGAACGTGCCCGCGAGGAGGAGCGGACCTTGCAACACAGGATCGATGCGCTCCGTTCGCGTGTGGACGAACTGCGGGCGGTCGAGGCGGCCTACCGACGCGACCTGCGCGAGCTGATGGAGAGCCACCTCGCGCGGCTGGACGAGCTCGCCGGGGTGGAACCGCCGGGGGCCGAGCTCGACGAGCTGCCACCGTCGCAACCGCCCGGCCGGGCAGGCGCACCTCAAGCCGCCGCGGACGGTCGCCAGCCCGCCGACGACGGGCAGCCGGCCGCGGCCATGGCTCCACCCGGCCCACAGCTCCGCGACCACGCGAACAGCGTCGTTGACGATGACGCGCACGACGTCGGCGAGCAGGCCGCGCACGAGGTCGGGGACGAAGGCGCGTACGACGTCGGCGATGGGGACGCGGACGACGACGTCGCCGAGGAGCGCGCGTACGACGTCGACGATCGGGACGGGGACGACGTCGGCGACCACACACACGACGACGACCAGCGTGCGCAGGAAGACCTACCCCTGCGAACGGGTGCCGGGTCGGGCGCTCGCACCGACGAGGAACCGATCTTCGGCTACCGCGACCGCGACGCCACGTGAAGAACCGGTACCGAAAAGTTGCACATCGCGCACGGTGCGTCGGTAGAGTGCGCCCTCCACGTGAGCCCTCGAGGTGCACACGCAGCCGGTCCGTGATGGGTGGTGTGTTCGGTGATCGTCATCAGCTTCGTGCTCGTGATCGTGGCGGCGGCCACGCTCGTCATCGGTCTGTTCCAGGACACGCTCACCTTCATCTGGATCTCGATCGTCAGCTGCGTCGTGGCGATGGTGTTCCTGGGGATCGGGGTGCTCCAGCGGCGCACCGGGCGCGTCCGTGCCCTGCCGCAAGAGACCGGCCGACCCGGGATGCCGGCCGCCCCGCCGCGCATCACCGAGCCCGAGCCGTCGCGGGTGGACGTCTCGTGGCGCGCCACTGCGCGCAGTGACCTCGACGAGACCCCGTGGCGTTCGGTGACCGGCGCCCATCGTCCGGTCGCCGGACGGGGCGAGCCGCAGCAGGAGCCGGCCGCGCCCCGCGCTCCCCGGCCTGCTCCCACCGCGCCCCGCGCTCCCCGGCCTGCTCCCACCCCGCCGGCCGCGCCCCGGGTCGAGCGGGTCCCGGCCGCCGAGGTCACCCGGGAGGAAGTGACGGAGGAGGCCCCGGTCGCCCCGACGGCCCCGGTGACCTCCGAGCCGTCGCCGGAGCCGGTCGCGGCGGAGGCGCCGGCCGTTGCGGTGGCGAAGAGAGCGACACGGAAGGCACCGGCGGCCAAGCGATCGACCAAGAAGGCCGCCAGGAAGACCGCCAAGAGGGCTGTCAAGAAGGCGGCCAAGAAGACGGCCAAGCGCGTCACCGCGAAGAAGGCGACCGAGAAGAGGACCACCGGCGTCGCCGCGCGTCGCGAGCTGAACAAGGTGAGGGGCTTGGGTCCCGCGAAGCAGCGGGCGTTGCTCGACGCCTTCGGCTCGCTGGAGGCCATCCGAGCGGCGAGCGTCCAGGAACTGACCCAGGTCCGGGGAGTCGGCGAGGCGACCGCACGCGAGATCCTCCGCCAGCCGCGCTAGAGGCCGGCTGCGTCCGCGGAGCGTGCGGTCGAGGTCACCTCGGCGCCCGACCGTGCGGCACGTTCCAGCGGGTGATCGCGGTCGCCGTCGCGAGCGTCGTCCCGGAGGGACAGCGCACGATCAGCGGCCCCACTGACGGCAACCACCGTGCACGCCAGCCGGCAGGCGTGGACCGGCCGGCCCGCCCGGGCGCGCACGGCGCCGGTCACGTGGCCGGCAGCGGCTCGACCGCGATGGCCGCCGTCACGTTCCCGTCCAGCTGGACCACGACGGCGTCGTGACGCCGGTCGCGGTGCAGATCCTCGGCGAGCACCTCGTGGGCGACGACCTCAAGCCAGTCGTGGCGGGCCAGCGCCTCCTCGACCTCGGCGGGGGAGACCGCCAGGTGGAGGGCGATCCGCTGCTCGATGGCGAGGTCGAGCTCCTTGCGACGGTCGTTCACGGCCCGGACGAGCTCACGGGCGAGGCCTTCGATGCGCAGCTCCTCGGTCACGGTCGTGTCCAGGGCACAGGAGGTCGCACCCTCGCTGGCCAGCTGCCAGCCGGTGCGGGGGGTCTCCACGACCTCCACCATGTCGGGCGTCAGGGCGCGCGCGCGTCCTCCGACGTCCAAGGTGGCGGTCCCGACGGCGAGCTCGCGGGCCAGCGCCGTGGCCGCGTCGTGGTCGAGCCGGCGGAGAGCGTCAGCGACCTGGGGGGCGTCGCGCTGGAACGCGGGCCCCAGCGCGCGGAAGTTCGGCGTGAGGCGACGCTCGACCAGCTGGCCCGCGGCGTCCGACAGCTCCACCGACTTGACGTTCAGCTCGTCGGCGACCTCGCCCAGCAGCGGCTGGAGCCCGGCGCGCTCCGACTCCGGCACCGTGACCAGTGCCCGGGGGAGGGGCTGACGCACGCGCACGCCCGAGTCCTGACGAGCCTGACGGCCTAGCTCCACCACGCGACGCGCGATCGCCATCGCCGCGCGCAAACCCTCGTCGCGCCACGATCGCTCGGCGATCGGGAAGTCGGTGAGGTGCACCGACGGCGCAGCAGATGGGTCCTGCGACCGGACCAGGTCCTCCCACAGCTGGTCGGCGACGAACGGCGTGAACGGTGCCAGCAGCCCGGCCAGGGTCACCAGGCAGGTGTGCAGCGTGCTGTACGCGGCCGCCTTGTCCGCCGGGTCCTCCCGTACCGCCTTCCAGAAGCGACGCCGGCTGCGTCGGACGTACCAGTTCGAGAGGTCAGCCACGAACCGCTCGAGCCGTTCGGTGGCGGTCGTGACGTCGTAGCGCTCGAGCGCGCCATCCACCGTCACCACGGCGTCCGCGAGTTCGGCCAGGACCCAGCGGTCCATCAGGTGGCGCTCGCTCACCGCAGGAGCCGGCGTGTCCGGGGTGTACCCGTCGATGCGGGCGTAGGTCGCGAAGAAGGAGTGGGTGTTCCACATGGTGAGCAAGAATCTGCGCACGATGTCGTCCAGCAGGTGGGGTCCGACCCGGCGGTTCGTCCACGGGTTGCCCTCCGCCAGCATCAACCAGCGCATCGCATCGGCGCCGCTGCGGTCGAGCAGCTCCCACGGGTCGAGCACGTTGCCCAGCGACTTGGACATCTTGCGGCCCTGCTCGTCCACGATGTGACCGAGGCACAGGACGGTGCGGTACGACGTCTCGGCGAACAGCAGCGTGCCCTCGACGAGCAGGGTGTAGAACCAGCCGCGGGTCTGGTCGATCGCCTCGGCGATGAAGTCGGCGGGGAACCGACCCGCGAACTGCTCCTCCCCGCGATGGGGGTAGCCGAACTGCGCGAACGGCATCGCCCCCGAGTCGAACCAGGCGTCAGCCACCTCCTCCACGCGGGCCGCCCGCTCGCCGCAGTCGGGGCAGTCGAACGTCACCTCGTCCACGTACGGCCGGTGCGGGTCGAGTCCGGTGAGGTCACGACCGGCCAGTTCACCCAGCCGACCGCGCGACCCGACGACGGTCACGTGCTGGTTGCGGCAGCGCCAGAACGGCAGAGGCGTGCCCCAGTAGCGGTCACGTGACAGGGCCCAGTCGACGTTGTGCTCGAGCCAGTTGCCGAAGCGGCCGTCGCGGATGTGCGCGGGGTGCCAGTCGATCCTGGCGTTCTCGGCCAGCAGCTGCTCGCGGCGGGCGGTCGTGCGGATGTACCAGGACAGCTTGGCGTAGTAGATCAGCGGTGACCGGCACCGCCAGCAGAACGGGTAGGCGTGCCGGTACGTCCCCGCCCTCACCAGCACTCCGAGCCGCTCGAGCGCGGCGATGATGTCCTGGTCGGCCTCCTTGACGGGACGTCCCTTCCAGGGGCCGGTCGAGAACCGGCCCTGCGTGTCGACCGGGTTGACGACCGGCAGACCCTCGCGCCGACCGACCTCGAGGTCGTCGGCTCCGAACGCGGGCGCCATGTGCACCAGTCCCGACCCCTCGGATGTCGTCACGACGTGGGAGGCGACGACGTAACGCTGGTCCCGGTCGACGTCGATCAGGGTGAACGGGGCGTCGTAGTGCGCACCGACCAGCTCACCGGGGGCGACGTGCTCCAGGGCTGTGGCGGTCTCGCCGAGGGCGGCCTGCAAGCGCTCCGCCGCCACCACGAGCGGCCCGTGCTCGCCGCCGTCCGCAAGCACGTAGTCGATGTCGGGGCCGATCGCGACGGCCGCGTTGCTGGGCAGCGTCCACGGGGTGGTGGTCCACACCAGCAGGCTGGCGCCGCGCTCGGCCAGCGGCCCGTCGGTGAGAGGCAGGCGCACGAAGACGCTGGGGTCATCGACCTCCCGGTAGCCGCCCAGCGCCACCTCGGCGTCGGACAGGCCGGTCCCGCAGCGCGGACAGTACGGGGTGACGCGGTGGTCCTGGAAGATCAGGCCCTGGTCCCACAGGCGCTCCAGCGCCCACCAGACCGACTCGACGTAGTCGGGGTCCATCGTGCGGTAGGCGTCGTCGACATCGACCCAGAAACCGATGCGTTCGGTCAGGTCCTCGAAGTCGCGCACGTACCGCAGGACCGACTCGCGGCAGCGCTGGTTGAAGGCCGCGACGCCGTAGTCCTCGATCTCGGGCTTGGAGTCGAGGCCCAGCTCCCTCTCCACCTCGAGCTCGACCGGCAGCCCGTGGCAGTCCCATCCCGCCTTGCGCGGCACCAGGAAGCCCTTCATGGTGCGGTAGCGGGGGAAGACGTCCTTGAACACGCGCGCCTCGACGTGGTGCACGCCGGGGCGCCCGTTGGCCGTGGGCGGGCCCTCGTAGAACGACCAGACCGGTCCGTTCGCGCGCCGTCGCAGGCTCAGCTGGAAGACGTCACGCTCACGCCAGCGTGCGAGCACCCGACGGTCCAGTTCGGCGAAGGACGGCTGGGTCGTGACCACGGGCCAGGCCATGCGCTCCCCTCGCCGACGCACGCGCGGGACGGCCATCGTACTGCCGGGCTCGGCAGGCTCCGTCGGAGAGACCGACGAGGACGCGCTCGCCGCCGACGTCGGCAGGACGGCCCCCGTCGAACGTCGACCAGGTGTTCCCTGACCCGTCACGGGAACGCAACCTGGGTGTCACGCGGGCCGCGTAGTGTCGTCCGCGATGGACGACACGCACGATTCCACCACCTCAGACGATACGACGGATGCCCACCGCGCGCCCGGCGACACGCGCGAACGCCATCACCTCCCCACCTCCGGCCGCACCGTCGAGGAGGCGCGGGAGGGGCTCCTGGCACAGGCGTTCCTGTTCGACGACCCCACGACGTACGAGGCCGGGGTGCGGGACGCGTTCGCCGCCATGGCCGAACTGCTGGTGCAGGGTGTGGCACGGACCGCCTGACCCGCCCGGGGGTGCCGGTCCGGCCGCACGAGGGGCGATGAGGGGGCCGCGACTGCCTGGCCTTAGCGCCGAGGGAAGGAACCTTCGCTCCGCCGGGCGTGGCGGTACCTTCCCTTCGGGAGGACGTGGCCTCCGCCTCCTCCTCACCGGGGGGTCGGCACTGCCGGCGTCGCACTGATGAGGCCATCAGGGGGAGTGTGGTACGCGTGTCGCCGATGATCGAGGACAACCAGCTGGCCGAGCTGCATGAGGGGCTGGTGTCGCAGGCCCGCCAGTTCGAGGACCCGTTCGCGTACGTGGCCGGGGTGGAGGACGCGATCAACGCGGTCCGTCGTCTGCTCGCGGTCCAGGAGGGGACGGTCGTGCTGCCCGAGCCCCGGGCGGCCCGGATGCTGTAGGCCCTCACAAGCTGTCACGACCGTCGGTGCACCGCACGGTCGGACACGGCACAGTCTGGTACCGTCCGCCGTCCCGGAACGTCCGGGAGCGGACGAGCCCAGGTGCCGACGTGGCCCGGAGCAGAACCCAGCGCAAGACCCCGACCGTGGGTCGGACGAAGCCGCCGACAAAGAGCACGGTCGCGCGTCTGCGGCAGCAGCTTGAAGCGGAGCGTGAGCAGCTGCTCGCACAGGTCGTGGAGCTGGACGCGACCGCGGTGGTGGGCATGTGGCGCGACGGCGGGGTGAGCGACGACTACGCCGACACGGGCACGGCCACATCGGAGCGCGAACGAGCACAGTCACTCGCCCTGAACACGCGTCGGATCCTGGTGCAGATCGACGACGCCCTCAAGCGGATGGACGCCGGCACCTACGGTCTTTGCGAGCGGTGTGAGCGCCCGATCGAAGCGGAGCGGCTCGAGGCGCTGCCGTACGCGACGCTGTGCCTGGCCGACAAGCAGCGCGACGAGCGCACCGTCTGACATGACCGGCTCCGGCAGCGGTCGCGGGCGTGCGCGGGCCGGCTCGAGCGGCGGCGAAGGATCCGGATGCGCCGGCTCGGGCAGGTGCCGGGCCCGGTGAGATGACCTTCGCGGACGGTCGGCGCACCCTGCGCCTTCCCGTGCCCGTCCAGACCGGCGTAGTGATGGCGGGGGCGGGGTGGGTCCTCGACCAGTCGACCAAGGCGCTGGTGCTGGCCTCGCTCGACCGCGGCGACGTGGTCCCGCTGCCGGGGCCGATGTTCCTGCAGTTGACGTTCAACCGGGGCGCGGCCTTCTCGGCACCGATCCCCTGGTGGGTGTTCCCCATCGTGACGTTGGTGGTCGTGGTGCTGGTCGCCCGGAACCTGCCGCAAGCACGGGGCATGGCCGAGCCGTTCGCCTGGGGTCTGCTGCTCGCCGGCGCGCTCGGCAACATCACGGACCGGGTCGTGCGCGGCCAGGGGGCGGGCGTCGGACGAGGCGAGGTGGTGGACTTCATCGCCTCGACCTTCTGGCCGGCCTTCAACGTGGCGGACGTCTGCATCACGGTCGGCTTCGCGCTACTGCTGCTGGTGGCGGTGCGGCACGGCCGCGAGGAGCAGCCGGAGAGCGCGTGATCGCAGCACGGTTCGTGGTCGCCCCGCAGGAGGCGGGGGAGCGGCTCGACGTCGTGCTCGCCCGCCGGCTCGGCGAGCCACGCAACCAGGCCGCGGCACGGATACGGCGTGGTGAGGTCTCCGTCGGCGGTCGCCGGCCGGCCAAGTCACTGCGTCTCGACGAAGGTCAGCAGGTGGAGGTGGCCGCCCCCGTCGCCGCGCCCACCGGCGCGGATGGGCGAGCGCCCCCTCTCGTCCGCTGGGAGGACGAGCACCTGCTCGTGGTGGCCAAGACGGCCGGCACGGTGGTCCACCCCGGGGCGGGAAGCCTCTCGGGCACGTTGGTGCAGGCGCTCGTCGAGGGCGGGTACCGGCTCGCGCCGGCGGGCGGTCCCCAGCGGCCCGGGATCGTGCACCGGCTGGACCGTGGCACGTCCGGGCTGCTGGCCGTGGCCAAGACCGACGAGGCGTACCGCGGTTTGGTCCGCATGCTGTCGCGTCGGGAGGTCGATCGCGGCTACCTCGCTCTGGTGGACGGCGCTCCGCCGGCCACGCGCGGGCGGGTGGAGGCCCCCATCGGTCGGGACCCGCGTCGCCGCACCCGGTTCGCGGTCGTCCGCGACGGCAAGCCGGCGACGACCCACTGGGCCGTGCGCGCGCCGGGCAGCGCGGACGGAACGCCGGTCACGCTGCTCGCGTGCCGGCTGGGAACGGGCCGCACGCACCAGATCCGGGTGCACCTCGCCCACGCCGGCCACCCGGTGAGCGGCGACCGGGTCTACGGCGCTGACCGGGCGATCGCTGCTGCGTTGGGGCTCGCGCGGCCGTTCCTGCACGCCGCCCGGCTGGCGTTCGACCACCCGGTGACCGGCGAACCGGTGGAGGTGATCGAGCCCCTGACGACTGACCTGCGGTCCGCGGCGGACCGGGCTGGTGTCAGCCCGGCGGCGGAGCAAGCCGTGCGAACGGGGCTACGCGACGACGGCCGTCGGTAGCCTGACCGCCGCCGGCCCCGCTCCCGCGGTCG
>DASZZX010000003.1:0-14280 GCA_036260415.1 Nitriliruptorales bacterium
GGGCGCCGCGACGAGCCTACCGGCGGACCGGTCGGAAACGTGCACGCCGCCTCCGGGTCGGCGTCTCAGGTGCCTTGCCGTGCCTCGTCGATCTCGTCCCTGGTCTGGTCGAGCTGATCGGCGGGGACCGGGATGTAACCGACGTCCTCGATCAGGCTGTTCACGTTGCCGAGGTAGAAGCGCACGAAGTCGGCCACGTGCGGGCGGTCGAGCAGCGACTCCCGCTTGACGTACAGGAACAGTGGTCTGGTCATCCCGTAGCTGTCGTCCTGCGCCGTCTCGACGCTGGGCTCGACGCAGCCCTCGCCGGCGTCGTAGGCGAGCACCTTCAACGTGTCCTGGTTCTCGAGGAAGTAGGCGAACCCGAAGAAGCCCCAGGCGTCGGGTGTGCCCCTGACCCCCTGCGCGATCACGTTGTCGTCCTCGGAGGCTTGGAAGTCCTGGCGGGAGCTCTCCAGGTCGAGCACGTCCTCGACCATGAAGTCGTAGGTCCCCGAGTCGGTCCCTGGTGCGAACACGGTCAACGGCCGGTCGGGGAACCCGCTGCGGACCTGCTTCCAGGTGTCCGCGGGGTCGTCGCTCCCGAAGACCCGGACGACATCCTCAGTGGTGAGGCAGTCAACGAAGTCGCTCTGCGGGTTGACCACCATGGTGAGCGCGTCAGTGCCGATGCGCAGTTCGATGAACTCGATGTCGTTCTGCTGGCAGCTGTCGGCCTCCTCCTGCTTGATGGGTCGTGAGGCGTTGGAGATGTCGGTGTCGCCGGTGGCGCAGAAGCGTTCGAAGCCGCCGCCCGTCCCGGAGACGCCCAGGTTGACCACCACGTCAGGTTGCTCGTTGGCGTACTCCTCGGCGATGGCGTCGGTCAGAGGAGCCACCGTGGAGGAGCCGTCGATCGCGATCGTGCCGGACAGCTGGCCTCCCGCTCCGGGTTCGCCACCGGCCGCGCCCTGCGTCCCGCCCGGTCCGGGTGCCCCACCGGACGCGCGCTCGCCGGGGTCGCTGCCACATGCCGTGGCGAGCAGCGTCACGCCGGCGAGCAGGGTTGCGGTCGTCCGCCACCTGGTCACGCTCGCTCCTCCAGAGGTCGGTCCACGTGTGGCGCTCGGGCCTACCAGCTCCCGGACGCCCGGTCCGCGGGCGCAACGTACGCACGTGAGGTGGACGCATCCGGACGTGCAGGTGAACGGCAGGTGACGTGGAGAGGAACGCTTCGCCGGGCTCCGCTGCGGGAGGGCGCCGGTCAGGCGGTCTCAGGCGGTCGCGTCGGCGCGGGGACGCTGCGGTCCTGGGCTGCGCGAAGCGCACCCTCCACGCGGGGACCGATCGTCCCCACGACGGAGCCGGCCAGCGCTCCGGCCAGCGCGAACCACCAGCCGACCGGACCGACCGGTCGGCAGCCGACCAGCCGGCTGGCCCCCGGCGTCTGGACGACCGCGGCCAGCGCCGCGCCGGACCCCAGGCCGGCCAGCACCACGCGGGGATCGTTGGCGCCGACCGCGATGGTCTGTCCCAACTGCGCGCCGACCAGCGCGATCAGACCCACCGTGCGGGCACGCGTCGGCGTCCCCGACAGCCGGGCCGCCGCGTAGGCACCGGTCGCTCCGACCGCCGTGCCCCACGCCCGCCACCTGATCGCCTGGTTGAGCTCCTCACCCAGCGACGCCTCCGGTCCCTCGTGGAGGAGCGTCTCCGGCGAGACATCGGTGGGGGGGCGCACCGCGATCGCCATGGCCGGCACGACATCGGTGAACAGGTTCACCAGCAGCAGCTGGCGCGCGTTGAGGGGCGGCCGACGGCCCACCAAGCTGCCGAGCAGGGTGAAGGCGATCTCCCCGATGTTGCCGCCCACCAGGACCGCCACCGCGTCCCGCACGGATTCCCACAGCCCGCGACCCTCAGCGATGGCGTCGACGATGACCTCGAGGCGCTCCTCGGTGATGATGATGTCGGCGGCATCCCGCGCGGCGGGAGTCGCGCGCTTACCCAGCGCGATCCCGACGTCGGCCAGCCGGATCGCCGGGGCGTCGTTGGCCCCGTCACCGGTCATGGCCACGACCCGGCCGGCGCGCTGCAACGCGCGCACGATCCGCACCTTGTGCCCCGGCGTGACCCTGGCGAACACCGTGACCTTCGGCAGCACGCGCTCGAGCTCGTCGTCCTCCATGTCGTCGACCTCGGGGCCGGTCAGCACGCTGCCGTCGTCGAGACCGACCTCGGCCGCGATGCCGCGCGCCGTCGCGGGATGGTCGCCGGTGATCATGATCACGCCGACGCCGGCGGCCCGCAGGTCCGCGACCGCATCGGCGGCGACCGGGCGCACCGGGTCGGACAGCCCCACGAACCCGACGAACGTCAGGTCGCGGACCGAACGCTCCCGGACCTCGTCCTGCGACAGGGGCCGTTCGGCGACCGCCAGGACCCGCAGCCCCTGGGCGGCCATGGCTTCGTGTGCCTCCTGCAGCGCCCGGCGCTCCCCGGCATCGAGCGTGCGCTCGCCGTCCGGATGCGCCCAGCTGGTGCAGCGCTCCAGCACGACCTCGGTGGCGCCCTTGACCGCGAGGACGCGGCGATCCTCCGTGCCGGCGAGCACCGCGTGGAAGCTGCGTGCGGGCTCGAAGGGGACGTCGTCGATCACGTCGAAGCGCCCGCCGTCGCGGCGCTGCACTCCGGCCGCCCGCGTGCCGTCCGCGATCGCCTGGTCGGTCGGGTGCGGCAGCGGGCCCCCCGGGCGGATCGGCGTCGCGCGGCGTGCCGTGAGCAGCGCCCGGTGGTGGCCGCCGGTGGCCTCGCCGATCGGCACCTGGCTGACCCCGTCGGACACCGCGGTCAGCCGGATCCGTCCTTCGGTGAGGGTGCCCGTCTTGTCGGCGCAGACGACGTCCACGCGCCCCAGCGCCTCGACCGCGCGCGGGTTGCGGACGAGGACGGCCTTGTGCGACAGACGCCGCGCAGCCGCGAGCTGGGCCACGGTGGCGAGCAGCGGCAGCCCCTCGGGGACCGCTGCGACCGCGAGCCCGACGCTCGCGTCGATCAGCTCCTGCGTCGGGACGCGGCGGAGGAAACCGGCGGCCGCCACGCCCAGTCCACTTCCCAGGGCGAGCGGGATCGTGGTGCGCGTCAACGTCCGCAGACGCGCCTCCACCCCCGTTGTGGGCACGTCGTCGGGACGCTGCGGCAGGAAGGCACGGCCCGCCTCGGTGTCCTCGCCGACCGCGACCACCACGGCGGTTGCCGTGCCGGCAGCGATCGACGTGCCCTCGTAGACCATGGAGCGACGTTCTGCGACCACCTCGGCGTCCGACGGCTCGGACGACTTCCGGACCGGAAGCGATTCGCCGGTCAGGCTGGACTCGTCGACCTCCAACCCGTTGGCTTCGAGGACGCGGCAGTCGGCCGGGACGGCCTCGCCCGCCTCCATGAGCACGACGTCGCCGGGCACGAGCTCGTCGGCGGCCAGGGTGACCTTGGTGCCCGCCCGGCGCACCAGGACCGGCTGCCGGCGGGTGCGGTCGAGTGCGGCGATGGCGCGCTCGGTCCTGAAGCGCTGGAACCCGCCGATGACGGCGTTCAACCCCACCACGCTGGCCACCATGGCGGCGTCCGCGAGCGCTCCGGTCGCCAGGGACAGGCCGGCCCCACCCGCGAGGATCGGCGTCAGCGGGTTGACCAGTTCGTCGCCGAGGCTGTCCAGCAACAGCCGGAGCGCCCCGGGCGGCCCCGAGGGCCGCTGGCGCCGCCGCTGTGCCTCCTCCACCCGCAGACCCTCACGCGACGTGCCCAGCAGCTGCAGCACCTCGTCCGCCGGCCGGGCGTGCCACCGATTGTCCTCGCTCCCGAGCGTGGCAGGCAGCGCGTGGAGCGCGCGGGCGACGCGCACCCCGTTGACCATGGCGATGAGGGAGGCAGCGTCCGTGACGCGGATCACGCGCTCGCGGGCGGTGCGGTGCAGGCCACCCAACGCTGCGCCGGCGCCGATGCCGGTGCCGGTCTGGGCGAGTCGGACGCTCTGCTGGCTCACCCGCCGTGCGGACGCGGCCGCCTCGACGAGCAGCAGCAGGTCCGCCGGATCCGGACCCGTGATGACGTGCGCCCCCCACGGGGCGGGCTCGCCCTTGTGCGCCACGCCGATCGTGAGGTCGGCCGCCGTCGCCGGCCGCGGTCGGTCGGAGACCATGGCGACCACGTGCCCCTCCAGCTGGAGGGCCTCGACCGCGGAGGCGACGTCCACGTCGGGATCCAGCTCCTGATCGGCCCTCAGCCCAGGGACGCCGCGGCCGTCGACCACGGTGAACATGCCGGACCGACGCGCCGCGATCAGCACCGCCGGGGCGCCGGGGACCGGCCGGTCGCCGTCGACGACGACCGACCGCTCGAAGAGGAAGGCGTCGACCCGGTCCAGCAACCGCAGTGCACCGCTGTCCATCGTCACGATGTCCCGGCACGCCAGCACGCGGTCGAGCCGTGCGGCGAAGGCCTCGCGACCGAGCCGTGCCGCCTTGGGCAGCGTGTCGAGCACGCTGGTGACCGAGCGCTGCAGGTCGTTGGTCGCGGCCAGACCGGACGCGAGCCCCCCGATCGAGGCGGGCAGCGCCTGGTCGGCCCAGCGCTCGACGTCGCCGGGCGGCAGGGCCACCACCCGCTCGCGCGGGACGGGCAGCGCGGGCTCCTCGGTGGAGCGCGCCGCGCAGAGCTGCGGTTCGGTCCGCTGCCAAGCGACGCGGCGGCTGAGCGCCTCGTCGGCGCGCAGGGCACGGTGCACCAGGTCCACGACCGGGCTGGTGACGTTGCGGGACAGGCCGTGGAAGAGGCTGTTGGAGAGCCCGAGCAGGAGGTCAGCGGCCTCGTGGCCCACCCGCTCGTCGACGGCGTGACGCAGCTGCGGGAAGTTGCGCATCATCGACACGGCCCAGCCCAGGTCGAGCGATCGCGGCAGCGGTGTCCGACGCAGCACGCGCCCGGCGGCGGCCAGCGCCACCGCCGCCACGTCGCCGGCCATGAGCACCGCCTCGCGCAGGATCGGCTCGGCGTCGCCGGGGTGGTCCGGACGGGACGCGCCGAACCCGTCGTCGGCGACCCCGAGCTCCTCCTCGAGCGCGTCGAGCAGCTCGACCAGGTCGTCGGGCGACAGCCAGACGTCGTCGTAGGTGACGATGAGGCGCCCGCTGGCCGGATCCACCTCGACGTCGTGGACGTCCTGGTGGTCGCCGAGGCGCTCGATCAGCCGGGTGAGGTGAGCCAAGAGGACCTGCGGGTCGGCGTCGCGGTACTCGACGTGCGCGTGACCCTCGCGGAACCAGATGCGCCGCCCACGCCGCGGCAACCGGCGCACCAGGTAGCCGGCGGAGAGCACCTTCCCGAGTGGCACGGAGCACCTATCGCGGTCCGACCTGGGCAGCGTGGCGTATGGCACCGCCACCAGGCCGCTCTCCCGGTGGCCGGAAGTCCGTGGGTGCCGAGCCGCGTCCTTCGGTGGCATGGGTGCCCGCTCGAGCGGCTGCGATCACATGGTCGCGTCGTCGGTGACGTTGCGGCGCATGGGTCCGGAGGGGCCGCTCATCGCCGGTTCGGCTGCTCACCTGGCCATGCTGGCGTTCGCCACCGTCATCTCGGTGGACAAGCCGTGGGGGAGGACGCCACGCGGTCGCCGACTCGCCGAGCGGCGCGCAACCCGTCACGTCACCGCCGGTGCGTGAGCCCGGCGCCCGTCCACGGTGACCGCGATCGCGCCACCACCGCCGGCGGGGCGAGGCGGACGCCGACCCAGGGAAACCGCTGCGGGCTGTCGATCCGGCACGCTCCAAGGCCGTGCGGAGAGGGAGGAGGGCCCCCCGCCGGCGTCAGTACTCGATCGACGCGAACTCGCGCAGCTTCTGCAGCTGGTGGCGGGCACGGACCACGCGGATCGTGCCGCTCTTCGAGCGCATCACCACGGACTCGCTGACCGCCCCTCGACCGTCGAACGAGATCCCGTCGACCAGCCCGCCGCCGGTGATGCCGGTGCAGACGAAGAACACGTCGTCGCTGCCGACCAGTTCGTGCGTGTCGAGCACGCGGTCGACGTCGTAGCTCTGCTCCTCGGCGGCGGCGCGCTCCTCGTCGCTGCGCGGCCACATCCGGCCGAGCATCTGGCCTCCGATGCACTGCACCGCGCAGGCGGTGATGATGCCCTCCGGTGTCCCGCCGATGCCGACCAGGAGGTCGACGTCGGGACGTTCCTCCCACGCGGCGCGCAACCCTGCCGCGACGTCCCCGTGCTGGATCAGCTGTAGCCGCGCCCCTGCCTCGCGGATCTGGCGCTTGAGGTCCTCGTGACGCTCGCGGTCGAGCATCACGGCCGTGACATCGCGCACCTCCTTGCCCCTGGCCTTGGCGATGGCCGCCAGGTTGTCGCCGATCGGGGCGTCGAGGTCGATCGTGCCGGCCGCCTGCGGTCCGACGACGAGCTTCTCCATGTAGACGCACGGTCCCGGGTCGTACATGGTGCCGCGCGGAGCGAGCGCGATGACCGCGATGGCTCCCGGACGGCCCTCGGCCAGCAACGCGGTGCCCTCGACGGGATCGACCGCGATGTCGACCTGGGGTGGCTCCCCCGTCCCGATGCGCTCGCCGTTGTAGAGCATCGGGGCCTCGTCCTTCTCACCCTCCCCGATGACCACCACCCCATCCATCTCGACCGTCGACAGCATGTACCGCATGGCATCCACCGCGGCCTGGTCACCGGCCTCCTTGTCGCCCCGTCCCTGCCACCGGGCGGCTGCCAGGGCGGCCGCCTCGGTGACCCGGACCAGCTCGAGTGCGAGGTTGCGCTCCGGTCCCTGCCTGGTGGCCACCGCGATCCTCCCACGCGACACCGGACGTCCCACCGATGCTAACCGGGCGCAACGCGGCGTTTCGGCGTGCACGCTGCTGTCCGGCCAGCGGCGACCCATGGCCCCGCGTCGCCGATGTCGCGGCGCCTGCGGTCAGGCCTCGCGTGCCTGCCGATGGTCCCGCGTGGGTGATGTCGCGGTGCATGCGGGTCAGGCGTCGCGGGCCGAGGGGGGGATGCCGAACGCGCCGGGACGTGGCGGGCCGGCCCCGGACTCCGCGTGGGCGCGCAGCGCGTCGTTCTCCCATGCCACCCGGTCGGGGACGCCCGCGAACGCGTTCAGGATGTGCTTCAGCCGGATGACCGTCGCCGGGTGCCGGGACGCCACGGTGCTCAACCACTCGAGAGCGAACGCCTCTGCCGTCCCGTCGTCCACGAGCCGCTGCACGAGCCCGGCGGACGTCGCCTCCTCGGCCGGCACGTCACGGCTCGACAGCACCCAGTCCTTCGCGGTGCCCAGCCCCACCAGCCCGATCGTGCGCGCCGCCCCCACCGGGATGCCGTAGAGCGCGCCTGGGAAACGGAAACGTGCCGACCTGCCGGCCACCCGCACGTCGCAGGCGGCCGCTGCCTCGGCGCCGCCGCCGACTGCCGGCCCCTCCACCGCGGCGGCGGTGGCCTTCGGGTGCCCCGACAGCGACTCGTAGAAAGTCGTGAACAGCTCGTTGCGGCGCAGTCCGCCGTCCGGCAGGGCCTCGTGCACGTCCGCGCCCGCGCTGAAGACGTCGCGGCCGCCGGTCAACAGCACACCGCGCACGGCGTCGTCCCGGGCGGCGTCATCGAGGGCATCGACGAGCGCGACCAGCATCGCCGTGTCCATCGCGTTGCGGGCGGCCGGACGGTTCATCCGCAGCATGCGCAGGACCCCACCGTCGCCGAGATCGTGGCTGGTGACCAGGAGCGGCGGTTCGACCACGGCAGCACCTCCCCGGACGCGGCCGAGCGTAGGCGGCCGCGTCACCACCGCCGCGACGCGGCCGCCAGCAGGTCCCCGCAAGGCACGCGGCGACCGCGCCACTCGTCCTCGCGCCCACCCGGTGGGCCGCAGCGGCCGACCGGTGCCCACCCACCGGTAGCCTGTGTGTGTGATCCGTCACCCACCACCGACCAGCCCGTCACGACTGCGTCTGGCGAGGGTGCTGCGCCGCGGGGACTGCGACCTCGCGGAGGCTGCCCTGCTGTGCTGCGTCGAGGTGGAACCGGACCTCGACGTGGACGCCGAGCTGCTGCGTCTGGACGCGCTGGCCGACCGGCTGGTGACGTCCGGTTTCGCCCCGCGCGACGCCCGCCACGACGCGGATGCTCTCGGCGACTTCCTGGCGGGGCAACTGGGCTTCGGCGGCGACCACGCCACCTACCACGATCCCAGCAACGCGTTGCTCACCCGTGTGCTGGACCGCCGGCGTGGGTTGCCGATCACGCTGTCGATCGTCTACATCGCGATCGGCCGCCGCGCTGGCATCCGTGCGTACGGGATCGACATGCCAGGCCACTTCCTGGTCGGCGTGGCGCACAGCCCCCGCGGCGACGAGCCGCCGGTCGTGATCGACCCGTTCCACGACGGTGCGATCATCAGCCAGGAACAGGTCAGCGCACGCCTCAGGGACGCCATCGGCGGACGGCTGGCATCCCCGCGCGCGCTGCTCCGTCCCGCATCCGCGCCGGCCGTGGTGCGCCGCCTGCTCAACAACCTCACGCGCGACTTCCTCGCACAGGGCGACGTCGAGGACGCGCTGTGGACCATCGAGCTCAAACGGCTCCTGCCCGGCAGCGGGGGCCACGACGTGCGGGTCGCGGCCGAGCTCTTGATCCAGCTGGGGCGCTACCGGGAGGCGGCGGCGACCGTCGAGAACCACCTGCGGGGCGCGCCAGCCAGCGAGGACGCCGACGACCTCGCGCAGCTGGCACTGCGGGCCCGCGCCAGGATGAACTGAACCGAACGGGACCGCGGCACCGCCTGCCGTGCACGTTCGGCGGGGGGCCGGGAGCGCGGCCCGTTCGGCGTGACAAACCCCGGTCGAACGGCCGAAACCATCCGGTCGCCACGTGCGTTCAATACCGCGTGGAGGGGCGCCGGCGGTCCCGGAGGGGACCAGCCCGCGCCATGACCTCATGACCGCGATCGCCGCCCCGTTCCCGGTCCCCTTCGAGGGGGAACTCGTCCGGAGAGCTCTCCGCCGCCTCCCACCACGCCAGCGTGCGGTCCTGTGCCTGCGCTTCGCGCAAGGCCTGACCCAGCGGCAGGTCGCTGCCGTGCTGGAGTGCAGCGTCACCACCGTGCATGCGCTGACGGTCCGCGGCGTACGCCGCGTCAACCAGCTGCTCGCCAGCGAGGGTGCCGTCGAAGCGGCCGACGTGGCCGCCCGCCCGGAGCCTGTCGGCGGGGACGCCGGGCGCCGCTGACCTGCGGGCGCGCTGCGACCTGGCCGGTCGTCCGGCCCGTCGACGCGACCGCCCCATCGGCCGGGTGAACGTCCGCTCGTTCGGTCGTCGCCTGCCCGACCCTCGAGGGGGAGGTGGTCGATCGTGGTGACCCTCGCACAGTTCCTCGCCAGCGTCGCGCTGCTCGCGGTGGCGGCGGCAGCCCTCACCACGCTGCTGCGTCATCAGGCACCCGGGGCTGGCCTCACGTTGGCGCTGGGGGTGATGGTCGCCGCCACGATCCGCCCCGGGTACGGCGACGCGGCTGTGATCGGATTGGTCCTGTTCGGCGCGCTCGCCACCACCCGACTGGCGATGCTCCGCCGAGCCCGTCAGGGCGCCCCTCGCCGTGTCCGGACGATCACCCGCGAGGCGTCCCCGCGGCCGTTGCGGTGCGGTGCGAGCGAGCCCCGGGAACACTGACCCAGACCCAGGGCCCGCCGGCGCGGTTCTGCGTGCAGTGACCAGCCGTCGTGGGCGAGGCGGTGGGGGGCGTCACCGGATCGAACGCGCTCGCCGCCCCGTGGCGGGCTGCGTCGGCGGGCCGACTGCGGGCGTCAGCGCCCGTAGCGGCGCTGGCGGTGCTGGAACTCCCGCAGGGCGCGGAGGAAGTCGATGCGGCGGAAATCCGGCCAGTACGGGTCGCAGAAGTAGAACTCGCTGTGGGCGCTCTGCCACAGGAGGAAGCCGGAGAGGCGCAGCTCTCCCGAGGTGCGGATGATCAGGTCGGGATCGGGACCGGTGGTGTACAGGTGGTCGCCGATGTCCTCCGGCTGCAGCGTCTCGGCGACCCGCTCGAGCGTGGCACCCTCCGCGGCCTTCGCCCAGAGGAGGCTGCGCAGCGCGTCGGTGATCTCCCTGCGTCCCCCGTACCCGACCGCGACCTGCAGGAAGAACTGATCGTGGCCCGCGGTTGCCTCGTCGGCCTCCTTCAGCGCCCGGCGGGTCTCCTCGGGGAGGAGGTCGAGGGCCCCGAGCGCGATGACCCTCAGTCGTCGTTCGCGCGCCTTGGGGTGGTGGGCGATGCGCAGCACGGTGTCCTCGATGATGCGCAGCAGCCCCGACACCTCCGTGGCGTCACGGTCGAGGTTGTCGGTCGACAGCAGCCACAGGGTGACGTGCTGCACGCCCAGCTCCCAGCACCAGTCGAGGAACTCCTCGATCTTGCGCGCCCCGGCCAGGTGGCCCAGGTTGGGGTCGTCCATGCCGCGTTCGCGTGCGAACCGCCGGTTGCCGTCCAGGATGACACCGACGTGACGTGGCAGGGGGGCCGCCGTGACCTGCCCCGCCAGCCGCCGCTCGTACAGTCGGTAGACGAGGTCGCTGGGGCGCGCCATAGCGCGAAGGCTACCGCCGCACCCGTCGTCGACACCCCACCCGGAACGATCTCGCGGCGCGTCCGGGGCGACGACGCTACTCTCGGTCGACGCGTCCACGCGCCCTCCGAACGACCCATCGTCCACCAGGAGCACCCTTGTCGGAGACGTGGCTGAGCCAGGAGGCCCACGACCGTCTGAGGGCCGAACTCGAGGAGCTCACGACGAGTGGGAGGGCGCTGATCTCGCGCCAGATCGAGGAGGCACGCTCGCACGGCGATATCCGCGAGAACGCCGAGTACGACGCCGCCAAGGACGAGCAGGGCAAGATGGAGGCGCGCATCCGCCAACTGCAGCAGCTCCTGCGGGAGTCGAAGGTCACCCAGCCCACGGACGCCGGACGTGCCAGCACCGCGACCCCGGGCCTGCTCGTCACGGTCGACATCGACGGGGACGAGGAGACCTACCTCCTGGTGGGCAGCCGGGAGGAACGCCACGAGCGCTACGACGTGATCTCCACATCGTCGCCGCTTGGCAGGGCGCTGCTGGGCACGACCCCTGGGCAGACGGTGCGGGTGGAAGCGCCGGGTGGCGCGTTGCGGGCGACGGTCAAGAGCATCGGCGTCCCCTGACGCCGGCAACTGGCGAGCCGGACCGTCTGGTGGCGGCAGGACTAGTGCGTCACGGCCAGCAGGGGGGCAACGGAACGATCCTCCCGGGTCATCCCGCAACGGTCGTCGGCAGGGCACCATGGGGGGGTTGGTCCGGCGGCGGCAGGCGACCCCATGATCGAGATATCCCCCGTGCAGGGGACACCCCCGCACGTCTCCACGGTTGCTCCCACCGTCACGGTCACCGCGGTGGTGGCTGACGATCGGCCGCTGGTGCGCGCGGGCCTGCGCGAGGCGCTGAGCGGCGGGGACGGCGACACGGCGGTGGCCGACGGGTCGGTCGGCGAGGTCGTGGACCTCATCGAGACGGTCCGCCCGGACGTGCTGGTGGTGGTGCTGCGCGGCCAGAGCCCCGACCCGTTCCGGGCGGTCGCCACGGCCAAGGCTCTCCGCGACGACCTGCGCGTGCTCGTTCTCGCGGACGAGGTCACCGCGGCCGACCTGCGGGAGGCGGTGGTGGCCGGCGCGGACGGGTTCGTGCTCACGTCCGCCCCGCTGGCCGAGATCCGCCGGGCTGTCGTGGCCACGGCCCGCGGCGAGCGGGTGGTGTCGTCCGACGTGGCGATGCACCTGGTCGGGGTGTGGCGACCTGAGCATGACCGACCCCAACGGGCCGCGCTGACGGCGCGCGAGACGGACGTGCTGCGGCTGCTGGCCGAGGGTTTGACCAACCAGCAGATCGCCGACCGGCTGACGCTGTCACCGCGCACGGTCAAGACCCACGTGCAGAACCTGCTGGGCAAGCTGGACGTGCCGGACCGGACCGGCGCGGTCGCGCGCGGCTTCAGGCTCGGCCTGCTCCGCTAGGGCGAGCGGTCACACCAGCCGTTCGACGATCATGGCCATGCCCTGGCCCCCGCCGACGCACATCGTCTCGAGCCCGATCGTCCGGTCGTGGAACTGCAGGCTGTTGATCAGCGTGCCGGTGATGCGTGCCCCGGTCATGCCGAACGGATGACCCACCGCGATGGCGCCCCCGTTGACATTGAGCCGTTCGAGGTCGACGCCGAGCTCCCGGTAGCTGGGGATGACCTGAGCGGCGAACGCTTCATTGATCTCCACCAGGTCGATGTCGTCGATGGTCATGTCCGCGTGCCGTAGCGCCTGGCGGGTCGCCTCCACCGGGCCGAGCCCCATGATCTCGGGGCTGAGGGCCGACACGCCGGTGGCCACGATGCGGGCCAGTGGCTGGACGCCGAGCTGGTCGGCCTTGCGGTCGCTCATCACGATGACCGCGGCGGCGCCGTCGTTGAGCGGGCAGGCGTTGCCGGCGGTGACGCTGCCGTCGGGTCGGAACACCGGCTGCAGCTGGGCCAGACCGTCCATGGTGGTGTTGGGACGCGGGCTGTCGTCTTCGCTCATGACCTCGCCGCCCGGCAGCGCGGTCGGCTCGATCTCACGCTCCCAGAACCCGTCGGCCTTGGCCTTGGCGTAGCGCTGCTGGGAGCGGTGGGCGAACTCGTCCTGCTCCCCACGGGCGATCCCCTTCAGCTGTGCGACGTTCTCGGCGGTCTGGCCCATGGGGATGTACACGTCGGGGAGCCGGCCTAGGTCGCGCGGGTCCACCCAGCCTTCGGAGATCCCTCCGGCGCGTTCCAGCGTGCGCTGCTCCGCGTCGGCGAACCGGGGGTTCTTGGTGTCGTCCAGGCTGTCGGAGTTGCCCTTGGTGAACCGGCTGACCATCTCCACGCCGGCGGAGATGAACACGTCGCCTTCACCCGCTCTGATCGCGTGGAACGCCATGCGGGTGGACTGCAGGGACGACGCGCAGTAGCGGGACAGCGTGACACCGGGTAGGTGGTCGAACCCGAGCAGGACGGTCACCACGCGGGCCAGATTGAAGCCCTGCTCCCCGCCCGGAAGGCCGCACCCCAGGTGCAGGTCGGTGATGTCGGCGGGGTCGAGCTCGGGCACCTGGCGGAGGGTGGCCGCGACGATGGTGGCGGTGAGGTCGTCGGGGCGGACGCCGGTCATCGAACCCTTGAACGCACGGCCGATGGGACTGCGGCGGTGCGCGACGATCACGGCTTCGGCCATGGAGGGGCTCCTTCCGGTGTGGGCGCGGCAAGGCTAACCCGCCGCCGCAGCGGGCGGTCGCCGCCCCACCGTCAGGACCGGGGCGGCGCCGCAAGCGGGTCGCGCAAGACGGGGCAGGCCATGCAACGTGGGCCGCCGCGCCCGCGCGGCAGCTCGTACGACGGCATGGTGTGCACGGCGATGCCGGCGTCCTCCAGGATCGCGTTGGTCGCCGCATTGCGCTCGTAGGCCACGACCTCGCCGGGGGCGATCGCGAAGGTGTTGTTGGCGTCGTTCCACTGCTCGCGTTCGGCCTCGACGCTGCCGAAGGCGGGTTCGATCGCGCGCACGTCGTCCAGGCCGGCTACCCAGGCGAGCTCACCGACCAGGTCCTCGCCCTCCTCGACCGTGAGCCCACGGCTGCCGGCGGTCAGCCGCAGGCACCGCACCCGCAGGCGGATCTGCGGGTAGAGGATGAACGCGTCGCTGTCGACCATCGCCACCACCGTGTCCAGGTGCATGGTGCTGCGCGCTCTCGGCAGCTCGACGGCGAGGATGCGCTTCACCACGGCGTGAGCGAACAGGCGCACGGCGAGCGCTTCGACGCCGGGCGGAGTGGTGCGCTCGGAGACGCCGATGGCGAGGCCACCGTTGCCGACCACGAGCACGTCGCCCCCCTCGACCGTCGCGGGGAAGTGTGCCGACGGATCCTGGCCGAACCAGATCGGGGCGTCGACGAAGCGCGTGTGCAGGTTGTAGACGAGCCGCAGGAGGTCGGCCTCGCGACGTCGCACCAGCCGGCTCATCGGAGAGACCACGACCCCTTCGCCGATCCACGCCGACGAGTCGCGCATGAACACCGCGTTGGGCAACGGCTCGAGCAGCAGCTCGAACGGCCGGTGCACGCGCGCGACCAGGCTGTCTCCCCCGCCGGCCTCCTCCAGGGACACCCCGCCGATCAGGTGGCGGACCAGCTCGGCGGTGG
>DASZZX010000004.1:0-13429 GCA_036260415.1 Nitriliruptorales bacterium
ACGTCACTGGTCCTGGCTAGCACCCGAAGGTTGTCCCGACCGGTCAGGTGCGGGTAGAAGGCCGGCTCCTCGACCAGCGCTCCGACCCGCTCGAGGACGTCGGGCGCGCCCGGCGCGCCGCCCAGCACCGCGGCGCTCGCGGTTCTGGTAGGTATGGCGTCACAACACCGCCCCGCCGTGCCGCTACCGCGGTTCCGGCAGCGTGAAGAGCCCCCGCGGGGTCACCGACCGCGCCAGCTTGTAGGCAGCGTGCGCGTCGACCAGCCCGGCGCCGGTGGCGCCATCATGGCCGTCGCCGGCGGGTTGCCCGTTATTGCTCGCGCCGGCCTTCACGTCGCGGGCAGAGGCCTTGAGGATCGACCTGAGCAGTGCCGGGGACAGGCCCGGCTGGACCTGCTTCAGCAGGGCACACACGCCGGCTACTTGAGGGGAAGCCGCGCTGGTCCCGCTGATCACCGCCCAGCCGTCGTCGTCGGCCGTCTCGTCACCGTCCGGGAAGGTGCCGCCGGCCAGGGCGACATCGATGCTGTCTCCGGGTTCGACGGGCAGCACGATGTAGACCGCGCGCGGCCTCATCCCCACCAGCCCGCACACGTCCGGCACGTGCCGGCCCGGATAGATCTGGCTGTCGAAGCTGCTGGCGTAGTCCGAGGCCTGAAGATCGAAGTCGTCGCCCGTCAGATTCTCTCCGGCGTGAACGCCGCCGACGGCCAGCGTCTCGGGCATCATCGCGGGGAAGGCGATGTGACCGTTGCCCGCGGAGAAGCAGACGGTGATCCCACGCACCTTCACCGCCTCAATGACCGCGGCCTCCAAGGGCTTGAGGAAGTTCGGTAGCTGCGTCAGTCCCGGTAGGTGGTATCCCCAGCTGTTGGTCATCACCCCTGGGTGCAGGTCAGAGGCGGTTTTGAACGCCAGGGTGGCGTTGCCTCCCATCTTGACCCCGATGAGATCCACGTCCCGGGCCACAGCGAAGATGTTGGCCGCTTCCGCGGTGCCGTGACCGACCTCGTCGTGCTCGACGTCGATCGCATCCGGGGCGAGCGTCGCCTGGTAGCTGTAGCCGTGCCAGGCGTAGAACGGATGGCGGTAGAAGCCGGTGTCGGGCATGGCGACGAGCACACCCCGACCGGTCACATCCACCTCGTGGACCGCGGGCGCACGCAGGATCATCCCCACGTCCGCGGGCACGCGCAGGTGGTGGTATCCCACCCGCGGAGGCAGGGGCGACTCGAAGAGGAGCGGGGGCGGCTGAGGGTAGGCGCGCTCGACCAGCTCCTCGAGCGCAGGGGGAACTTCGAAGGGCGCATCCGCGACGTGCGAGAGGTAGGTCACCTCCCCGAGCTCAGGATGGGCCTCGCTCAGAGGCCGCTCTCGGGCTTCGACACGCGTGCCGAAGACCTCTTCCCAGCGCTCCTGCGGCGCCTCCCCGCTGACCGAGAACGACCCCACGTGCCGTACCCGCATCCCCAACGACTCCAGCAGGCTTGCTGCGCGCATCGCCCTCCCTGCGGGAGGCCGAAACTCATCGAGCGTGTCCGCCTCCAGCGTGACGACGTCGTCGAACATCGACGCGCCCCTTTCGGAGCGCAGGACGGCCTCGAAGTACACCGTGTCCGAAGCGATCTGCATGGTCCGCTTCCTTTCAGTTGGCGAAGAACTCGGGAGGTTCTGCGAACAACACATCGGCGATCAGCTCGCTGAGATCCTCGGGCACCGTCACGCCGCCGGTGGTGGGCCGCAAGTAGCTGCCTGTGACACCGTGAGCGACCGTCGCGGTGACCTCCTCGAAGTGAACGCCGAAGACCGATGTCCACAGAGGCGCTGGTGCCCGAACACTGATGGTTGCGCCGACACCCAGCACCTGAAAGCCCTGCTGCTGCAGCGCTTGCGCAGCGGCCCTGCTTCGCCTAGAGCGGTACTCGACCTCTGCCCCGACGGTCTCCGCTGCGGCCCGCTCTTGTGCCACCGGCCTGCCTTTCCAGCGTCATGGTCGAGAACGGGGGGCCCCATGTGCGGTTGTGCGAGGTAACGGTCGTTGCTTGCTATCCGCTCGGCGGCCCACCGCGGACGCCATCGCTCACCTCTGACTGATGAACTGGGTACCTGGCAGTCATGCCGACCGCTCATCGTCGAGCCGTGCCAACGACGACGCTTGGGGACTTGCGCGCCGCGGGCAGACCACCCGGGCCGGCGGCCGTCCCGTGCCGAGGTTAGCCGGAGCATCAGCTGGAGGGGTCGGCGCTCACCACCCCCCTGGGACACCGACGGTTCGGCGGACGCCGTCCAACCACCCGATCGACCTTGGCTTGGGAGGCGGCTGCACGTCGCCGGCGGCGACCGCCCTCTTCTGCGCCCACCGTGGCTGTCACAGCAGGGCTCTCCGGACGGCCGGCTCCATCGCCGACACCACTCCCCCCTCACGCCGGCCCACACGGCCGTACGGCTGTCACTGCCCCAGCCCGTCGCGCCGGTAGAGATCCGGGGTCGGGTTCGTCAAGGTGACACAGCGTGGACATCTCGACGCTGGGGATGGTTCACGCATGGTCGAGCGGGGCGGTGGCCGGCCCTTCCAGCACGTCCCCGCCGGCGCTGAACCGCGAGCCGTGGCAGGGACAGTCCCAGCTCCTCTCCGCCTGGTTCCACTGCACGATGCACGCCAGGTGTGTGCACGTGGCCGATCGCTTCGTCACCCGACCCTGGTCGTCCTTGCTGACGGCCAGGAGCTGCCCGTCGACGCGGATGGTGCCTCCCCCACCCGCGGGGATCGCGTCGATGGACGAGTAGTCGGGCAGGACCCGGTCACTGACGAAGCGCAGCGCGACGTCGAGGTTGTGCTCGAGGAAGCGCCGGGCGGAGGCTGTGATGGTGACCCGGGTCGGTGAGAAGAACCGCGCGTCGGCGTCGGGCTGGCCCGTGATCGCACCGGCGATGATTCGAGCCGCCGCCGTCCCCAGCGTGAGCCCCCACTTCTGGAAGCCGGTCGCGACGTGGATGCGGTCCGACAGCACGGTGGTGCCGATCAGTGGCAGTCGGTCGTCGGGGAAGAAGTCCTGGGCGGACCACCGGTAGACGACGTCCCGCACCGCGTAGTTCTGCCTGGCGAAGGACTCGAGCGCGACGAAGTGCTCGTCGGTGTCCTGATCGTGGCCGACCTCGTGCGCGTCACCGACCACGACGAGGTAGCCGTCACCGTCACCCATGTGTCGGCGGATCGATCGCGTGGGTTCGCCGGCGGAAAGGTACATGTGCTCTGGCAGGTCGCCGTCGATCCGGGCTGCGATCCCGTAGCTGCGCGACGCGCGCGCCCGCGCGAACTCGAAGCCCCGGTCGGTGATGGGCAGCAGCGTGGCGAGCACGACGTGATCGGCGCGGACCCGTCCCCTGTCCGTGGTGACGGTTACGCCGTCACCCTCGTCGTGGACGTCGGTGACGCGCGTCTCGGTGTGCACCTGGCTGAAGTCCTGGGCACGCACAGCGGCGGCCAGTTCGTGCGCGTAGGCGACGGGGTGCAACTGCGCCTGGCCGGTGAAGCGCAGCGCCCCCCGCACGTCGAACGGCAGCTCGGTCGTGTCGCTCCAGACGGCCGGCAGGCCGAGAGCGGTCGCGGCCGCCTCCTCCTGCCGGAGCCGCTCGACCTCGCCGTCGGTCTGCGCGTACACGTACGCGTCGGCGTTCGTCCACGACGCGTCGATGCCGTGGCGCTCGCAGATCGCCGCCACCTCACGGATGGCGGCTTCGTTGACACGCCCGTACGCCTCGGCGACGTCGTCACCGTGCAGCTCGCGAAGGGACGCGTAGATCACGCCGTGCTGGGAGGTGAGCTTGCCGGTCGAGCCGCCGGTGGTCCCGCAGGCGATGTCGCGTGCTTCGACGACGGTGACTGCGAGACCCGACTCTGCGAGTAGCAATGCCGTGGTCAGCCCGGTGATGCCCGCCCCGACGACGACCACGTCCGCGTCGCCGTCGCCGTCCAGGGGCGGATAGGCCGTGGTCGCTGCCGTCCCGTGCCAGAGGGAGGTACGGAAGTGGTCGCTCAAGGAGGCCCCCTGCGTGATCTGCGACCACGCAACCAGGCAGTCGGCGGGTGTCTTTCCTGCGACACCGGCCGTTCGGCTCGTGTCGTAGGACCGTCAACCGCCGAGCACGGGGCGCGGTGTCGGCGCAGTCTCAGCGGTCACGCCTCGGTGCTGACCGGTCGTCACGTGCGCGGCCAACCTCGACCGCACATGCGCCGTCACCACGAACCGCCATCAGCTCTCCGCTGCTCGATGACGGCCGTGCGTGGAACCGGGACGACGACAGGACGACCGAAACGGAGTGCCGCCGTGTCGTGCCTCCCCGGCGATCAGTGCATGGACCATCGGGTCGCTCACCGCCACGCCCGCTGTCTGCCCGAACCTTCACGGGCATGTGCGCGCGCGTCCTCAGCCGGCCAGAGGACCGACCGCTCCACCACCTGCGGACGTCTTCGACTGCCCGCGGGTCAGGCCTCCCGTGCTCCGGAGGTCGCCGCGGGCCGGTCGACCTGCTCGGGGTCGACCACTGACAAGCAGTCCACGGCAGCGGTGGACGCCACGGTGCGGTCCCACTCCGCCGGCACCCCGAACGCCGCGTTGTTGCCGAGCTGGGGATCCGTAGACGTCCGCGGTCAGACCGAAGTCGCCGCCCGCTGCGACGCGACCCGGGCGGCCCTGGCCATCGACGAACGTGACATGGACTCCCCGTCACCGGTCGTCGTGATGCTTCACGACGCAGGTGGCACGAGCGAGACCGTCGCGCAGGCCACGCAGTTCGACCGCGCGGCAGTCATGAAGGCTTCGCGGTGGCGTATCCGGAATCGCTGCGGGGAAACCGGAATGGTGGCTTCTGCTGCGGTCCTGCACCAGCCGAAGGGATCCAGGGCGTCGACGACCTCAACGGCGTCATCGATGCACTGATCCACGACGCCCGCATCTACCTTGCCGGGGTCTCGAACGGGGCGGTCATGGGCTACCGCTTCGTGTGTGACCAGGCGACGGGCATCGCGGGCATCGCGTCAGTGGCAGGCGCGATGGTGCCGGACGAGTGCCGGCCGACCAAGGCCTTCTCGGTGCTGGAGATCACGACACCGCCGACCACGTGGTGCCGCGGTGGGGAACTGGCGGACTTCACCCACGGGACGCGACCCGCGGCGAGTTCGGTCGAGGTCGTCCAGTTCTGGGCGGCCATGAACGGCTGCCCGCAGCCAACCAGCCGAACCGAAGGTCGTGTGACCACAACCGGATGGCGAGGGTGCCGTGACGACACGTCCGTGAGCCTGGTCACGATCGAAGGCGCAGGACCCACGTGGTACGCAAGTGAGTTCGGTCCGATCCAGGGTGCGTTGAACGCCCCGGCAACCATCATCGACTTCTTCAACCTGTCCAGGCGCCCGTGACCCACGAGCGATGGGTCGGGCTCGCCGGGACGTTGCGGTGGCGAAGCGATGAGTTGGCCCTACCCGGATCGTCTTCAGCGTGTGACCGCCGACACCACGTGACGACGATCCGGGCGAAGCCACCAGGATGACCCGCGATCACAGCATGTCCCCGCGGATGGAAGAGTGATGTGATGGGCAAGCTCTCGGTGAACACGTTCGTCGCCCTCGACGGCGTGATGCAGGCACCTGGCGGCCCCGAAGAGGACCCCAGGGGAGGGTTCACGCACGGCGGATGGTCGGTCGACTACTGGGACGACACCATGATGAAGGTGATGGACGACTACATGGGGCGGCCGTTCGAGCTGCTGCTCGGCCGAAGGACCTACGAGATCTTCGCCGCCCACTGGCCCCACGTGACCGACGACCCGGCGGCCGACGCGCTCAACGCCGCACGCAAGCACGTCGCGTCACGGACCCTCGACGAGGTCGAGTGGCAGAACTCGACGCTGATCCAAGGCGACGTCGCGGACTACGTTCGCGGGCTCAAGGAGCAACCCGGTCCGGAGATCCAGGTGCACGGCAGCGGCGAGCTGATCCAGACGCTGCTCGAGCACGATCTCATCGACGAACTGCGAGTCTGGACCTTCCCCGTGCTGCTCGGCACAGGCAGGCGCCTGTTCGCCGGCGGCACGATCCCCGCGGGCCTCAAGCTCGTTGACACCGCAGTCTCGAGCACCGGCGTGGTGATCTCGACCTACGAACGGGCCGGCGATATCCCGTACGGGTCGTTCGCGCTCGAGGAGCCGACGGAAGCCGAGGCCGAACGCCGCCGGCGACTGTCACAGAACGAAGGGCCGACCGATGCCGGCGTCGAGGACGAGGGCGCGTGAACGAAGGGCTGAGAGCAGACAGCTCAGGCAGGCAAGGCGTGGCCGTGGCGCTCAGCCCTGACGATGGTGCGCGCCACATGCCCTCCGTTGCGGGAGCGATGCTGGTTCGTCCACGTCGCGTCAGGGCCAGAAGGTGCTACTGAGCCTGCGGGCCGGCCGCGGCATGGCCGAGTCGCCTGCCGGTCCCGATCCTTCCCACGAGCGACAGCTCCCCGCCGATGTACCCGTCGACGAAGGCGACGGTCCCGCCGAGGAGTCCTAGTACGGCCCCGGCGCGTTGACGACCTCTGCGCCGGGCGAGGTAGGAGCAGCCGTAGAGGGCGGTCGCAGCGATGCTCGTCGCGGCGTGGAGCAGACCGACGCGTCGCTCTGCACCTTCTGTCGCTTCCCAGTCGAGGAAGCCCGACAGCAGCGTGGGCACGGAGGCGAGCAGGCCGAATCCCACCAGGCGGCGGGCGGCGTCCGACGAGCCATCCGGACCGAAGAGGTCCAGGAACGACGCGCCCATCCAGGGGCCATCGGTGAAGTCAGTGAGCAGGGGGTGGACGGCATGTCCCAGCCAACCTCCATGGAGGGCCTCCGAAGCCGCCGGCTGGCGCCGCATGAGTCGCCCGAACGCGACGGCACACGTGTCCGCCAGAGGATCCAGGCCCGGAGTCGTCGCGACCCGGTGCAGGACGCGCTGGGTGCCCCGCACGATCGACGGGAGCGCCTCCGTCATCGCTCGGACGTCATGTACGAGAGGATGGACGTCACGAGATGACGTCCGCGAGATGCAGCCTCGATGCGACCGCGTCCTCCTTGAACCACGCCCATAGGTCAGGTCAGGCCTCGGGGTTGGGGTAGCGGATTGTTCCACGCTGGTGATAGGCGGTGCACGCTCCGTCCAGAGGGAACGACCCGACAGCGCTCACCACGACCGTGCCGCGCAGTTCGAGGTCGCGGAAGAACACCTTGAAGTCGACGTCGCCCTCGCGGCCCTTCGCGACGCGAGGCCCGAGGCGGTCAACGGTCGCGGCGACCGTCGCCTCGCCGGCCGGATACCCATCGACGTCGATCAGCGGCAACGCGGCGACCAACGTACGGCGGTCGAGCGCCACCGGGCCGGACCCGAAGAACGCCGGGTCCTGGCTGCCGGGAGCGAACACCTTCACCTCGGCGAACGTCTCTCCGTCTTCGCTCAGCAGCAGCAAGTCGAGGACGTGATCGTCGACCCGCCGCACGAGGCACTCGGCGATCGTCTGCGCCGCCTCGTGCTCAACGATCCTGCTCGGGGTGTTGCGAATCACGACGATCTGACCGACCGTGGCGGTGCAGCTGGAGATCGACCGCTCACTGCCGTCCGGCAGGACGAGGGCACCGTCGGCCGCGGCGTCCTGCTCGCTGCGATAGCCGCGGTCGACCATGTTGCCGTCGCGCGTGGGCCTGGAGTCCGAGACGGTCGGGTCGCCGACCGGCCGGAGCACGGCGACGAACCGGGCTTCGCCGGCGGACTCACCGGTGACGGCGTCCACCATCTCGAGAGTGCCGGTGATCGTGTCGCCGGCCCGGTGCAGGGTGGAACCGGCGGAGACGAGCGCTGGTGGATCGCCGTCCGGTGACGTGCCTGGCGTCCAGACCGCGGCGCTCGCGAACAGGTCGGGCCCCTGCTGGTCAGCGAACAGCGTGGCACTGCCCGATACACCTGGCAGCTCGGCGCATCCCAGCGAAAACAGCGGCAGGGTGGCGCGGGTCAACGCAGCGGCAGTGGCAGGGCCACCGGCGAGGATGAGGGTCGCGAGCGCCAGCAAGCCGCGCAGCACCCAGAGGGGGCGGTGGTCGGTCGCCATGGGACTCCTCCCTTGCCGCCGGGGGCCATCCCGTGTTACGTGGCCTTGCAGAGCTCCTGCATGCCCGACCCGCCGCGGCACCAGAATCGTCCCAGCGAGCGCGGTGGTGAGCGCTCCGGCAGGCAGGCGGCATCTCCGTATGTTCATCGCCGGTCCCTTGTCGTCCGTGGCGTCCGGTGCGCTCGCCGGGCTGACTACGGGATGTACTGCTCGGCGATGCCGCTGACGGCACCGTCGGTGGAGGTCAGACGGTAGGGCGCGGTGCGGAAGTAGTGCTGCTCGGCCGGCGCGTCCGGGGTCCACAACCGTGCGAAGGTCGGCAGATCGATGGTCACCGGGCCCTGGCTGACCGGGTCGTACAGGAGGGACATGGTGACGGTGACGTTCGCGGCCACAGGCACGGTCACGGTGTCGGGCTCGGGGTTGCGGATGTAGAAGCCGTTCGGCATCTGGGTCGTGCCCGGCACGGCCTGACCGTCAAGGACCGCCGCTTGGGCGGCGGCACGCCCGGTGAGCCACTCGGCCGGATCAACCTCGATCGTGCCCGCCTCCACGTCGACCGCGCGGATGAACCCGAACACCGGCAGGTCCTCGCCCGTGTCGCGGGCGAGCAGGACGCCGACGAGCCCGAGTACACCGACCGTCAGCACAGCCAGGCTGAGCACGAGGCGTCGCCCCCACCGCGGTTGGGGGAGGGAGCCGACGTCGCGGGACTCTGCGACAGAGACACTGCGTTCCTCGGTCATCGGTGGTCCTCCCACGAGACATCGACCGGTCGCCCGCGACGGTCGCCGCCCGGCTCACCTTCCAATGCAGCCGCCCGGACCGGCGGGGGTTGGGCAACCTAGGAGGGCAACCTGAAGGAACGCTGAAGACAACGTCATCGTTTGAGATCCTGCCCGGTGACGGCCGGCGGTCGGCGCGCCGCGGGGCATGACCGCCGTAGCGGGGCTGACGGCGGCGCGCCCGATCACCCCGACGGGTCGTCGTCTGCTGGCACGTGATCGCGGGCGTACGACCGCACGTGTTCGATCAGCGCACAGGTCTGGTCGGGGTCGAGGGCACACGGCTTGCCGGAGGTCCGTGCATCGAGGGCGTCGTCGATCACGTGGCTGTCCCAGTGCTCCTTGGCCCATCGGCCGGCGTCCGTCTTGGACGCCCAGCCGTGGCCGGCCAAGAACATCCAACCGCGACAGGCGTTGAGGACGGTGCTGGGCTCGGTCGGTGCCGTCTCCTCGTGCCAGTCCAGCGAATCGATGATGGCTTGAGCGACCGATGCCACGTCCGCCTCCCCGAGGACCTCCTCCGCCGGTGGGCCCACCAGAGCCAGCGCGTGGCGACGGGCCATCGCGACGTCGAGGAGGTACCAGTGCTCGGGCTGTCCTGACGGCGAGACGTCTGGGGGCCTGCCAGGCGAGACGTTCAGGTTCAGTGCGTACGGCATCGGGTGCGTGGGGGCGGCGACGGCTCGAGAGTCGTAGACGACGCACTCGACGCGCTGCTCGCCGCTTCGCTCGACCGCGTCACGTACGGCACCCACGAGATCGTCCAGCAGCGACGCGACCGCCCCTTCCACCACGACGAGGACGTCGATGTCGCTGCCGGCAACGCGGTCCCGCTGTGCCGTCGACCCCACCGCGTAGACCCCGACCAGATCCTCGCCCACGCCCTCACCGATCCCGTCGCAGATGTCCGCCAGCAGCCCTCGAACGTCGCTCGGCAGCAGCTCTCCGGGATCCATGCCGACCGGTCATCATGGCAGTCCCCGCCCGGTACCACCACGGTCCCAAGTGCAAGCAGGGGCCGGCCTGGTGCCAGCGGATCTGCCGACACGGGCGCTGGGAGCGGACCGACGGCGGGTGAACGGCTTCGCCGCCGCTCGAGCCGTGGCGCCTCGCGTTGTGTCCGGGTCCGGCCGGCGTCCGTGGAGACGTGGAAGCGCCACTCGCCGGTGAACATCTCCACGTTGGCCGGGTGCGCGGTGTCGGGGTCGCGACGATCGATGACCACGCCGGGGACAGCTGCGCCACGCATCTACCAGCATGTTCGGCTGGCGTGATGCGGGCAGGGGCTCGCTGGCGGTGGGAGGCATGAGCGGGCTCCGGCCCGGTCGAGCGACGCGCCCACCGAGGCGACCGCATCCCTCCCGTGTGCGGCGCAGGCGGCCGCACGAGGGTTCTCAGTCTCCCGTGGGCACGAAGGCGACGCAGCAGCGGTCCGGTGCCGGGTCGAGGCGCGCTTCGAACGCCGATCCGGTCGCCTGGGTCACCGCTGTGAGCATGGTCAGGTTCATCCCGCAGACCAGCTCGGTGTGCTGTCGGGCGAGCCGGTGGAACGGGCAGTTACGCAGACGGATGACGTCCCCGTCCGCGTACGGCTCGAAACCCTGACGGGCGAGGTGCTCCAGCAGATCCCGAGAGCTGTCGCCTTCGTCCGTCGCGAGCTCCCGACCGAGGTCTTCGGCAGCGCGATCGAGTGCTTGGCGGACCGTTCCGGTCGTGTCTGCCTCAGCGGCGCGAGCGAGCAGTTCGGCGGCGAGCCGATAGTCGCGCGGTGGGACGCTCACGGCGAACTCCCGGCCGGAGCGTTCGTAGTGCTTCGCCGGTCGGCCGGCGCCGGGCCCACTGCGCCCTGCGGGACGGGCGAACGATGCGGCGAGCAGGCCTTCGTCGACGAGTTTGTCGAGGTGGTAGGCGACCGTCGACCGGTCGATGTCGAGGTCCGAACTCGCCTGGTCGCGGGTGACCGGCTCGAGTTGCGCGACCACGTAGTCGTAGAGCCGTCGGCGGGTGGGATCGCCCAGGCTGCACACCGGGTCGAGCTGGGCCGCGTCGACGCCGGTCCGGGGTGTCGAGGTGTCCACGACCAACCTTCTATAAGTAACCGCACTTGACGCTACAGTCGCACCGGTCTAAAGTCAGCGCATCTTCATCTTACATCAGGAGGTCCCCGGATGACAGCACTGACGACCGTGAGCCGCGCCGACGGGGCGCGGCTGAGCGACCCGACGTTCCAGGCGTTCACCTTGCTGCGGGTGGGCTTCACCGCCGCTCCGATCCTGTTCGGGCTCGACAAGTTCACCGAGTGGATGGTGGATTGGTCGGGCTACCTGTGGTCCGGGGTGGCGTCGGCTCTGCCCGGCTCGGCCGACGACATCATGTTGGTGGTCGGCGCGGTCGAGATCGTCGCCGGGATCCTCGTGGCGCTGCGGCCCCGCATCGGCAGTTACGTCGTAGCGGCTTGGCTGGCGGCGATCATCGTCAACCTGCTGCTCATGGGCGACTTCTACGACATCGCGCTGCGCGACGTCGGTCTCCTGCTGGGGGCGCTAACCCTTGCACGTCTGGCGGCCGCGTTCCCCCGGGTCGGCTTCCTCGGGGAGCCGCGTCCGTGACCACGACGCTGCCACACCCTTCCCCCACCCGCACACGAACTGGCATCAGTCCGGCCGTGCACGCACGCCCGGTCGACGGTGAGCGTGCGACGGCCGCCGTCGTCGATCTCCTGGAGGCCTTGGGACTCGACACGCGAAGCGAGGGTCTGTCCGATACCCCCCGTCGGGTGGCGGCCATGCTGACCGAACTGCTCACGCCCGTGCCGTTCCGACCGACGACGTTCCCCAACGACGCGGGCTACGACGAGCTCGTGCTCGTCTCCGATATCGCGTTCACGTCGCTGTGCGAGCACCATCTGTTGCCGTTCCGTGGTGTCGCACACGTCGGCTACGTGCCCGGCGAGCGGATCGTCGGCCTGTCGAAGCTCCCAAGGCTCGTCGAGGCGTTCGCGCGACGACCCCAGATCCAGGAACGGATGACCTCGCAGATCGCCGACTGGTTGCGTGCCCACCTCGAGCCACGCGGCGTCGGCGTCGTGCTCGAGGCCGAACACCTGTGCATGAGCATCCGCGGCGTGCGCGCTGACGGTGCCCGCACCGTGACCTCGACCCTCTACGGGCTGCTGCGTGACCGGCCGGCGTCCCGTCAGGAGTTCCTGCAACTCGCTCGCACCGCCTCGAGGAGCCATCCATGACCGAGCACATCGCCACCATCGTCCTGGTCGGCGGCGGTCTCGCCTCTGCCAGAGCCGCCCAGACCCTCCGCGCCGAAGGTTTCGACGGCGACCTCACCCTGGTCGCTGAGGAGACCCACCGACCCTACGAACGGCCACCGCTGTCCAAGGGCGTCCTGATCGGTCACCAGCCCGCCGACAGCGCCTACGTGCACCCGCAAGGCTTCTACGACGAGCACGGCATCGAACTGATCACCGGCGACCCCGTCACCGACGTCGACCGCGATGCCGGCAAGGTCACCACCAGATCGGGCACCAGGCTCGCGTTCGACCGTCTGCTCTTCGCCACCGGAGCCAGCCCCCGCCAGCTGCCGCTCGAGGAGCGCGAGCGCGACGGCATCCTCACCCTGCGGACCCTCGACGACGCGCAACGTCTCAGCGGCGAACTGCGCCAAGCCGGTCACGTCACCATCGTGGGCGCCGGCTGGATCGGCTGCGAGGTCGCTGCCGCCGCCCGCACCATGGGTACCGACGTGACGATGGTCGATCCCCTCGACACCCCGCTGCAACGCGTGCTCGGAGCCCAGGTCGGTCGTGTCTTCGCGCAACTGCACCGCGACCACGGCGTCGACCTGCGACTGGGCGTGGGCGTCGCGAGCGCCGCCGGCACCGGTCGAGTCGAACAGGTCACGCTCGGCGACCAGACCAGACTCGCCACCGACCTGGTGGTCGTCGGCATCGGTGTCACGCCGCGGACGGGCCTCGCCGAGAGTTGTGGTCTGGAGGTCGACGACGGCATCCTCACCGACGCCACGCTGGCCACCAGCGACCCGCGCATCCTCGCAGCCGGCGATGTCGCCAACGCCTGGCATCCCCACTACCGCCGGCATCTGCGCGTGGAGCACTGGGCCAACGCCCTCAACCAGGGCAATACCGCCGGTCTCAACCTGCTGGGAGCCGGACGGGCCTACGACCGTCTCCCTTACTTCTACAGCGACCAGTACGACCTGAGCATGGAGTACGTCGGACACGCCACCGACTGGGACCAGGTCGTCTTCCGAGGCGATCCCGGCACGCGTGAGTTCGTCAGCTTCTGGATCTCCGAGGGCCGGGTCGTGGCGGCGATGAACGCCAACGTTCAGGACGTGGTGAACGATCTCAAGTCGCTCATCCTCTCGGAGGCCACGGTCGACCCGGCCCGGCTTGCCGATCCGGACGTGCCGCTCGTCGATCTCCTCCGACCCGGTGCGTGAGGGACCCCACGTTCCTGGTCGTCTGTGGACGAGGAACGAGATTCCACC
>DASZZX010000005.1:0-7998 GCA_036260415.1 Nitriliruptorales bacterium
CAGCGCCGCGCCCGCCGCCACCGTCAGGACGAGGGCGCCCAGCCCGCCGATCACCAGCCACGCCCGACGGTTGGCCGCCACCAGCTCGCGGTCGGGGCGCACGCCCGAGAGCACGTAGCCGGGCAGGTCGGGCACCGGGACGAACGCCTCCAGGCGCCCCGACCGTTGCGTCGCCACCGGTTCCCGCGCGGCCCGTGTGGGCGGCAGCGGTCGTGCCGGGAGGGGAGCCGAGTCGGCAACCACCTCACCCTGTGGTCCGGACAGGATCAGCCGGCCGCCGATCACGTCGTGCGCCTGGCGGAGGATGAGCTGCGCCCCGAGGACCGTGACCGCCCGGTCGCTCAGGAAGGCAGCGACCTGCTGCAGCTGCTGCGCGAACGTCTCGAGCGCACCGTCGCGCTGCACGCGGGTGACCGCCACCCCGAGCGGCACGGCGAACAGCAGCAGGGCGACGAGCACGACCGCCACGGTGGAGACGAGCAGCCGCCGTCGCACTCAGGCCTCGAAGCGGTAGCCCACGCCGCGCACGGTGGTGAGGTAGCGCGGAGCGGTGGGGTCGTCGCCGAGCTTGCGCCGCAGCGACGAGACGTGCACGTCCAGCGTCTTGGTGGACCCGTACCAGTGCTCGTCCCACACCGTGGTCATGAGCTGGTCGCGCGTGACGACCGTGCCGGCCGCCGCGACGAGGTGCGCCAGCAGGTCGAACTCCTTGGGGGCGAGGTCGAGCTCGCGCTCGCCGCGCCAGGCCCGCCGCGCCGCGGGATCGACCGTGACGTCCTGTGCCCGGCGGGTCTCACCCGTCCCGCCCGCCACGGCCGTTCGCCGCCGCAGCAGCGCGCGGATGCGTGCCTGCAGCTCGGCCAGCCGGAACGGCTTGGTGACGTAGTCGTCCGCCCCGGCGTCGAGCCCGACCACGATGTCCGCCTCGGTCGTGCGCGCCGTGAGCAGGAGGATCGGCACGTCGGGCGCGACCACCGTCCGCAGCCGACGGCACACCTCCAGGCCGTCCACGTCCGGAAGGCCGAGGTCGAGCACGACCAGATCGAGCCCGGGACCGGCAGCCGCCAGCGCCGAGCGGCCGTCGGTCGCGTGGGCCACCTCGTAGCCGGCGCCCTGCAGCGCCGCCACCAGCGGGCGCGCGATCCCCTCGTCGTCCTCGACCAGCAGGATGCGCGCGTCCGCCGCAGCGGTGCGGCCGCTCACGGTCCACCTCCCGCCTCGGCGCACCGTACTGGCACGCCGGCGCGTCCACCCGGTGAGGCTCCGCGCTACCCCGTCGTGGCGTCGCGGGTGTCGGGTGTGCACGGGGGCGGCGGGCCGGCCGACGGGCATGTGGGCGACGCGGGGCGGCGGCCGACGGGCATGCGGCCACAGGGTGGCTTGACCGGGCGCCCTCACCGGACCTTCACCACGTCGTGACCGCACGCTCACCGGTTCCCGGTCGACCGCTACCCGCTGCTGGGTAGCTTCGCCGGCACACGGTCCCCGCACGCTCGCCGTCCAGGAGGAAGCCACCGTGAGCGACACCCTCACCGACCAGGAACCGGTGCGTTCCGACCCGGTCCCCCCGGCGGGATCGCCACGCGCACGGGGCGGCTGGCGCCCCGTCGCTGCCGCCGCCGTGGTGGCGGCGGTCGTGTCGGCCGGCGTCGCCCTGCCGATCGCGCGTGCGACCGTCGAGACGTCCGAGGAACAGCCTGCGACGGCGACCGCACCCGACAGCGGACAGGTCCGCCCGCCGGCGGCGGCCGGCGAACGGACGTCGATCGCGGACATCGCCGCCGCGGTCAGCCCGTCAGTCGTCCGCGTCGACGTGGCCGGACGTGGGGGGCGGGGATCAGGCTCCGGCGTCATCATGCGCGCCGACGGTCTGATCCTCACCAACGCCCACGTCGTGGGTGACGCCTCCCGTGTGCAGGTGACGCTGGCCGACGGCAGCGTCCACGACGGCGAGGTCGTCGGCGCCGACCCCGCGTCCGACGTCGCGGTGGTTCGCATCGACGCCGACGACCTCCCGGCGCCACGGTTCGCCGCGGACGAACCGCGCGTCGGCGACACCGCCGTCGCGATCGGGTCGCCGTTCGGTCTGGACGAGACGGTCACGGCGGGCGTGGTCAGCGCGCTGCACCGCACGCTCGAGGCGCCGGGCATCGCGCTGACCGACCTGATCCAGACCGACGCCGCCATCAACCCCGGCAACTCGGGCGGGGCGCTGGTGGACGGTGACGGCCAGGTGATCGGGGTCAACACCGCCATCCTGTCCCCGTCCGGGGCGAACAACGGCATCGGGTTCGCGATCCCGATCGACACCGCGCTCGGCGTCGCCGAGCAGCTGGCGCAGACCGGGACCGTGGCGCACGCCTTCCTCGGCGTGCAGGGCCAGACGGTCGACCCCGCGGTGGCCGAGCTGTACGGCCTGCCAGTCACACGCGGCGCGGTCCTGGTCGATGTGCAGGACGGCACGCCCGCAGCCAGGGCAGGGCTGCGGCGGGGCGACATCGTGGTGGCCCTCGACGACCGGACCATCAGGTCGATGGCCGAGCTCGCCGGCGCCGTGCGTGGCCACCGCCCCGGCGACGATGTGACCGTCACCTACCACCGCGGCGGTGAACGTCGTACCGCCACGGTGACCCTGGGTGAACGCCCCGCCGCCCCGAGGGGGTGAGCGAAGGACCGTCGTAGGGGCGCTGCCCGACGCCTCCTGTCGGATCGTGCGTCGCCCTGGTCACCGACGACCACGCGCACGCACGATCCGACCGGCCGCTCGGTCTCGTCCGCATCGTGCGTCGCCCCGGTCACCGACGACCACCCGCACGCACGATCCGACCGGCCAGCCGCCGGCTACTGGGCCGCGGCCTCGCGCAGGTCACGCCGGCGGGCCTCCAGTGCGATGAGCCGCTCGAACTCGGTGCGGTGGCGGTCCGGCTCCACGACCGGGTTCAGCCGCTGCACCGCGTCCTTCTGGGCGACGATGGCCCGCTCGACCCGGCGTAGCAGGAGCCGGCCGACCAGCATCGCCACGTGCGTGGGGTCGGGCTCCACCGTGAAGTCCTCCAGCGCGATGGCCCGCACCAGCGAACGCACCTCGTCGTCGGCTGCCGCCCCGAGCACCTCTGCCAGCGGCGCCCCGGGACCGCCCGCGGCCTGCAGGGGGGCGAACACCGCACGTGCCCGCGGGTGTGCGAAGTCCTCATCGCAGACCTCGGCCCAGCGGCCGGGCAGGAGGTCGGGGCGCTGCAGCGCGATCCGCAGCACCTCACGCTCCAGGCGGGCACGGGCCGACAGCTCGCGCTGCTCGGACGGCTCGAGGGTCACCGCTGGTGGCGGGTGCACCTCAGCGGTCGGCAGTCGGCTTCCGGCGCGCGCGACGGCGTCCGCGACCGCCGCGACCGACACGCCCGTCAGTTCGTCGGCCACCACCCGGGCGTACTGGCCACGCAGCACCGGGTCGTCGATGCCCGCCAGGAGACCGGCGGAGGCGTCCACCGCCGCGGCCCGTCCCTCCGGCGTGGCCGGGTGGTCGGCGGTGGCCCGGCGCAACATGAAGCGCACGAGCGGCTCGGCTGCTGCCACCATGGTTCGCATCCCGTCGGTGCCGACCTCCCGCACCGTGTCGGCGGGATCCTTGCCGGGCGGCATGACCAGGACCCGGACCTGCAGGTGGTGGGCACGGGACAGCTCGGAGGCCCGTTCCGCCGCCTTCTCGCCGGCCGCGTCGGAGTCGAACGCCAGCACGACCCGCGCGGCGTAGCGGACCAGCAGCCGGAAGTGGTCCTCGCCGACCGCGGTCCCGCAGGTGGCGACCGCGTTGGTCAGGCCCGCCTGGTGCAGCGCGATCACGTCGGTGTAGCCCTCTGTGACCAGGACCTCCCCGGTGCGCACGACCTCGGGCCGTGCCCACGACATGCCGTACAGCACCCGGTGCTTGCGGTACAGGGGGGTCTCGGGCGTGTTGAGGTACTTCGGTGGCTCGTGTGCGCCGTAGTCGAGGCCGGGCACCACCCGGCCCCCGAAGCCGATGACGTCCCCGTTGAGGTCGAGCACCGGGAAGACGATGCGGCCACGGAGCCGGTCACGCAGACCGCCCCGCGGGGTACGCGCGGCCAGACCCGCCTCCTCCAGCTCCCGTTCGGAGAAGCGCTCGTCGGTGAGGTGGCGGCTGAGCGCGTCCCACTCCAGCGGGGCGAAGCCGAGCTGGAACCGGTCGGCGTCGGGGCGCCCGAACCCGCGCGACCGCAGGTAGGCCCGGGCGGGCTCCCCGGCGTCGGCCAGCAGCTGGCGGTGGAAGAAGTCGGCCGCGGCGATGTTGGCGGCCACCAGGCGGGTGCGCTTGCCCAGCGCCCGCCGCTGTCCGGCGCTGAGCTCCTCGTAGCGCAGTTGGTAGCCGACGCGGCGGGCGAGCTGCTCCACCGCCTCCGTGAACGTCAGGCCCTCGACCTTCATCAGGAAGGTGTAGACGTCGCCGCCCTCGTCGCAGCCGAAGCAGTGGTAAAAGCCCTGGCCCGGGTCGACGGTGAAGGAAGGGGTCTTCTCCTGGTGGAAGGGGCACAGGCCCTTGAGCCGGCTCCCGGCCCGCCGCAGGTTGGTGTGGTCGGCGACGACCTCGGCGAGGTCGGCACGCTGCTTCAGGCCCTCCACGTCCTCCTGCAGGATGCGCCCTGGCACCGTCGCCTCCCGACCGCGCGACGGCGGCCGATGCTAGCCAGCTCGGTCCGGCCGTCAGAGCCCCGCCGCAGGTGACGCCCGAGACATGCGGGCAGCCGGTCGGCGTCGGGCACCGCCCGGCGCCTCCGGTCCCTTTCCGGGCGTCACACGCCGCGGGGGAGGCGGGCCGGGTCCCAGCCCAGCAGCTCGACCGCCGCTGCCAGCGCGAACCGGTCGGTCATGCCGCTGACGTAGCGGACCGCGTCGGCCACCGCTGCGGGCGAGCCGGGCGGGGGCAGCGGCCCGCCCCCGTCGTCGATGCGTTCCGGCTCGGACGCGCAGAGCTCTACCAGGCCGCGGAGCAAACGGATGACCCGCTGGGCCTGCTCGACCGACGCGGGGCGCAGGTAGATGCGCTGGAAGTTGAACGCGCGGAAGACCGCCAGCGCGTCGGCCTCGGGGCGACGCATCCCGACCCGCCCGGTGGCGGCGATGGTGTCGACCATGGCGGTGATGAAGGCGTGCAGCTGCCGTGACCGGCGCGCGCCCACCACCTCCCGCACCTCGTGGGGCAGGTCCGCCTCGCGGACCGTGCCCGCCCGCACCGCGTCCTCGAAGTCGTGGCAGACGTACGCGATCCGGTCGGCCCACGCGACCACCTCACCTTCGGGGGTCCGGGGCGACGGCCGGTTCCACGAGTGGTTGCGGACGGCGTCGAGCGTCTCGTCACACAGGTTGAGCGTCGACAGGGTGACGTCGGCCCCGTAGACCGCGTGGTGGTAGCCCTCCGGCAGGTACGGCGACAGGGCCTCCTCGGAGGCGTGGCCGGCGGGTCCGTGCCCGCAGTCGTGGCCCATGGCAGCGGCGGCGGTGAGCGCGATGTTCAGGCCGGTGGCGCGCGCGATGCCCACCGCCACCTGCGCCACCTCGATGGCGTGCGTCAGCCGGGTGCGGAGGTGGTCGTCCTCAGGAGCGATGAAGACCTGGCACTTGCCGGCCAGACGCCGGAACGGCCGTGAGTGCTGGATGCGGTCGAGGTCACGTTCGAAGCAGGTCCGCACCGGGTCGGGCTCCTCGGGCACCGCCCGCTCCCCCGCCCCACGCGCGCGTGTGGCGCCGGGGGCCAGTCGCAGCTCCTCGTCCGCCTCGCGGGCGAGACGGTCGCGGCGCGCCGCTCCGGGTGGTGCGACCGGGAGCGCACGGTGCGCGGCGACGAACTCCTGCTCGCCGCTGCGCAGGCGGCGGCCGGTGGCGACCGCATCCTCGGGGCCGGCCGGGGGGGCCGTGCCGAGATGCGGTGAGGCGGCCTTCCGCGACGTCGTGTCCACGCTGGGGACCGTAGCGGCGGGGTGCGACGGTTAGCCTCCGCGACCGATCGCGACGCCGGAGCGCCCGTGGACCAGCCGATCCGTTACGCCGTCGATCTCTCCCGCCGGCTGCAGCACCTGGTCACTGTCCGCATGACCGTGCCCGTCGACCTGGCGAGCGGCGCCCGGCTCGTCCTGCCGGTGTGGACCCCCGGCAGCTACCTCCTGCGCCACTACGTCCACCACCTGCAGCGCGTCAGCGCCCGCGCCGGGGATCAGGCGGTGCCGCTGCGCGCCGACGGCAACAGCGCCTGGCGGCTGCCCGACGACGTGCGGCATCCGGTCGTGATCGAGCTCGAGCTGTACGCCAACGAGCTCACCGTGCGCACCAACCACGTGGACGACCACCACATGCTGCTGGTGCCGCCCGCGACCTTCCCGTACGTGGACGGTGCCCGTGACCGCCGCCACGAGGTGACGGTGGGGGCACCGCAGGCCTGGCGGGTCTGGGGTCTGCTGCCGCGTCAGGGCGACACGTTCGTCGCGACCGATTACGACCACCTGGCCGACAGCGCCTTCGAGGCCGGGGCCCACCCCGAGGTGTCGTTCGACGTGGCCGGCGTCCCCCACCTGTTCGTGTGGGCGGGGCACGCCGGACGACCTGACCTGGATCGGATCGCAAGCGACGCCCAGGCGGTCTGCGCCGTGGCGGTGGACCTGTTCGGGGGCGACCTCCCGGTCGAGCGCTACACGTTCCTGTGCACCGCGTGGGACCAGGGCGGCGGTGGGCTGGAGCACCGTGACGGCGCCGTGCTGCAACTGCCGGCGCACAGCCTGCACGACCCCGACGGGTACCGGCGCTTGCTGTCGTTGCTCGTGCACGAGTACCTGCACCTGTGGAACGTCAAGCGCCTGACCCCCGCAGCGCTGACCGCGCTGGACTACGAGCGTCCCATCCACACGCCGTCGCTGTGGGTGGTTGAGGGATGGACGGCGTACTACGACGGGTTGCTGCCGCTGCGCGCCGGCCTCACGACCACCGACCGCTACCTGCGGTCGGTGGGGGAACTGGTCCGGCGCGTGCTCGACCGTCCGGGCCGGGTGCTGCAGTCGTTGCGGCAGGCCAGCCACGAGGCCTGGGTGAAGTTCTACATGCGCGACGAGAACACGCCCAACGCGGGCATCAGCTACTACGACCACGGGGCCGTGCTCGCGTGGTGCCTGGACCTGCTGGTGCGTCGGGCGCGGCCGGACAGCGACGGGCTGGACGAGGTGGTGCGCCGGCTGTGGACGCGCTTCGGCACGACCGGTGAAGGCTACGAGGAGTCCGACGTGGAGGCAGCCGCGTCCGCGGTCGCGGGGACCGACCTCGGCGGGTTCTTCGCCGACCACGTGGCGGGCGTCGACCCCCCGCCCGTGGATGAGCTTGTGGGGATCGTCGGGTTGCGGTTCGTCGCCGGACAGACGCAGGACCAGCCGGCCGCGCCCGACCTCGGGGTCGAGATCGCGGAGGACGACGACGGGATCAGGCTCGTGGCGGTCCTGCGCGACCGTCCCGCCTGGACTGCGGGGCTGACCGGCGGCGACCGGCTGCTCGCCGTGGACGGGGCCAGGGTGCGGCGCGGCGAGCTCCGCAAGGCCCTGCTGGCGCACGCGCCCGGCGACCCCGTGGACGTCACCGTGTTCCGCGGTCCGCGGCTGGTCACGACCACTGTCACCCTGGGTCCGCCGCGTGCCGACCGCCACCTGCGATCGGTGGAGGAGCCGACCGACCGCCAGCAGGCCGCGTTCCAGCGGTGGACCGGACGGTCCCTGCCGAGCGGTGACACCCCGCCGACCGACGCCGCTCCTTGAGACGCCCGGGCGGTCCCTGACGTTGGGAGCGTGCGCACCACGGACCCCCTCCGGTGCACCCGCGGTCAGGCCTCGATGGGTGGTGCCACGGCCAGCAGGCTCAGGGCGTAGCCGGCCCCGGCCGCGAGGATCACCACGCCACCCCAGAGCACGAACGGCCATCCCAGGTCGCCGGTGGCGCGCAGCAGCGCGA
>DASZZX010000006.1:0-2783 GCA_036260415.1 Nitriliruptorales bacterium
GCGCCGGTCGGTGGCTCGACTTCCCGGATCCGCCAGTAGCACTCGTGCTGGTCGCCGTCACCTGTCACGTGGTAGCCGAGTGCCGTAAGGCCGGACGCCCGTACGGGGGCTGCGCCCAGCAGCCCTGGTAGTCCGGGGGCTGGTCAACGACGAACGACACTGCTCGCGGGAGGCGGCGATGCTCGCAGCGCTCGGGGCGGCCCTGGTGGTGACGGTGGCGGCGTTCGCGGCCGCGATCGCCGTGCGGTGGCTGGGCGCGGTGACCGATCCGGCCCGCATCGTCGAGCCGACCAAGGTCCCCTTCCTCGGCGGCCACCCCCCGCCCACCCACGCCTGGAGCCGGTTCCACGCCCGCTACTACGTGGTCGCGCTGGTCTTCGTCGCCTTCGAGATGGAGATGATGTTCATGTACCCGTGGGCGGTCGTCTTCGTCGAGGAGGGCGTCACGGCGCTCGTCGAGATGGGCATGTTCCTGTTCATTCTCGGGGTCGGCATCGTCTACGCGTGGCGGGAGGGCGTCTTCCGGTGGGCGTGAGAGGGATGCTCGCGGCCTCGGGCGCGCGCGCGCCCGTGCCCGTGTTCACCGCCGCGGGGGGCGGTGCCGGTGACGCCCTGCAGGACCTGTGCCTGCGCCGCGAGATCCGACTGGTCGACAGCCCCCGCCACGCGACCGTGCTGCTGGTCGCCGGCAGGCTGCCGCGCTCGCTAGTCCGGCCCCTGGCCCAGGTGCACGACCAGCTGCCGCACCCGCGGGCGACGGTGTGGTGGCAGGCTGGCTCCCCGTCGGAACCGCCGCAGCTGGTGCCCGGCATGACCACCGTCGCCGCCGGGCAGGACGCGGCCGTGGAGGCGGTGGTCACCGCCCACCGCGAGCTGCTGCGCGGCGTGCGCGCCAGCGAGCAGCACGTGCTGGCGGACGAGCCGCCGGCGCGCTGGCGCGGTGTGGGGCCCCACGGGCAAGGCGGCGAGGGGATGATGGGCGGCCGGCCCTACGGGCGGCCGATGCCGATGACCGGACCCGACCGCGACGGGTTGGAGCTCGACCAGGTGCGGTGCACCGTCGGACCGTTCTTCGGGCCGTTCCCGCCCGGTCTCGCCCTGGACGTCGTGCTGCAGGGTGACGTGGTGCAGGAAGCCACTGCGCACCCCAACCCGTTCGCCGAGCCCGACCCGTCGCCGCACCCGGCCGGCGACGCGCCGGCCCACGACGTCTTCCGGCGCGCCCTCACCGACGCGGTGCCCGTGCGTGACCTCGAGCTGGCCCGCGCAGACCACCACCTGCGTGCCGTCGCGCGGGTCGCGGACCTGCACGGGCTGCGAGCGGTCGCGCGTCGCGTCGTCCGGACGGCGGGCCAGCTCCAGCCGGGGCAGGTGGCAGCGGTCCGGTCGCTGCGGCAGCGACTGGAACGGTGGCGGTGGCCGAGGTGGGCGCTCGCCGGCGTCGGCGTGCTCGACCGGCAGGTGGCGTCGCGCACCGTTGCGGGCCCGACGGCACGTGCGGCCGGGGTCGCGGTGGACGCGCGCAGCGACGACCCGGTCTATGCCGACCTCGGCTTCGAGCCGGTGACCCATCAGGAGGGTGACGCGTTGGCGCGCGTCCGCCAGCTGCTGGCCGAGACGGAGCAGGCGCTCGAGCTGGCGGCGCGGGCGGCCGGGCGTCACCGGGCGCCCGGGAGTGGCGTCGAGGGACCGCGTGGGGCGCTGACGCCCACCAGCGCCGGCAGCGACACGGCGCTCCGCCTCCTGCCGGACCTTCTGGCCGGTCGGGAGTGGGGCGATTCGGTGACCACGGTGGTGAGCCTCGACCTCGACCTCGATGGCGCGGTGAGCCCAGCGGTCGCGGCCGGCTGATGGTCGACGTCGCGCACGTCTCGACCCTGGTGGGCGTGCTGACCGTCGGCACCAGCCTGGTGCTGGGCGCCTACGTCGTGGCGGTCCTCGACGAGGTCATCGGGGCGCGCGTCGGCGGGGACGGTGGGCCGATCACAACGGCGCTGGTGACGCCGTGGCGTCGTGGCGCCATCCTGCTCACCCAGCAGCGCCTCGCCACCGAGCGGCCGGACGCGACCACGTGGGCCATCGCCCCGGCGACATACACCGCGCTCGCCGCCGCCGCGCTGACCGTGGTGCCGCTGTCACCGAGCTTCGTTGTCGCCGACGTGCGCGCCGGCATCGTGCTGTACGGCGCCGCGGAGGTGCTGGCGATGATCGCGATCTTCCTCAATGGTTGGTCGCCGAACTCTGTCTTCGGGCTGGTCGGTGGCTACCGCTTCGTGGCCCTGGCGGTCTCCTACACGCTGCTGTCGATGTTCGTGCTGATCGCGGTGGCGCTGCCGGCGGAGTCGCTGCAGATGTCCGAGATCGTGCGCGCGCAGCAGGGACTGTGGAACGTGGTCCGCCAGCCCCTCGGGCTGCCGCTGTTCCTGGTCGTCGCCTCGGGGATCGCGTTCTGGGGCCCGCTGAACCTGGCGGACGCCTCCGACCTGGCCGGAGGCAGCTCGGCCGAGGCCTCGGGCAGTCACCTCCTGGTCTGGAAGGTGGCACGCGGGGCGATGCTGACGGCGGGCTCGGCGGTGGGCGCCACTGCGTTCCTCGGCGGCTGGCTGGGCCCCTGGCTGCCCGGGCCCGTCTGGGTGGCGCTGAAGACCTCCGTGCTCTTGGCGGTGCTCGTCGCCAGCGGCCACCTGCTCGGGAGGATGCGCGTCGAGCGGGTCGTCACCGTGTTCTGGACGGTGCTGTTGCCGCTGGCGTTCCTGGATCTGGCGCTCGCCGGCCTGGTGGCG
>DASZZX010000007.1:0-46408 GCA_036260415.1 Nitriliruptorales bacterium
CGGCCCGCACGCGTGCGCATGCGTGCGCGGAAGCCGTGCTTGCGCGCACGACGCCGGGTGTTGGGCTGGAAGGTGCGCTTCATGGGGCTGGGCCCTCCCGGGGTCGGGGGACACGCGACGCCGATGCCGGCCACGGCGCCGGTGCGTGGGGCGGGACGCGGACGATCGAGTGTACGGACGGGTCCACGCGGGGGTCAAACCGGTCCACGGCGCCATCCGGCACCGCCCCACCACCTTGCAACCACCATGTATGCGCGCGTAGCGCCCACCACATCTATCGAATGTGCGGTTCCCGCGCGACCGGGCCCTGTGGACAACGCTTTGCTTGTGCACGACGGACGTCGCTACAGTCCGCCCACCACCGGGGCCGACGTGGGAAGGACCGACCGAGGTCCCGGAGGCGACACCGCCACGGCGGGTGACCGCCCCGGCCGCTCGGGTCTCACGACGCGCCGGCGACCGGGCGACCGGGTTCTTCCCCGCGGTCGTTGCGTGGTCCGTCAGGCGGTCGCCGCTACACAGACACGCCGGGGGACCGCAGCGATGCGCTTTCCACATCTGTGGACATCCCTGTGGACGATCTGTGGTCATCGCTGGACGAGGTAGGGCGTCCCAGGTGACGAACAGCGCCGCTCGCGGCACCCTCCCCTACCACGGCGGCACTCCGGGGCGTCGCCCCGGGCGGCGCAGACCGGACGAGTGGGGAGGGAGCCACCGTGGCAGGACCCGCGGTGTTGGATCTCGGCACGCTGTGGGAGGAGAGCCTCGCGGACGTCCACCGCAGCATCACCTCGCCGGCCCAGCGTCGGTGGCTCGACGCCACACGACCGGTCGGCTACAGCGACGGGACGGTGGTGCTGGCAGCACCGCACACCTTCGCGCGGGAGTGGCTCGACACACGCTGCGGTGACCAGCTGCGTGCCGCCCTGAGCAGCGCCGCCGGCCGACAGCTGACAGTGGTGATCACCGTCCAGCCCATCCCGGCTCCACTCGACACCGAGCAGGTGCCCGGCGACCCGCGCCCGGCGCATCATCCGCCGGACGGACCACGGCCGGAACCCGCCGCTCACCGTGACCACGATGCGGTGACGGCATCGCCGTCACCCGAGGACGTGGCGGTCCTCGCGCCCCGACCCTCCACCGGCGAGACGACCACGGCTCCCACGGCACATCCGCTGCAGTTCACCGACGTGCGACCGCTGGAGGCCCCGGGCCGGCCACCGGGACCTACCGTGCAGATGGCGGTCGCACAGCGCGAGAGCGACGACGACGCCACCCAACTGGTCCCCAAGTACGTCTTCGACCGTTTCGTCATCGGGGCGTCGAACCGGTTCGCACATGCCGCGGCGTTCGCTGTGGCCGAGGCACCCGCGCGGGCGTACAACCCCCTGTTCATCTACGGTGGCGCCGGCCTGGGCAAGACACACCTCCTGCACGCCATCGGTCACTACGTGCGGTCGCTGTACCCGCGTCTGAAGGTCCGCTACGTCACGACCGAGCAGTTCACCAACGCGTTCATCGACGCGATCCGCGGCGACCACATCGTGGCGTTCCAGCGCACCTTCCGACAGGCGGACGTCCTGCTGATCGACGACATCCAGTTCCTCGAGCGTGCCGAGCGCACACAGGAGGAGTTCTTCCACACGTTCAACGCTCTACACAACGCCGAGAAGCAGATCGTGATCTCCAGCGACCGGCCGCCCAAGCAGATCGCGCGTCTGGAGGATCGGCTGCGCAGCCGCTTCGAGTGGGGTCTGATGACCGACGTCCAGCCCCCCGACCTCGAGACGCGCATCGCCATCCTGAAGAAGAAGTCCACCTTCGAGAACCTGCCTGTCCCCAACGAGGTGCTGGAGCTGATCGCTTCGAAGGTGCAGAGCAACATCCGCGAACTGGAGGGTGCACTCCTGCGGGTGACTGCATTCGCCAGCCTCCAACAGACCCACGTCGACGCCGACCTGGCGGAGATGGTGCTCAAGGACCTCTTCCCCCACCAGTCCAACCGCGAGATCGGCGTGTCGCTCATCCAGGAGGAGGTCGCCGACTTCTTCGCGTTGACGGTGGAGGATCTCTGCTCACCGTCGCGCAGTCGTCAGCTGGTCACCGCTCGCCAGATCGCGATGTACCTCATCCGCGAGCTGACCGACCTGTCGTTGCCTCGCATCGGGAGGGCGTTCGGCGGCCGCGACCACACCACCGTCATGCACGCTGTGGACAAGATCGGCCGTCTCATGCAGGAACGCCGCGCGATCTTCGACCAGGTGCAGGAGCTGTCGAGCCGGGTGAAGACCAGGGCCCGCAACGCATGAGCACGAGGACGGCGGGTGGACAGCAGGTGGACGGTCCTGCCTCGCCTGGGGACACGCACCGCCACCACCACCGCGGCTGTGGAGCGCCCTACCCTGACGTCCTCCACCTGCACAGCCTGTCCCGCAGGCCAATGCACCGCTGACCTGCGGAGATGACCCCTTTCCCACAGGATCCACACCCCCGATGATGACGACGAGATAGCAACGTTCACACGCCACCTTCACAGGAGCTGTGGGAACGACACCACCATGGAGGCATAGGTGAAGCTGCGCGCGGAATGCCACGAGTTCGCTGAGACGATCGCGTGGGCCACCCGCACGGTCGGGGCCCGCGCCGTGCTGCCGGCATTGGCCGGGGTCCTGCTCGAGGCCGGCGACGGCAAGCTGACGTGCCGGGCGACCGATCTGGAGGTGGCCGCCGAGCTGTCCGTGCCGGTGCAGGTCGATCGTCCGGGCTCGGCGTTGCTGCCCGGCAGGCTGCTCGCCCAGCTGGTGGCCAAGCTGCCCGACGCACCCGTGGAGCTGGAGCGGGAGGCCGACCGTGTGATCGTGCGGTGCGGTCGTGCCACGTTCGGTGTCCGCAGCATGGCCGTCGAGGACTTCCCCCGGCTGCCCCAGCCGGCACCGGACGCCCCGCACGGCATCGTCAAGTCGGAACCGTTCGTTCGGATGGTCGCCCAAGTGGTGCGCGCGGCGTCGACCGACGTGGCGAGACCCGTGCTGACCGGCGTGAAGCTCGAGGCCACCGCCGGCACGCTCACCGCAGCGGCCACCGACAGCTACCGTCTGGCGGTCCGTACGCTGCGGTGGGATCAGGGCATGCAGGGCGAGGCGCTCGTGCCGGCGCGGGCTCTGGCGGAGGCGGCGAAGGCGGCTAGCGAGACCGGCGGCGAGGTGACGGTTCTGCTCGAGCAGGCGCAGGTGACCTTCCTGTTCGGGGGTCGCAGACTGACCACACGGCTGATCGAAGGCACCTTCCCCGATTACCGGCAGCTTCTCCCCGACGAGTACGAGACCCGCGTGACGGTGGACCGTGCGCTGCTCGCCGACGCGCTGCAGCGTGTCGCGGTGGTCGCACTCGGCCAGGCGAACACTCCCGCGTCCTTCCGGTTCGAGGAGGGGACGATCGAGCTGTCGGCCGTGAACCAGGAGGTCGGTGACGCGGTGGAGAACCTGCCCGCTGAGATCGACGGGCAGCCTCTCACGATCGCGTTCAACCCGATGTTCCTGCTCACCGGTCTGGAGGCCGCCGGGACCGAGCAGGTGGTGATCGAGCTGCGGGACGGCTTGAAGCCGGCGGTGGTCAGGCCGTCGGGGGAGGGCACGACCGACGAGTTCGTGTACCTGTTGATGCCCGTGCGCATCAGCTGACCGCGGGGACCGACGCCCACAGCGATCGGCGTGCTGCTCCGACGACTCGATCTGACCGACGTGCGCTCGTACGCGCGTGCCCTGGTGGAGTTCGAACCCGGCGTCACGCTCCTGATCGGTCCCAACGCCCACGGCAAGACCAACCTGTTGGAGGCCGTCCACCGTCTGGCGGTGGGTGTCTCGCACCGGGTGAGTTCGGATGTGCCGCTGATTCGGCGGGGCGCCGAAGCCGCCTACCTGCGTGCCGAGGTGGAGACGGACGGCGGCCGCCGCCGGACGGTGGAGCTGGAGCTGGCCACGGGGCGACCCAACCGTGCCCGCGTGGACGGCCAGCAGGCTCGGCGCACGGCCGACGCGATCGGCGTCGTCCGGGCGGTCATGTTCGCACCCGAGGACGTGGCGCTCGTGCGTGGGGACCCCGGCGAGCGTCGCCGCTTCCTCGACGACCTGCTGAGCCAGCGGCGCCCGGCGTACGCCGCGGCGCGCGGCGAGTACGAGCGTGTGCTGCGTCAACGCAACCGGCTGCTGCGCTCGGCTCGCGGGCGTGCGGGTCCTCTGCCGACGCTGGATGTGTGGTCCCAACAGCTGGTCGACCAGGCGACCACCCTGACGGCGGCACGGATGGCGGCGGTGCACGCACTTGGGGAGCCGGCACGACGCGCCTACGCCCAGCTCGCGGGGCAGCCGGAACCGATCGCGCTGGCGTACCGCAGCTCCGCCGGAGTGGTGCTGGCGGCGGATGACCCCGCCGGTGTGCCCGAGCGGGCGCTCTTGGCCACGACCATACGGGACGCGGTGGCGAGCGCCGCCGCCGAGGAGCGGGCGCGCGGCGTCACGCTGATCGGCCCCCACCGCGACGATCTCGAGTTGGAAGTGCGGGGGTTGCCCGCGCGGGGCTACGCCAGCCACGGGCAGGTGTGGTCGCTCGCGCTCGCCCTGCGACTGGCGGCTCGGGACGTGCTCGCCGAGGTCGGCGACCGCCCGATCCTCCTGCTCGACGACGTCTTCGCGGAACTGGACGGCGACCGTCGACAGCGGCTGGCTGTCGCCTGCGGAGGGTGGGAGCAGGTCGTGGTGACGGCGGCCGTCGAGGACGACGTCCCCTTGCGGGGAGTAACGTTCGACGTCCGCATGGGCGACGACGTGAGCGCGGTCTCACGTCGTTGACCCTCCCGAGCGGAGCGCGCGAACCGTGATCGATCATGGCGACGACGAGGTACTCGGCGAGGACGGGGTGGTCGCGGGCGGATCGCCGCCGAGGCGGATCGGCGAACTTGTGCGCGCACTCGCCGGCCGCCGACGGTGGGAGGAACGACTGGAGGGCGCGGTCGTCTTCCGGCGCTGGCATGAGCTGGTCGGCCCGGAGCTGGCCATGCGCTGCGAGCCGGTTCGTCTCGCCGGCGGTGTGCTCACCATCCGCGCGGAGAGCAGCGCCTGGGCGACCGAGGTCCGTTACCTGGCGGGCGCGCTGACCGATCGTGCCGCGGAGGTCCTGCGTCCCGGTTTGGTGCAGCGGGTGCGCGTCGTGGTGGGGCCGCTGCAGGCCACACCAGCCCCGACGGAGCGTGGTGAGCGCCGCTCGTAGCGTAGTCTCGCCAGGCCCGGCGGTTGCACCGAGCCCTGCGCGATCGCGGTGGGGCAGGGCCCGTTCTGGTAGGCTGTCCTCCCCGGATACGGCTCGGTTCCCGGGACCATCTGATCGCACCGCGCGCACCTCAGTGGGCCACCGGCGTGCCCGGATGGTCCGGGACGCCCGGTGCAGCCGGGTGCAGGAGGATCACGCTTGGCGCAGAGCACCGCGGCGATGCCGCAGGACCCCGGCGACCCGTCCGCTCGTCCCTTCCCGGTGGGCTCCTACACGGCCGAACAGATCACCGTCCTCGAAGGCCTCGAGGCGGTGCGCAAGCGGCCAGGCATGTACATCGGCACCACCGGACCGCGCGGACTGCACCACCTCATCTGGGAGGTCGTGGACAACTCGGTCGACGAGGCGTTGGCCGGCCGCTGCTCGCGTATCGTGGTCACGCTCCTCGCAGACGGCGGTGTCCGGGTCAGCGACGACGGCTCCGGGATCCCGGTCGAGACCCACCGCAAGGAGGGCCGATCGGCACTGGAGGTCGTGATGACGGTCCTGCACGCCGGAGGCAAGTTCGACAAGCAGGCCTACGCGGTATCGGGCGGGCTGCACGGTGTCGGTGTGTCGGTCGTCAACGCGCTGTCACAGCGGCTCACCGCGGAGGTGCGCCGCGACGGCAAGCTGTGGCGCCAGGAGTACGTCCGTGGCGTCCCGCAGGGCCCGGTGGCGGCCATCGCGGATGCGAACGACAGCGGCACGACGATCACCTTCTGGCCCGACCCGGCGGTGTTCGAGTCGGTCGAGTTCGACGAGGACACGATCACGCGTCGCCTGCGCGACACCGCGTTCCTCACCGCCGGGCTGCGGATCACCTTCACCGACCAGCGGCTCACCGACCGACACCCGGGACCGGTCAGCGAGACGTTCCACGCCCCCGGTGGCCTCAAGGACTTCGTGGACCACGTCCGGTCCACCAAGAAGAAGGACGGTCTGCACGAGGTGCTCCACTTCTCCGACGAGGAGCACGGTCCGCACGGGCTGCAATCGATCGAGGTGGCGCTGCAGTGGATCGACGACTACAACGACTCGATCCTGTCCTTCTGCAACACCATCAACACGCACGAGGGCGGCACCCACGACGAGGGCTTCCGCACGGCGGTCACCTCGACCGTCAACCGGTGGGCGAAGCAGCACAACCTGCTGCGCGCCAAGGAGGTCGAATCCCTGACCGGCGACGACCTGCGCGAGGGCATGGTGGCGATCGTGTCGGTCAAGGTCGGTGACCCGCAGTTCGAGGGTCAGACCAAGACCAAGCTCGGCAACACCGAGGTCCGCTCCTTCGTGCTGCGCACCACCAACGAGGCGTTGGGTCGCTGGCTCGAGGAGCACCCGGCCGAGGGCCGGCGGGTCGTTGCGAAGGCGGAGGCGGCCGCGCAGGGTCGGATCGCCGCCCGCCGGGCGCGGGACCTGACCCGTCGCAAGAGCCTGCTGGACTCGACCGCGCTGCCGGGCAAGCTCGCCGACTGCCAGTCGCGCCATCCCGACGAGTGCGAGCTCTACATCGTGGAGGGCGACTCCGCCGGCGGCTCCGCCAAGCAGGCGCGCGACCGTCGTACGCAGGCGATCCTGCCGATCCGCGGCAAGATCCTCAACGTCGAGAAGGCCCGGCTGGCGCGGATCCTCAACAACAACGAGGTGCAGGCGCTCATCACGGCCATGGGGACGGGCATCGGCGACGACTTCGACCTGGGCAAGGCCCGCTATCACAAGCTCATCCTGATGGCGGACGCCGACGTGGACGGTGCGCACATCCGCACGCTGCTGCTGACGTTCGTGTTCCGCCACATGAAGCAACTGGTCGACGCCGGCTTCGTGTACATCGCGCAGCCGCCGCTGTACCAGATCAAGCACCCGTCGCGCCGCAACGTCGTGTTCTACGCCCACTCCGACCGCGAGCGGGACGACGTGCTCGATCAGCTGCCCCAGGACCGCAAGATCGACGTCCAGCGCTTCAAGGGCCTGGGTGAGATGGATCCCGAGCAGCTGTGGGAGACCACCATGGACCCGGCGAGACGGACCCTGAAGTGGGTCACGCTGGAGGACGCTGCGGTCGCTGACGAGGTGTTCACCGTGCTCATGGGCGACGACGTCGAGCCGCGCCGCGAGTTCATCGAGGCCAACGCCAGGTACGCGACGGTGGACGTCTGAGATGGCTGATGTGACCGGCGATGGGCAGGACCGCGTCGGCGCTGGCGTGCCACCCTCCGGCGCCGACGCTGGACCGCGGACCGGCACCGACGGCGGTGTGGTGACCGAGGCGCGCCTCGAGCCCGTCGTGATCGAAGACGAGATGAGGTCGTCGTACCTCGACTACGCCATGAGCGTGATCGTCGGACGTGCGCTGCCCGACGTCCGCGACGGCCTGAAGCCGGTGCACCGCCGCATCCTGTACTCGATGGACGAGACAGGTCTGCGTCCCGACCGTCCGTACCGCAAGTGCGCCTCCGCGGTCGGGGAGGTGATGAAGAAGTACCACCCGCACGGCGATGCGGCCATCTACGACGCGCTGGTGCGGATGGGCCAGGACTTCTCGACCCGGTACCTGCTGATCGACGGGCACGGCAACTTCGGTTCGGTCGACGGCGATCCACCCGCGGCGATGCGGTACACGGAGGCGCGCCTGTCGCAGCTGGCGATGGAGCTCCTGCGCGACATCGACGAGGACACCGTCGCCTTCCAGCCCAACTACGACGGCTACGAGGAGGAACCGGTCGTTGTGCCGGCGCGGTTCCCCAACCTGCTCGCCAACGGCGGCACCGGCATCGCCGTCGGGATGGCCACCAACATCCCGCCCCACAACCTGGGCGAGCTGATCGACGCCACCGTGGCGCTGATCGACGACCCCAACCTCACCGCCGTCGAGCTGATGGAGCACCTGCCCGCACCGGACTTCCCCACGGGCGGGATCATCCTCGGCCGTGAGGGGGCGCACGAGGCCTACACGACCGGACGCGGGTCGGTGAAGGTCCGTGCGGTCTGCACGATCGAGCACGACGAGACCGCCGGCGAACGCATCGTGGTCACCGAGCTGCCGTTCATGGTCAACAAGTCCAACCTGCTGCAGAAGATCGCGGCGCTGGTCGCCAACCGCACCATCCCCGGCATCCGCGACCTGCGTGACGAGTCGTCCCGTGAAGGCATGCGCGTCGTCATCGAGTGCAAGCGTGACGCCCAGGCGCAGGTGGTGCTCAACCAGCTGTACAAGCACACCCAGCTGCAGGACACGTTCGGCTGCAACATGCTCGCACTGGTGGATGGCGTCCCGCGCACCCTCACCCTCGACGCGATGCTGCGCCACTACATCGATCACCAGTTCGAGGTCATTACCCGGCGCACCCGCTACCGGCTGCGCAAGGCGGAGGAACGGGCGCACGTCCTGGAGGGACTGCTCACCGCGCTCGACCACCTCGACGACGTGATCCGGTTGATCCGCAGCTCGCCCAGCGCGGACGAAGCCAGGACAGGCCTGATCGGCCGCTACGAGCTGTCGGACGTCCAGGCACAGGCGATCCTCGACATGCAGCTACGACGGCTCGCGGCGCTGGAGCGTCAGCGGCTGCAGGAGGAGTACCGCGACCTGCAGGAACGCATCGCCGAGCTGCGCGCGGTGCTGGCCGATCCCGGACAGGTGCGGCGGATCATCAGGGAGGAGCTGCTGGAGGTCCGGGGGCGCTTCGCGGACGGGCGCCGCACCCGCATCATCGAGGACCACACCACGATGACGGTCGAGGACCTCATCAAGGAGGAGGAGGTCGCCATCACGCGGACCCGGGCCGGCTACGTCAAGCGCACCCCCACCGCGGCGTTCCGCACGCAACGACGCGGCGGTCGGGGGGTGTCCGGCACCGAGCTGCGCGACGACGACCTGGTCGTCGACCTGCTGGTGTGCTCGACCCACGACTGGCTGCTGTTCTTCACCGACCAGGGGCGGGTCCATCGCATCAAGGCGTACCAGGTGCCCGACCGCGGTCGCGCGGCGCGGGGCGTGTACGTCGCCAACGTGCCGGGGCTGGCGTTCGAACGGGGAGAACGGGTGGCCGAGGTCATCCCCCTGTCGGCGTTCGACGACGATCACTACCTGGTGTTCGCGACCCGGCGGGGAACGGTCAAGCGCACCTCTCTGTCCGACTACGACTCGCCCCGGTCGGTCCTCATCGCTCTCAACCTCCACCCTGGCGACGAGCTCATCGGCGCGACGGTCACCAACGGGGATGACCACCTGTTCCTGGTGTCGAAGCAGGCTCAGGCGATCCGCTTCCACGAGGACGACGTACGTCCGATGGGACGCAACGCCACCGGGGTGATCGGGATGCGGCTGGAGGACGACGACGAGGTGCTCGCCTTGGCGAAAGGAGTGGAGGACGGTCAGCTGCTGGTGATCACCGAGGAGGGGTTCGGCAAGCGCACCCCCCTCGAGCGCTACCCGCTGCAGAAGCGCGGGGGCAAGGGGGTCATCACCGCCCGGCTCACCGAGGAGAGGGGGGGACTGGTGGGTACGCTGATCGCGCCATACGACGCGGAGACGTTCCTCGTCACCGACGCCGGCACGGTGATCCGCATGGCGGTCGCCGACGTGCCTCCGACCGGCCGGGCCACCCAGGGTGTTCGCGTGATGCGCCCCGACGAGGGCGCCAAGGTGGTGTCCGTGGCGCTGGTGTTCGAGGGCGACGAGGTGGATGAGGACGACGCCTCGCAGGGATGACGGGCCCGGCTGAGCCCGGCCCGTACACTCCCGCGGTGACGCCTGCGACCCTGGGTCGTCGACAGTGGTCGTCGCAGCGAACGCGTGGACGAGGAGACGTCGTGGCGCGCCGCAAGCTCATCCTGCGGCGGATCGATCCCTGGACGGTCCTGAAGTTCGGATCGGTCCTGAACGTCTGCCTGCTGGCGATCGGACTGCTCGGCTTCGGCGTCCTGTGGTTCGCGATCAGCCAACTCGGCGTCGTCGAGCAGTTCTGCCAGCTGGCGACGGATGTGGGCTTCCAGGAGTGCGGCATCAACGGCGGCAACCTGTTCCGCTACCTGCTCCTGCTGGGGATCCTCGGCGTGGTGATCCAGACGGGCCTGATGGTCTTCCTGGCGTTCCTCCACAACCTCATCGCCGACCTGGTCGGGGGGCTGAGCGTCACGTTGCAGGACGAGGGGGCCCCCGCGGGTCCGGTACGGGCCGGCGTCGCGTCGGGGCGGCCCGCCGAGCAGTCCCCGTCGCCCGGTCGACGGCCTGCCGTCGGGCCCGCCGCGGGTCCCGCACGGACCGCGCCCACGCCGGCTGGCGCCACAGGTGGTACCGCGTCCGCAGGCGGCACCGGGTCCGCAGGCGGCACGCCGGCCCCGGGGCGCGCGACGCCGCGCACCTCCCCGCAGAGCCAACGCGCCCCCCGCGACCGTCCAGGCTCGACCGCGCGCACGGGGGGTGCCGACGAGGGGGTTGGCCGCTGGCCGTGGGAACGTGTGAAGGACGCCAGGCGTGAGAGCCGCGCGGAGCCGCAGGGGTCGCGGGTGCAGCCGTCGGCGGACGGTCCGGGTCGGGGCGAGGCTGGCGGCGGGGCGAGCCGTGTTAGCGGGGCCAGCCGGGCGGCGGAATCGGGGGTGCAGTGGTCGGGGGACGGGCCGGCTCCGGGCGAGGGGGCCAGTGAGACCCAGCGCAGCGACGAGTCGCTGTTCGGCCGGCGTGGGGACGCCTGAGGTTCGCGCGGCGCCACGCCCCTGGGTACTCTCCGACCCTCGCGGGGCAATAGCTCAGCTGGTTAGAGCGCACCCCTGATAAGGGTGAGGTCCCTGGTTCAAGTCCAGGTTGCCCCACCGTCCGTCTCCCGGCCGGATCCCCTCGCACCAGCCGCCCACCTCCAACGGGGTCACGGCCCAGTGCACGGCCCGCGGCACGACCATGGGTGCCCGCCGCCGGGGTGGTGTCCGGTCCTGGACCCGCGATCCCTTCCCTCAGGTCCTGCCGCGCGGGGCGCGGTTGTGACCGCGAGGCCGGTTGGTGGCAGGCTGTGTGCGCGCCACCGCGCCGTGCCATCCGACGAGCGGAAGGGGACCGGATGTTCGGCAAGGACGACGACGAGGCGGTCGAGGAGAAGTCCGGAGGGAAGGGCAAGCTGTTCGCGCTTCTGCTCGCCGGAGCCGGGGCGGTCGGCTTCTTGCTGAAGAGGAAGCGAGAACGCGAACTGGACGAGGCGCTGTGGGAGGAGCCGCGGGCTCTCTGACCGGGCGCCGCCGTCGGCTCGGGGTCGGCGGCTGCACGCACGAGGTGGGGATCCGACGTGACCGCCGGAGGCCGCGGCGACGTCGTCGACCGAGGGCGGTCACGGCTCCCACCCGTGACGGCCCGGCTCTGTAGGCTGGTCGCGATGATCCCGGTTCGTCGGCTGAACCACGCGGTGCTGTTCGTCCGCGATGCCGTCCGCGCCGCCGCCTTCTACGCCGAGGCCTTCGGCTTCGAGGCCGTGACGACGGAGGCGGATGGCCGGGCCGTGTTCCTGCGTGCGCGCGGGTCCGCCAACCACCACGATCTGGGGTTGTTCAGCGTTGGCGACCACGCCCCGTCGCCGCCGCGCGGCGCGGTCGGGCTGTACCACCTGGCGTGGGAGGTCGACCGCATCGACGACCTCGTCGCCGCCCGGGAGACGCTCCAGCGACTCGGGGCGCTGGTCGGGGCCAGCGACCACGGCGCCACCAAGTCGCTGTACGGACGCGACGCTGACGGCAACGAGTTCGAGGTCATGTGGATGGTGCCGCGCGACCAGTGGGGGGAATACGAACGGAGCGCGATCGTCGCCCCCCTCGACCTCGATGCGGAGATGGCACGGCACGGCACCGGCCCGTCGTGATCCGCCTGCGACGCGATCGTGACATCCACGCCGAGGACGGCGGCTGGTTCCACGCCCGTTGGCACTTCTCCTTCGACCGCTACCGCGACCCCGACCACATGGGTCTGGGGCCGTTACGGGTGTTCAACGACGACCGCCTCGAGCCGGGAGCGGTCTGGCCCCTCCACCCCCACCGCGACGTGGAGGGCATCACCTACGTGGTCGAGGGCCTGTTCCGTCACGAGGACAGCCTCGGGAACGGTGGCGTGCTGCGCCCCGGCGGAGTACAGCGCATGACGCTCGGCGCAGGGGCCTACCACTCCGAGCAGAACGCCTCCGAGGATGAACCGATGCGCTTCATCCAACTGTGGATCTTGCCGGATCGCCCGAGCCTGCCACCCGAGGTGGAGCAGCGCCAGTACACCGAGGAGCAGCGCACCGATCGGCTGCTCCGGGTGCTGGGCCCCCACAGCGACGACGTCGTGATGGTTCATCAGGACGCGACGGTGCACGTCGCCCGGCTAACGCCGGGCACGCAGGTGACCCACGAGCTCGACGACGGCCGGGGTGCCTACGTCTACCTCATCGCAGGAGCGGGTTCCTTCGACGACACCGACGTCGCCACCGGTGACGCCGCCTACGTGCTCGACCAGCCGGAGCTGCGTATCACCGCCGAGGACACCAGCGAGCTGATCCTGGTGGACATCCCGCTGCAGTTCGAACCGGTCGGCGTCTGGGCGCGCTGAGTCGCCACGGGCGTCGCCGTCCCGCATCCCGACGGTCGAGGCCGGCGGGCGTCACCCCGCTGCCCCCGTCGACGTGGCGCGCGTGCGCTGTCGACGCCCGTCTCCGTGGACGAGCAGCAGCTCGCGGTTAGGACCTAGGCTGCCACCCTCGCCCGGTCCGCCGACGACGCGGGGAGGGTGATGAGCGAGCTCGTCGCTGACTTCGCGGAGCTGTCGACCGACGACGCCCGCCTGGCCGGGGGCGAGGTCACCGACCTCGTCGAGCTGGTCAACGCCGGCCTCCCCGTCGCTCCGGGCTTCGTCGTCACACCGGCCGCCTACCTGCGAGCGATGGAGGACGCCGGCGTCCGCGCGAGGCTGCACGAGCTCGTCGACCGAGCCGACCCCGACGATCCCGCTCATGTCGCCGAGGCCTCCAGGACGGCTTGCGACCTGGTCCGTGGAGCCCGGATCCCGGACGAGCTGCGCCAGGCCGTCCTTGCCGCCTACCGTCGTCTCGGCGACGGCGGTGAACCGGCGGCGGTGCGGTCGTGGGCCACGACGCACGACGACGGCCAGGCAGCCTCGGCCCGCACCCACGGGACCTCCACCGACGTCACCGGCGACGACGCACTGCTCGAGCGGCTGGTCGACTGCTGGACGTCGATCTTCAGCGAGCAGGCGCTCACCGACCGTCGCCGTCACGGTGTCGAGGAGGAGCCGGCCGTCGCAGTGGTGATCCAGCGCGCGGTCGACGCGGACCGTGCCGGCGTGATGTTCACCGCCGACCCGGACGGTGAGCGCGACCGGATGATCATCGAGGCGACGGCCGGGCTGCGCGAGGCGGGACCGGCCGGAGCGATCGAGCCGGACACGTACGTGCTGCACCGCCGCGACGACGCGGCGACCCTGACCGTCGTCCGCGTCGGGCACGCCGCACAGGGGATCGGGTGCGACGACCAGGCCGACCGGCAGGTCGCGCCGGACGGTGACCGGGGATCGGGCCAGCTGCTCGACCACGACCAACTCACGCAGCTGGCCCACCTGGGGTTGGAGGTGGAGCAGCACTACGGCCGCCCCCAGGAGATCCAGTGGATCATGGAGGGCGACCGGCTGTACGTGGTCCTGGCACGTCCCGTCCCCGCCTTCGACCAGCGTGATCCCGGCGACGGTGAGTCAGGTGCACCGCAACGGTTGCCCGACGTCGAGATCGCGGTGGAGGGACTGGGTGCATCAGCAGGCGTCGCGGCGGGCACGGTCCGGGTGCTCGGCTCTCCCCGGCAGGGCGACCGCTTCGACGACGGCCAGGTCCTCGTCACCGGCATGACCGCCCCCGCCTGGATGCCTATCATGAAGCGGGCCGGAGCGTTGGTCACCGACAGCGGTGGGATCACGAGCCACGCCGCGATCGTCGCTCGTGAGCTGCAGGTGCCGTGTGTGGTCGGTACCGGCGACGCCACCCGGCGCCTGCGCGACGGCGACACCGTGACCGTCGACGGCCGGGCCGGCCTGGTCTACGCCGGCCACGTCACGGACGATCTGACGGCCCGCGGCCACCGCCGACCGGGCGGCCTCCAAGAGCGCGCAGGAGGCCACGAGGCGGCGATGCCGATGAGCACCGCCCTGTTCGTCAACCTCGCCGTCCCGGGTCGTGCCCGGGAGGTGGCGCAGCTGCCGGTGGACGGGGTCGGCCTGCTGCGGGCGGAGTTCCTCATCGTCGACGCGCTCCGCGGCGAGCATCCCAAGCAGATGCTTGCTCAGGGTCGCCACGACGAGGCGGCGGCGGCGATGGCCGACAGGATCCTGCAGATCACCCGGCCGTTCCACCCGCGCCCCGTGATCTACCGTGCGTCCGACTTCAAGACCAACGAGTTCCGCGGACTCGTGGGCGGCGACGAGCACGAGCCGCACGAGGAGAACCCGATGCTCGGGTACCGCGGCTGCTTCCGGTACGTGCGCGACGCCGAGATGTTCGCCTTCGAACTCGGCGTGCTCGCTCGTGTGCGGGAGGAGACCGACAACCTGCACCTGATGATCTCGTTCGTGCGGACCCGCTGGGAGCTCGAGGCCTGCCTGGAAGCCATCGACGCCAGCCCGCTCGGTGGGGACCTCGACCTGCAGCGCTGGGTCATGGCGGAGGTCCCGTCGGTCGTGTACCGCATCCCCGAGTACGCCCAGCTGGGCATCGACGGCGTCTCGATCGGATCCAACGACCTCACGCAGTTGATGCTCGGCGTCGACCGTGACAACCCCGCACTGACGGACCTGTTCGACGAGATGGATGCCGCGGTGCTCGACGCTGTGGAGCGGATCGTCACCGCGTGCCGGGAGGCCGGGATCACATCCTCGCTGTGTGGACAGGCCCCATCGAACCGCCCGCGGTTCGCCGAGCAGCTGGTGGGTTTCGGGATCGACTCGATCTCGGTGAACGCCGACAGCGTGCTGCAGGCTCGCCGCACGATCGCGGCAGCGGAACGCCGGCTGCGGGTGGAGGCTGCGGCGACGGCGGGACGGGCGCGTCGCGACGCCACGCTCTGACGTCAGCCGGTCAGGTCCACGTCCGGGGGCGATAGGTGCTCGGCCGCGTCGCGGGCGCAGGCCGGGCACGCGATGACGCGTCCGCGATGTCGCACCTGCACGTGCCAGCTGTCACGCACGGGGAAGAGCTCGTCGCAGAAGCCGCACGGCCACGCGCCACGAGCCCGCGGAGCGTGGAAGGGAACCACCTTCACGACACGCCCCCGCGTCGGGACGTTGCCAGCCACCGAGCTGCCTCTCACGGGCACACTTCCCAGCATGGCCGCGGTCGCGCACATGGGTTGTGTGTGCCTCGGCCGAACGGGAGGTCCCGCCCATTCGACCAGGCGTCCCTCTGGACAGTAACGCTCCCAGGTCAGGTGATTACTCTGAGCGATAGGGGTGTGGCGGTGCCTCCACGAGGCCGCCTCGGGGACGTCGATCGGTCGGGGCATGCGGTTGGTGACTTCTGCCCGACTACCACTGGCGCTCGGCATCGTCGCCGCGCTGCTGGTCGGCTTGTTGGCCTTCCCGTCCGGGCAGGGCCCGGGGGAGGACCGCGGCGGACGGGCGGTGCCCGGGACGCTGCTGATGACCACAGGGCACGGCGGCGACCTGCCGGCCGTGCTCGAACACGCCCCGCGGGCGCTGTCCCAGCGGGGTGTCGAGCAGCGGACGATGGCGCGGATCGCAGACCGCGTCGCGATGGTGAAGGTCGCGCCCAACCATCAGGTCGCGGCGGAGCAGGTGCTGCGGGCGCTGCCCGGCGTGATCGCGGTGGAGGCCGACCGCTTCGCGTCGCGCATGGCCGTTCCCAACGACCCGTACTACTCCAGGCAGTGGGCCCATGGGCAGACCCGTGCACCCGGCGGCTGGGACGTCCAGACCGGCCGTGACGTCACCCGGGTCGCGGTCATCGACACCGGTGTGCGCGGCGACCACCCCGACCTCCGCGGCAACGTCGACGCGCAGGTCGACATCTCCACCGGGCGGCCGGCGGGACCCCCTCGCCAGGGTGTGGACAACGACAGCTGTGGCGTGGGCCACGGCACGTGGGTGGCGGGTGTCCTTGGCGCTGTCGGCAACAACGGCTCCGACGTGGCCGGCGTCGCCTGGGACGTCGCCATCACCGACATCGCCGTGAACTCCACCCGCCCCGGCGCGTACTGTGATGCCATCCCCTTCAGCGCCGTCATCGCCGGCATCGACTACGCGGTCAGCGACCCGGTCGGCCGGGCCGATGTGATCAACCTCAGCCTGGGCGCCTACATGGATCGCTGCCCCACCTCGCTGCAATCGGCGATCGATGAGGCGCACGCCGCCGGCAGCCTGGTGGTGGCGGCTGCCGGCAACGGCCAGTCGGACCCGTCAACGGCCGGAGCGACCGCGATGCCGGCCGGCTGCCAGCGGGTGCTCGGCGTCGGCGCGACCGGCCCCACAAAGCAGCGAGCCGGCTACAGCCAGATCAACGCCGCCGTGGACCTCGTGGCCCCCGGCGGCGACTACGAGGCCGGCGGGGCGGACGCGCTCGTCCTCACGACCAACCACGCGCTGGAGTTGGGACGCCTCGCGCTGGTGCAGGGAACGTCCTTCTCTGCACCGTACGTGGCCGGCGTCGCGGGGCTGATGAGAGCCCACCAGCCGGCGGCAAGCCCCGACCAGGTGGCGGGAGTCCTGACCGGCACCGCCGAGGACCTCGGCCCGGCCGGACGGGACGACGCCTACGGCTCGGGACTGGTGCGGACCGACGCGGCGCTGCGGACGATGGCCGGCAGCACACCGCGGCCGGCGTCCCCGTCGCCGCACGCGACGACCTCGCCCAGTCCCAGCCCGTCGCCCAGCCCGACCGCCACCACACCCGCGCCACCGCCTGGCACGGAACGCGTGGCCGCCTCGCGCGACACCACACGTCCTGTTTCCCAGGCGGTCGCGGTGTCGCGTCTGCTGTTCGCCGACGGCAGCGCCAGGCATGCGATCCTGGCACGACACGACCAGTTCCCCGACGCTCTGGCTGGTAGCGCCCTGGGTTTCGGCGTCGGACCGCTGCTGTTCGCCGAACCTGTCGGTGCGCTGCCGGCTGCGACGCGGCAGGAGCTTCGGCGGGTGCTGCCCGAAGGTCGCCGGGTCTACCTGCTGGGTGGGTCCGGTGCGCTGCCGACCGCGCTGGACAGCGAGGTACGAGCCCTGGGCTACCAGCCTGTGCGGCTGGCCGGGCCGTCGCGCGAGGAGACCGCTGCCGCCATCGCTCGTGAGGTGCGTCGACGGCTGCCCGAGCTGGGTGGTCACGCTCCGCGCAGCGCGGTGCTCGCGACCCGCGGCAACTGGCCCGACGCGGTGACCGCCGGGTCGCTGGGCGCTGCCTTCGGCATCCCGATCCTGCTCACCTCGCCCTCGCAACTGCACCCGGCCACCCAGCAGGTCATCGCGGAGCTCGACCTGGACCTCCTGTTCGTCGCCGGCGGTCCCGTCGCGGTCGACGAACCCACCGCCGGGACGGCGGGCGCTGCCGCCGGCGCGCAGGTCATCCGCCTCGCCGGGCCGACCCGGGTGGAGACCGCCCTGGCCATCTCCGAGGAGGCGGAACGTCAGCTACGCGCTCGCGACACCGTCCCGCGCTTCGCCATCGCTGTGAACGTGCGACGCGCCGACGGGTGGGCGCACGTCCTGTCCGCATCGGCCATCACGGGAGCGCGGTCGGGTGTGTTCGTGCCGGTTGAGGGTGACGGCGGCGCCTCCCTGACCGACACCACCCAGCAGTTCCTCCGGGGCCGCTGGACGGGCGAGCAGCGTGTCCTCGGTCTCGTGGTGGGTGGCCGCGACCTGGTCGCCGACGGGACCGCCCAGCGTCTCGAGGAGCTGCTGTCCCGCTGAACCGTCCGCCGGCGGCTCGGGGCGTGCGGCGGATCTGCGGCGCCGAGTTCGTCACCGCCTGCCGGGGAGGGGGCAGGCGGCGGCACGACACGCCAGGCGGGGAGCGCACCCGACCGACCCTGCGCACACGCTCATCCACCGTCGAGCCCCGCTTCGTTGGCCGCGATGGCGCGCTCGACCTCGGCGAGCTCGTGAGCGGCGCGGTCCGCCTCGTCCCGGCGGTCGGCCGCGTCCTCCGTCGCGACTCGGGCCTCATCGGCCAGGCGTCGGGCGCGCTCCTCCGCCTGCGTCGCGCGCCGATCCAGGCGCTCCGCCGCTGCCCGGAACGTCTCCGCCTGGCGGCGTAGCCGCTCGACCCGATGGCGGGCCTCGGCGCGTGCCCGGTCGGGGGCCGCCACCTCGTCCTGCTCGCTGGTGGCCTCGGTGGTGACGACCGAGAGGCCCGCGAGCGTGCCGAACCCGGCCGGGGACAGCGGACGTTCGAGCCGTCCGCGTCGCAGGTCCTCACGCGCGTCCTCGTCGACCGCCCCGGTCTGGAGCGTCGTGCGCACCTCGTCGACGTGCTGAGCGGCGGCCGCTCCGACGTCCCACATCACCGCCACGGCCTCGTCGGCAAGGGTCCGTACGAGCGTCCGCAGGTCGACCACCGCGTCACGCAGCGGATCGGCATCCGCTCCGCTCACCGCCCGTCGCTGCGCAGCCACGACCCGCTCGCCTGCCGCGAGCAGCCGGTCGGTGTCGTCGGGGCGCCGGCGCACGGCCTGGTCCACCGCCCAGGCCGCCAGCGTCGGCTTGCGCAGGCTCTTCACACGCCCCGCGGCAGCACGGTCGCCCTGGGAGCGCAGCTGCCGGGCGAGCGCGTCGCGGCGCTCGACGAACTCGTCCAGTGGTGCTGCGAACAGCGCGTCGATCGCTGCCTCGACGTCGACGGTCATGCCGCGTCCTTCCCCGCCCCGCCCACGCTAACCAGATCCCGTGCCGGCGGCTCGGGAGTGCGGCTCCCTCCCCGATGGCTGCCCTGACCGGCTCACGACCAGGTCGTCGCGGTGGCTTGAGCCGCAAGCGATGACCGGAGGAGGCGCAGGAGACCTTCATCAGCGCTCACGACAGCGCCGTCGATACCTACGGCGAGGGTTAAACGGGCCCACCGGACCGCCTACTCGGCGTTGAAGCACAGGTTCGAGAAGGTCGGTGACCACTGGGAACCGAAGGGCCACAAGGGTCCGTCGGACGAGCGCGCTGCGCGGGGCGCCGATCAGCCGGGCGGCGAGACCGCCGGCGGTCTGGACGTCAAGGGCTCGACGAAGGAGGAGCTGTACGAGCGGGCCGAGGACCTCGACGTCCAGGGCCGATCGAAGATGAACAAGCAGGAGCTCGCCAGCGGATCGCGCAGAAGCAGGACTGACCGACCACGCGGTGACGGGGCGGGCGGTGCTGGTTCCCGTCGCGGTGTGGCGGGGCTCGGTGGCCGGCGCGGTTCGGCGACCGGTGCTGGTGCACGGCGTGCCGGGGGGGCTGGCGCCGCGACCGGCTACCAGTAGTGGCGTCGACCGCCGATCGCGCGACCCATGGCGCCCAGGATCCACAGGATCGCACCGATCAGGACCAGGAGGACCCCGATCGACCAGAGGATCCCGGTGCCGGTCAGCAGCCCGATGATGAGAAGGATGATCCCCAGCGTGATCATGGTGGGCCGTTCTGTCGATGCGGCGACCCACCCGACAGCGTGACCGCGCTCGGCCGTCACGCGCTACGTCCGATGGTCAGGTCGGGGTCGTCCCCGTGAGCTGCCGGGACGACCACTGCTGCACCCCTCGCCACGCCCACGGGATCCCAGCAGTGTGTGTGCGTTCAGCGTGCGGCGAGTCGTCGACGCGTGTCGCGACCGGGTGTCACCTGTGTGAGCCGGCGCGGCGGCGGGTCAGACCGGCACGTTCGCCGCCGCGGGGCTCCCAGCGGAAGGTGGCGAGGGCGACGAGGGCTCCGCTCAGACCCCACACCGCGATCACCGCGAGGTGTCCCCCGCGGAACGCGAGGTCGGCGGTGAAGGGATTGAAGGCGTCCTGGAAGGCGTCCACGAAGTGCTTCAGCGGGAAGACGGTGGCCAGCACGTCCAGCCAACGTGGCGGGTCCTCGATGGGGATGAACACGTTCGAGATGAACGCGAGCGGCAGCAGGGTGGCGTTGGCGATGGCCGGGGCGGTGTCCCCCGACGGGGACAGCGCCGCCAACGCGAGCCCGAGGGCCGAGAAGGCGCCCACGCCGACGCCGAACGTCAGCAGCGCCGCCGGTACACGTTCGACGTCGACGTTGACGTCGTACGCCACCACCCCGACCGCCATCATCAGCACGGTCGCCAGGAGGGCCACCCAGATCGCCGACCCGACACGGCTCGCCAGGTAGGCCCATGGCGGGGTCGGTGTCCCACGGATCCGTTTGAGGGTGCCCTGGTCGCGGGCGATCGCCGTACCGATCGCCAGGTTGCTGTAGGTAGCTGTCGCCGCCGCGAAGACCGCCAGGGAGGGCGCGAAGAACTGCGCCACGCTGATACTGGCCGGCCCGGACTCGATCTCGCCACCGAACAGCAGGTCGAACAGCGCCAGGAACATGAGGGGGAACACCAACGTGAAGAAGGCGGCGATCGGGGTGCGCCAGAAGATCCGGTTGTGGTAGCGCACCAGGTGCCAGACCAGCCTGGGTACAGGGACGTGGTCAGCCACGGTCGCTCTCCGCGCGGGCGGTGAGCGCCAGGTAGACCTCCTCGAGGTTCGGGCGGGTGACGGTCAGCTGCTCCAGCTCCAGGTCGCGTTGCATCGCCCACGAGGTCAGGGCGTGCAGCATGGTCGTGGGCTGCCCGGTGGTCACCTCGACGCCGCCGTCCACGGCCACCGCCGCGTCTGCGAAGCGCCCAGGGAGGTCTTCGAGACCGACGTCGGGGGGAAGCCGGAAGCGGATGGTGGTGCTCAGCTCGCCCTCCGGGCCGGTCAACGCACCAGGTGGGCCCTCGGCGAGGATGCGGCCCGCGGCGATGACGGCCACGCGGTCGGCCAGCGCCTGGGCCTCGTCCATGTAATGCGTCGTGAGCAGGATGGTTCGCCCCAGCGACCGCAGGCTGCTGACCAGCGCCCAGGCGCGGCGGCGGGCGGAGGGGTCGAACCCGGTTGTCGGTTCGTCCAGGAAGATCAGCTCAGGGTCGCCGATGAGGCCCAGCCCGAGGTCGAGCCGCCGCTGCTGGCCACCGGAGAGGTGCTTGATGCGCGCGTCGGCCTTGTCGTCGAGGCCCACCAGTTCGATGACCTCGTCGACGCCGCGTGGCCGGGTGTACAGGGCGGCGTAGGTCCGCAAGGCCTCCCGGACGGTGAGTTCGGGTTCGATGCCCGCGGATTGCAGCACGATGCCGATGCGTTCCCGCAGATCGCGCCCGCCCCTCTCGGGGTCCAGGCCCAGCACCGAGACGGTTCCGTCGGTGCGCCGACGGTGACCCTCCAGGATCTCCACCGTGGTGGTCTTCCCGGCGCCGTTCGGACCGAGCAGCGCGAAGACCTCACTTTCCTCGATCGTGAGGTCGATGCCGCGCACCGCCTCGACGGTGTCGTAGTGCTTGACGAGGCCCCGTACCTCGATGGCGGCTGTCATTCCAATCCTCCGTGGCGGGGCGCGGGTCGCACACCCCGGCGACCTCGGCGGTCGACCACGCCGGTCGGTGCCGTGACCGTGGTGGCGTCGCGCGCCGTCAGCGTTGCCGCCGGGTTCCCGTCCGCCGCAGGGGTTGTGTCGCCGGTCGTACGGGAACGCTGGTGGACCCGATCGGATTCGAACCGACGACTTCCTGCTTGCAAAGCAGGCGCTCTGCCAACTGAGCTACGGGCCCATTCCGGCCGAGGGTATCCGAGCGTTTCGCGCGCCCCGGTCGGCGCCGTGGTTGAGAGGTTGAACCTTGCAGCGAAGCTCGAGCCGGCCGGGTGCTCGCTGGAGGGGTCCCCGCGGCCGCCGCCCGGTCCGCGCATGGCTTGTCGGTAGAGCCGCGACCCGGCCGAGCGCACGGAGTCGGCACCCGGCCGTCTCCCTCGGTGACGTTCAGGCGCTCGGGATCTGCGGCACCCCGCCGGGCACGGTCGCGGCCAGCGCCTCGCCCGGTCTCTGCGGGTCGCGGATCCCGACCGCGTTGATCACCGCCCCCCCGCCGAACAGTGCGGCGGCCAGCACCATGGCCACGTGGAAGGCGCGCGTGGACGCCTCCCGGGTCGCCACGGCGACGTCCGGCCCGACCTCACCCAACGGTGGGTTCAGCGGCGACAGTTGGTTGCGCACGTCCGGGGAGGACACGTCGAGCCGCGGTACCCGCCCCGCCAGCGCCCCGTAGAAGCTGGCGGTCACCGCCACGAAGATCAGCGCCCCGGCCAGCTGGGGACCGACCCGCGACAGCGCGTTGTTCACCGCGGACGCGACCCCCGCGTGGCGGACCTCCACCGACCGCATCAGCGCGGTGGTGAGCGGGGCCACCATGATCACGAGCCCGACGCCCAGCAGTGTCATGGCCGGCAGCACATCGCGCAGGTACCCGACGGGCGGCACCAGCGACGAGACGTCCCCCAGGCGCAACGACCAGGCATCGCTGGTGGAGGGCAGTCGCACCAGCCACAGCACGGCGATGGCCATCAACGCCGGCCCACCTGCCATGAACCGGCGGGGGCCGTAGCGGCTCGCGAGCGCTCCGAAGCGCGCCGAGAACACCGCCAGGAACACCAGCGAGGGGATCTGCGCGACCCCGGCCGCCGCGGCGGTGTACCCCAGCGTCCCCTGCATGTGGATCACCAGTAGGTACAGCACCACGTACAGCCCGCCGTAGATCACCACGGTGGACAGGTTCGTCACGGTGAAGTTGCGCGAACGGAACAGGTCCGGGGGGACCAGCGGGTGCCGGGCCCACAGCATGCGGAACGGCACCGTCACCGCGGCGGCCGCCCCCACGGCCAGCGCCGTGAACGCGACCGGGTCCTGCCACTGCTGCTGCTGGCCGCGGATCGCCCCCAGCGTCAGTCCGCCCACCGCCAGCGCCACCACCACGGCTCCCCACCAGTCGACGTACCCGGTGGCCTGATCGTCGCGGGACTCGGCCACCCACCGCACCGAGGCCCACACCGCGACCGCGGCCAGCGGCGCGTTGATCAGGAACGCCAGCCGCCACGACACGGTGTCCACCAGCACGCCGCCCACGAACGGCCCGACGATGGTGCTCAGCGCCGACGCACCCGCCCACAAGCCGAAGGCTCGTCCCTGGTCCTCACCCTCGAAGCCGGCGGTCAGCAGCGCAAGGGAGACCGGGACGAGCAGCGCACCCGCCGCGCCCTGCATGATCCGGAAGGCGATCAGCGTCTCCATGGTCGGCGCCACCCCGCACAGCACAGAGGTCACGCCGAAGCCGACCAGCCCCAGCACGAACGCGCGCCGCCGCCCGCGTTGGTCGCTCCACGCTCCGCCCACCACCAGCAGGGCGCTCAACGTCAGCAGGTACGCGTTGTAGACGTACGACTGCGCTTCCAGCGTGCTGAACAGGGTGGTCCGAAGTTCCTCCCCGATCCGCGGCAGGGCGACATTGACCAGGGTCGAGTCGAGGAACACCATGCCCGAACCGAGGATGGCGGCGAGCAGGGTGCCACGCTGCCCAGGCGACAACCGCGACGGATCCGGGCGGCGGTCCGCTCGGGCCCCTCGGGAACCCCGCTGCGTGGAGATCGCCCTGGCTCTCCGTTCGCGACCGCGGGTAGCATCGCCGACCGCCGGGATCCTCGCACACCGCCAGCAGCAGCACCATCGGAACCACCGTGGACCAGACGACGACGGACACGGGCGCGGCCGGAGACGCCCCGACCGTCACGGCGACCTTCCTCTTCACCGACATCGAAGGTTCCACCCGGCTACTTCGGTCGCTCGGCGACCGCTACCACGCGGTGCTGGATGAGCACAACCGCATCCTGCGCGACGCCGTGCGAGCCTGCGGCGGAGAGGTGTTCGGCTCGGCCGGTGACGCCATCTTCGCCGTGTTCCCCACCGCCTCGGCCGGGGTGGACGCCGCGGTGGCGGCGCAGCGGCGGCTCAGCAGCCACGTCTGGCCCGACGGGGTCGAGCTCCGCGTCCGCATGGCGTTGCACACCGGGGATGCGGTCCGCTCGCGGGACGGCGACTACTCCGGCCTGGACCTGCACCGTCTCGCCCGGATGCTCAGCGCCGGCTGGGGCGGGCAGATCCTGATGTCCCGCACCACCCATGACCTGGTGGTCGGCCGCAGCGATCACACGTTGCGGGACCTCGGCGAGCACCGGCTGAGGGACCTCGCGGTCGCCGAACGCCTCTACCAGGTGCTCGCCCCCGGTCTGCGTGAGGAGTTCCCGCCGCTGCGGTCGCTCGACGCGCGCCCCAACAACCTGCCGACCCAGCTCACCAGCTTCGTGGGGCGCCAGCGCGAGATCGAGCAGGTCTGCCTCCTGCTCGATCGCACCCGGCTGCTCACGCTGACCGGCCCGGGCGGCACCGGCAAGACCCGGCTGTCGCTGCAGCTGGCGGCGACCGCTGCCGAGCGCTTCCGCGACGGCGTGTTCTTCGTCGCGCTCGCCAACGTCGTCGAACCGGAGCTGGTCCCCTCGGCCATCCTGGCGGCGCTGGCGCTGCAGGACACGTCAGGGCGACCTCCGATGGCGAGCGTCCTCGACCACCTCGCCACCCGCGAGCTGCTGCTCGTGCTGGACAACTTCGAGCAGGTGCTGCCGGCGGCACCTGTCGTCAGCGAGCTGCTCGCCGGCGCCCCGGGCCTGAAGGTCGTGGTCACCTCGCGTGCAGGTCTACGCGTCTCCGGAGAGCAGGAGTACCCGGTGCCGCCGCTGGCGGTGCCGGAACTCGGCGCCGACGTCTCGCCGGACGCGTTGGTCGGGTTCGAGGCGGTGACCCTGTTCGTCGAGCGCGCCGGCGCCGTCAAGCCCGGTTTCCAGCTCCAGGAGGACAACGCAGCGGCCGTGGCCGAGATCGCCGCCCGGCTGGACGGTCTGCCGCTCGCGATCGAGCTGGCGGCCGCCCGGGTCAAGCTGTTGCCTCCCCGGGCGATCGCGACCCGGCTCAGTGACCGGCTCGGTCTGCTGCGGGGCGGGTCGCGCGACCTGCCGACACGTCAGCAGACGCTGCGCGACGCCATCGCCTGGAGCTACGACCTGCTCGATGCCACGGCCCAGCGGCTCCTCGCCCGCCTGTCGGTGTTCGCCGGCGGAGCCGGGCTGGACGCGGCGGAGGCGGTCTGCGCGGAGGGGCTCGACGTCGACGTCCTCGACGGGCTGGGCTTCCTCGTCGACCAGAGCCTGCTTCGACAGGTCGAGGAGCACGACGAGCCACGCTTCACCATGCTCGACACCATCCGGGAGTTCGCGGCGGACCGGCTCGTGGCCAGCGGCGAGGCCGACGACGTCCGCCGGCGTCACGCCGGCCACTTCCTCGACCTGGTCGAGGCAGCGGCTCCCCACCTGACCGGCCGCGACCAGGTCACTTGGCTCGACCGGCTCGACCACGAGCACGACAACCTGCGGGCCGCGCTCGTGTGGGCCGAAGACGCCGGTGCGACCGCGACAGCCCTGCGGATCGTGGCCGGGACGTGGCGCTTCTGGCAGATCCGCGGCTACCTGCACGAGGGACGCATGCGCGCCGAGCAGGTCCTGGCGCTGCCCGGGGTGGACGCCCACCCGCGGCCGCTCGCGGACGCACTGGCAGCAGCCGGAGGCACCGCCTACTGGCAGGGCGACATGTCGGCTTCCGCCGACTTCTACCAGCGCAGCCTCGACCTGTACCGGGACGTCGGGGACCGGGCCTGTGTGGCCAACGCCCTGTACAACCTCGCCTTCCCGACCGGTTTCGGACCGGGTGTCGACACCGCGCCGGGCGTCGCCCTACTGGAGGAGAGCCTGCAGATCTACCGCGAGCTCGACGATCGCCACGGCGAGGCCAAGGCGCTGTGGGGGCTCGGAGACCTGGCCTACTGGTCGGACCGCGTCGACGAGGCGGAACGCCTCCTCACCGAGAGCCTGCGGCTGTTCCGCGAGCTCGACGACGCGTTCGGCCTGGGCTGGGCCCTGCACTTGCTCGGTCTGGTCGAGCTCCGCACCGGTCAACACGACCGGGCCCGTCGCAGTTTCGAGGAGGCGCTGCGTCTGTTCGCCGACGCACGCGACCTCTCCGCCATCGTCCTGGTGCTGGACGACTTCGCCCGTCTGGCGGAGGCGCAGGGCCGAGCCGAGCGGGCGGTGCGGCTGACCGCGGCCATGCGACGGCTGCAGCGCGCCACCGGCGCCGACCTCGCCGGGGTGGTCGAAGAGATGGAGAAGCGCCCCGACCACCGCGAGCTGCTCGATCCGGCGACCCGCGACCGGGCTATCGCCGAGGGGTTGGCGATGAGCACGGAGGAGGCGGTCGACTACGCCCTCCACGGGTAGCGGACGGCGACGTCGGCGGCCCGGCGGTGGGATGGCGAGCGCGGGTACCCTCGGCACCGCCAGCCGCCGTCCCGGGAGGAGCCCCATGCGTGAGGCGGTCATTGTCGAGGCCGTGCGCACCCCGATGGGGCGTGGCAAGGCGGGTGGCCGTCTGCACCACGTCCACCCGGTCGACCTGCTCGCCGAGACGCTGCGGGGCCTCGTGGAGCGCGCCGACGTCGACGCCTCCGAGGTCGACGACGTGATCGCCGGCTGCGTGTCGCAGACCGGCGAGCAGACCTTCAACATCGCGCGCAACGCGGTCCTCGCCGCCGGGTTCCCGGAGACTGTGCCGGGCACGACCGTCGACCGCCAGTGCGGCTCGTCACAGCAGGCAGCCCACTTCGCCGCGCAGGGCGTGATCGCCGGGGCGTACGACGTCGCGATCGCGTGCGGCGTGGAGTCCATGAGCCGTGTCCCCATGGGCTCGTCGCTCGCCGGCCGTGACCCGTTCGGGCCACGCCTCGCCGGGCGCTACCCGGGCGGCCTGGTCCCGCAGGGCATCTCGGCCGAGCTGATCGCGGCGACGTGGGGCTTCACCCGCGAGCAGCTGGACGAGCTCGCCCTGCGGTCGCACCGTCGCGCCGCGGCCGCCACAGGTGAGGGCCGGTTCCAGCGGGAGATCCTGCCCATCAAGGCACCACAGGCCGACGGCGGGGTCGAGGAGGTCGCCACCGACGAAGGCATCCGTCCCGACACCGACCGCGAACGGCTGGCCAGCCTTCGGCCGGCCTTCCACGACGAGGCGCTCGCCGAGCGCTTCCCGCAGATCCGGTGGGTGATCACCGCCGGCAACTCCTCGCAGATCACCGACGGTGCCGCCGCCCTGCTCATCACCACGCCGGAGAAGGCCGAACAGCTGGGCCTCACGCCCCGTGCCCGGTTCCACACCTTCGCCCTGGCCGGCGACGACCCGGTCATGATGTTGACCGGCGTCATACCGGCCACCCGCACGGCGCTGCAACGCTCAGGACTCGGCATCGATGACATCGACCTGTTTGAGGTGAACGAGGCGTTCGCCCCGGTGGTCCTCGCGTGGGCGAGCGACACGGGCGCGGACCTCGAACGGGTGAACGTCAACGGAGGCGCGATGGCGTTGGGCCACCCGCTGGGAGCCTCCGGGGCCCGTCTCATGACCACGTTGCTGCACGCCATGGAGCAGCGCGGTGCTCGCTACGGCCTGCAGACGATGTGCGAGGGCGGCGGCATGGCGAACGCGACCGTCCTCGAGCGTCTCTAACCCGTGCCGCCCGGAGGCCGGGTCGTCCTGTGGGCCCTGCTGGCCTTCGGCGCGACCGTGGTGGCGGTCGTTTTCGACCCCAAGTGGGTGCTGGCACCGTTGATCGGTGTCGCGGTCTACAAGGTCGGGACCACGATGCTGCGCAGCATGGCGGCGGACGCCCACGCCGCTCCGGGCCCACCCCAGCCGGTGCTGCACCGCGCGGAGCGCACCCTCTACTGGTGCGAGCAGTGCGGAGCCGAGCTGCTACTGGTCGTGCGCGGCGCGACCGGCGCGCCGCGTCACTGTGGCGAGCGCATGCACGAACGGGTGGAGCTGCTGTCCGATCAGTAGCGCCGCGGCACGCCCGCCTTGCCGGGGCCCACCCCCGACGCTCGTCCACAGTCTGTGGATACAGCCGGTGGACAAGCCCTCGCGGGACCACACCGCTGTCGTTCGTTGTCCACAGGGAGTGGACGACACGGGGGAGAACCACACCGGTGGAGGTCAGATCAACGGTCAGATCAACGCCACTGGGTGAGGAACCCGAACCCGGTCGCGATCACCACGAAGCCGCCCACCAGCACCCAGTTGCTCTCGATCAGACCCGGGATGTAGTTGACGATGACCACCACGACCCCCACCAGGATCAGCCCGACACCCACCGCCGCCACCCACCGAGGGCTCGGCTTGGGTTTGACCGGCGGGCCGGCGGCCTGACCCGGCCGTGGCCGGATGCGTCCCTTCCTGCGATGTCGGCTCTCGGGCACGGGTCTTCCCGGGACGGAGGTACGGTGACGCTGATGCTAGCGGCCGCGGAACGCGCCCCCGCCTGCGCCGGCGGGTACGTCATGGGCGATGGCCTGTGATCAGAGTGCTGCGGACCGCGGGCTGGCTGCTCATCGCGGCCGGCGCCGTGATCCTGCTCTACCTGGTCTACCTCCTGTTCTGGACCAACCGTACGACCCAGGGGGCTCAGGCCCAGCTGCTGGAGGAGTGGAACCTCCAGTACGGGGGGCTACCGGGCGAGTCCGCGCCGGCCGTCACCGATCGGCCCCGAGGTCCAGCCACGCCGATCGAGGCCGGTGACGCCTACGCCGCCATCTGGTTCGAACGGCCGGGCAACGACGAGCCGCCCGTCACCGAGGCTGTGCTGTTCGTGGTGGAGGGCACCAGCCTCGACATCCTCAGGCGCGGCCCCGGTCACTACGTCGAGACGGCCGCGCCCGGTGAGCAGGGCAACTTCGCGATCAGCGGTCACCGCACGACCTACGGGGCGCCCTTCTACCACCAAGACGAGCTCCAAGCCGGTGACGAGATCCACGTGGTGGACCGGTCGGGCAGCGAGTGGGTCTACGTCGTGCGGCGCTCCCAGGTGGTCGCTCCCACCGACCTATGGGTGATCGGCGAGGATCCACTCGGCAACGGCGAGCCGGTGATGACGCTCACGACCTGCCACCCGCGCTTCAGCGCCGCCCAGAGGCTCATCACCTGGGCCGTCCTGGCGCCGGAATCCGGACGGGAGGTGGCCGCGTGACCGGCGCGGGGACGGGGCGCAAGGCTGCCAAGGCGCTGGTGGTCACGGTCCTGCTCGTGGTCGCCGTCGTCGTGCTGTTCACCTGGGTGTTCCCCTGGGTCGAGCAGCGCATGGAGGACCCCAGCCTGTCCACGGGCAGCGCACCGGCTGGTGCGCCGGCGCACCGACCGGGGTGACGTGGTGGCCGCAACCGAGGGAGGGGCGGAGGCTCGGGAGGCGAAGGCCGCGCCACCCCGCACCCACGTCCCCACGTTCGTCACCGACCAGCTCCGGCGCCTGCCTGACCCGCTCGCGCGGACTGCGCTCGACACGGTCCGCCAGGTCCGTCACACCCGCTTCGTCGGCCTGGTCGCGGAGGTCGCCTTCTTCGCCGCCGCAGGGATCGTGCCGCTCGGCCTGGCGGCGCTCGCCTTCGTGGGCCACCTTGACCTGGTCGTCGGAGAAGCGGCGTCGTCGCGGGTCGAGGACACGCTGCGGCGGCTGGCGCTGGTCAACCTCAACCGGGAGGCGGCGACACGGGCGGTGGAGGCGGTGCGGCAGCTGTTCGACGCCGGCACCAACTTCCTGCTCTACACCCTCGCCATCACGATCGTCTTCTCCTCGCGTGGCTTCGCGGGCGCCCTGCGTGCCCTCACGCACATGTTCGGCGCGGAGGGGCACCACGGGGTGTGGAGGGACGTCGCCGCGACCGTGGTGTTCACCGTCGCGGCGGCCATGCTCGCGACCCTGGCGATCCTCGGCGTGTTGCTCGAGCCGGTCCAGGGCAACGCGTTCGTGTCGTTCTACACGTGGGGACGCTGGCTGATCCTCCCCGCCGGGCTCGTCGGCTGGCTCACCAGCCTCTACCACTACGCCCGCCCTGATCCGGCGTCGTGGGCCCGCGAGTTGCCCGGGGCCCTGTTCGGCGCCGCGGGGATCAGCGTGGCGGCGGTCGCCTACGCCGCCTACCTCGAGAGGAGCCCGGCGCTCGGCCTGGGACCACTGCTCGGCCCCGCCCTCGGGGCGGCGCTGGCGACGTTCTCGCTGGTGTTCTTCCTGGCGGCGTTCGTGCTGCTCGGAGGCGCGCTCAACGCCGTGCGTGCCGGGGCGCCCCGCCCCCGCTGACCTCAGACGGTGCGGGCGACCAGGTACCCGGCCAACTCCCGCAGCAGCTGGCGCGCATCGGCCGACACCGGCAGCTCGTCCAAGGCTCGCATCGCCTCCTGCACCAGCGCATCGGCCCGAGCCTCGGTGGCGGCCAGCCCACCAGAGGCACGCATCAACGCACGGATCTCGTCGGCCTCGGCGACGCTCAGGTCGCGACGACCCAGCAGGCGCTCCAGGCGGGCTCGTCCCGCCGCGTCCAGCCGCTCGGCGGTCAGCGCGACCAGCAGCGTGCGCTTGCCCTCCGCGAGGTCGGACAGCGTGGACTTGCCGGTCCGCTCCTCGGCCCCGAACACGCCGAGCACGTCGTCGCGGAGCTGGAAGGCCTGCCCGAGCGGCACGCCGACCTGCACCAGCCCACGGGACACCGTCCCCTGCCCGGCCGCGAGGATCGCGCCGATCTCCAGCGGACGGGCGACCGAGTAGCGCGCCGACTTGTACCCCGCCACCGCCAGCGCGAGGTCCGGTGAGGGGTCGCGTCGGTGCGCGGCCACGACGTCGAGGTACTGGCCCGCGGTGAGCTCCTCCCGCATGGTGGTGAAGGTGCGGAACGCCGTCAGGAGGCGGTCCACCGCCACCTCGCCCGTCGACTGGATGAACAGCTCGTCGGCGACGACGAATGCCAGGTCGCCGAGCAGGAGCGCGGCGGCCCGGCCGAACTCGGCCGCGTCCGCCCGCCACCCGTCCGCGCGGTAGCGTTCGGCGAACGCGACGTGCGCGGCTGGCCGCCCACGCCGCGTCGCCGCCCCGTCCACCAGGTCGTCGTGCACCAGTGCGCACGTGTGCACCAGCTCGAGAGCCAGCGCCGGACCCAGCACCGCCCCGGGGTCCCTGCCACCGGCGGCCTGGTATCCCACCACGAGGAACAGCGGACGCAGCCGCTTGCCGCCTGCCGCCACGAAAGCGCGCAGCTCCTCGCCGAGCAGCTCCAACGCGGGGTGCAGCCGTGGCAGGCGCCCGGTGATCTGCTGCACGTGGGTCCCCAACGCGCTGTCGAGCTCGGCGCGGAGGGCGGCGACCTCGGCAGGCAACGCGGGCATGTCGGCTGCTCCTCGCGGGCGGCGGGTCGTGCGGGCGGCGGGTCGTGCGGGCGGCGGGTCGTGTGCCGCTCCCCGCCGGATCCCACCGTGGAGGGCAACGCCAGCTCGCGAGCGCAGTATGGCGCAGGGCGCGCCGCCTCCCGCCCGGTGAGACGGCACCCGAGCAGGGTTACACTCGGCGCTCCACCAGGGTCACGATGGCCGGACCGTGCGACGAGGAGTTCCGTGGGTGACGAGCCGGTGGCCGGCGAGCCGGCAGCGACACGCGGCGAGGCGTCGCGGTCGGTGCCTGACCCCGCGGTCGTCCCGCGCCCCTGGCTGGCGTCCTATCCGCCGGGGGTGCCGCCCAGCTACGCCTACCCCCAGGTGCCGCTGACCCGGTTCCTCGACGACGCGGCGCGGGACTTCCCGGACGTGGCGGCGATGCGCTTCGGCGGGGTGGACTCGAGCTACGCGGAGGTCCTCGAGCAGGTGGATCGTCTCGCCGCGGCTCTGGCCGAGCTCGGCGTGCGTCGTGGAACCCGCGTCGCGCTGCTGCTGCCCAACCTGCCGGCGTTCCCGCTGGTGCTGTTCGCCGTCCTCCGCCTCGGCGCGGTCGCCGTGCTGGAGGACCCTTCGACCGGCGAGAGCAGGCTGTACGACGTCCTCGCGAACACCGGCTGCGCGGTCGCCGTCTGCGTCGACACCGCTCTGCCTCGCCTGCAGGCTGTCCGCGCGCGCCTTCCCGATCTGGTCCACGTGGTCGGCACCAGCCGGAGGGACTGGGCGTCGACGCGGCTCGGCCGCGTCGTGCGAACCCTCTCACGCGGCCGTCGGGGGGGCTACCGACCACAGCCGGATGCCGAGGTGCACCCGCTTCGCGAGCTCATCGCCGGTCAGGACCCGATCGCTCGGCAGATCCCCGTGACACCCGACGACCCCGCCGTCGTCGCCTACACCGGCGGGGCCGGCGGGCAGCCACGCGCGGTCGTCCTCTCGCACGGCGGTCTCGTCGCCAACGCCTTCCAGGTGCGGCTGTGGGTCCCCGACAGCCAGGCCGGGAAGGAACGCATCGCGGCGGCGGTTCCCTTCTGGCAGGCGTACGGGTTGACGGCCGTGCTCCTGCACGCGGTGCTGTCGGCCGCGACGCTGCTGCTCGTGGAGCGGGACGACCCCGGCGACGTGCTGGCGTCGGTCGGTCGTGATCGCCCGACGCTGCTGCCCGCGGCTCCGTCCCTGCTCGCACGGCTGGCGTACCACCCGCGCGCGACACGGACCGACCTCGGCTCCATCCGGGTCTGTCTGAGCGGGGGCGCCTCCCTCCCCGCCGACGTCGTGCGACGGCTGCAGGCGCTGTCGGGCGCCCGGGTGCGTGAAGGCTACGGGCTGACCGAGGCCGGGTTCCTGACCCACGCCAACCCGGTGTACGGGCGGGCCGTCGAGGGCAGCATCGGGCTGCCGCTGACCGGCACGGTCGCGGCCGTGGCGGACCTGGATGACGCGGCCGCGACGGTGCCGCCAGGGACACCCGGTGAGCTGCTCGTGTCCGGGCCCCAGCTGATGTCCTGCTACTGGCAACGGCCGGACGCGACCGTGGCCGTCCTTCGGGACGGTTGGTTGCGCACCGGTGACGTCGTGACCATGGACGAGCAGGGCTTCTTCACCCTCGTGAGCCGTCGCCAGGACCTGCTGGAGGTCGGCGACGAACCGGTCGCTCCCCGACGGGTCGAGCAGGTGCTGGAGGGGCACCCGGAGGTGGCCGTCGCGGCGGTCGTCACCGTCCCAGCCGACGCCGGCCGTGAGCTGGTCGCCTTCTTGGTGCCCGCCGCCGGGACGACCCCGTCCACCGAAGATCTGCTCGCCCACTGTCGGGGCGAGCTCGACGCTGCCCTGGTGCCGCAACGTCTGATCGTGCGACCGACCCTGCCGTGGTCGTCGCACGGCGAGATCATCCGCCGCGAGCTGCGCGCCGGGCGGCTGGAGGACGCGCCGTGACGACCGCACGCGTCCGGCTCGGCCACCGCGAGGACGACCCGACGGCCCCACGGATCCTCATCGTGGACAACTACGACTCGTTCACGTTCAACCTCGCGCAGGAGCTGGGCGAGCTCGGCGCCGACGTCGAGGTCGTGCGCAACGACGCGTACTCGGTGGCTCAACTGCTCGCCGCGCTCCCCGACGGGGTGGTGATCAGCCCCGGGCCGGGCACCCCCGCCGATGCTGGACTGTCCAGCGACACCGTCCGCGCCGTCGCCGGCAAGCGCCCACTGCTCGGTGTCTGTCTGGGACACCAGTGCATCGGTGAGGTGTACGGCGGCCGGGTGGTGCGCGCCCCCGAGCTGGTGCACGGCAAGACCAGCCGGATCTACCACCGCCGGGAGGGTCTGCTGGCCGGGCTGCCCGTGCCGTTCGACGCCACCCGCTACCACTCGCTCGTGGTGGAGCGGGGTTCGCTGCCGACCGACCTGAAGGTCACCGCCGAGACCGCCGACGGACTGGTCATGGGGCTGCGGCACCGGACACTGGACGTGGAGGGCGTGCAGTTCCACCCCGAGTCGATCCTCACGGGCGTTGGGATCCAGCTGCTGGGCACGTTCCTCGCCCGGTGTGCGGCCGACCGTGCGGCACGCGACGGATCAGCGTCCGCGTGACGAACCTACTGCTGGTCGCCGGCCTCGCCGCGTTCGCGTTCGTGGTGGGGCGCGCCACCAAACGTTTCCTGTCCGAGGTCATCGTCTTCATCGCCATCGGCATCCTCATCGGTCCGGAGGGGCTGCGGCTGGTTGACGAGGCGGCGCTGGCGGCCCTGGACCCGCTCCTGGCCGTGTCGTTGGGGGCGATCGTGTTCCTGATCGGCGAGCGGCTGGAGCTGCCGGCGCTGCGCCAGGTCCGCCACACGCTCACCCCCATCGCGGTGCTCGACAGCGCCCTCACCTTCCTGCTCTGCCTCGGTGTGATGATCGCCGTGGGCCTGTCGTTCCAGTCCGCGTACCTGCTGGCGGCGATCGCACTGTCGACGTCGCCCACGACGCTGCTGGCCGTGATCGCCGAACGCCGGGCCAAGGGCTCGCTCAGCGATCACCTGCAGGCCGCGACCGCGCTGAACAACGTCACGTCCGCCGTCCTCTACGGCCTCGGCCTGCCGCTCGTGCTGGCGGTGGAGGGGAGCAGCGGTGCCGGGGAAGGGCTGGTCGCGTTCGCTCAGCTGGTGCTCGCCTCAGCGGTCATCGGCACGCTCGGGGCGATGGTGTTGCGCCGTGGGTGGGCGTCGATGGGCGGGGCCGGCGAGCAGCTGCTGTTCGTGCTGGTCGTGTTGCTGGTCGCGGTCGCCACGTCGCGCGCCGTGCAGGCACCCGTGGTGCTGTCCACGCTGGTCATGGGGGCGCTCACGGCCAACGATCCACGCGACCTGCGCCCGCTGTTCGGGATGCTGCGCATCCTGGAGGCCCCCATCTACCTGGTGTTCTTCGTGATCGCCGGGGCGGGCGTTCATCTCGAGGAGCTGGCGTCCATCGGCGGGTTCGGGGTTGCGTTCGTGCTGGCACGCGGGGCCGGCAAGCTCGCTGGGGGCTGGGCGGGCGCCCACCTGACACGCTCCGGGCGACGGGCCGGGTGGGGCGCCCACATGGGCCTGGGCCTGTTGCCGTTCGCCGGGATGGCGATCGGTCTGGCCGCGTTCACGTTCGAGAAGGCGGCCGAGGTCGGCGTCGACCAGCTCGGGGGGGAGGTCTCGGCGATCGTGCTCGGCGCGGTGGTGGTGTTCGAGCTGCTGGGCCCCTTCGCGGTGACCCGTGCTCTGGACCGCACTGGCGAGTCGGGCCGCGCCGCCGTGGAGCAGGAGGCGCGCGCCGCTGCCGAGGACCGTCTGGCGCCCCACCGCGTGCGCCACATCCTGTTCCCGATCTCGAGCCCGGAGATGGCCCGGGCGAAGGCCGGTCCTGTCGCCGACCTCGCCGTGTCCGCCGGTGCGACGCTCACGGGCCTGCATGCCGTTCCGCCCGGTTCGCACGATCCCGACGTGGTGGATCCGGCGCTGTCGGTGGTCCGCCAGCTCGCCGCCGCGCGTGGGTTGAGCTTCGAGCCGATCGTCAGGGAGGCCAGCTCGGTGGTCGACGCCATCGTGGAGACCGCCCGCGAAGCGGCGGTCGACCTCATCGTCATGGGGGAATCGGCACCTCGGCTGCTCGACCGGGGTGGGCGGCGCCTGGTGCACGAGGTGGCCGAGCGCGCCGACGTGCCGGTCATCGTCATCCCCACGGTGTCCCGGGGACCCGTGCGTCCGGCGCGGCGCGACCAGGTGCCCGTGCCTTCGGCGTCGGTCGAGGACGCACCCGGCGACGGTCACGGCGCCACGACCGGCCCCTCGGGCCGGAGCAGCGGCGAGCGGCGGTTGTGACGGCGGCTAGCGCTCGAGCGCGGCGACCGCCTCGTCGACGGTCGCGACACCGATCACCGTCAGACCCTCGGGTGCGGCAGCCCGTGCCTCCTTGAGCTGCTCAGCCGGCGCAAGGAAGATCCCGGCGCCGGTCAGGTGCGCCCCCACGACCTTCTCCACGACGCCCCCGATCGGCCCGACTCTGCCGTCCAGTGTGACCGTGCCGGTCCCGGCGATCACCCGTCCGCGTGTGAGGTCGGAGGGCCCGAACAGCTCGTAGACGGTCAGGGCCAGCATGAGCCCGGCCGAGGAGCCACCGATGTCGGTGCGGTCCTCCACGACGACGCCCTGCGGGAAGGAGATGCGCTGGTCGAGCGTGCTGACCAGGATCCCGATGCCCTGCTGGGTCACCCCCGGGATCGGCCCGACCTCGACCTCGACCGGTTGCGTCTGCCCGTTGCGCTGGACCTGCAGCTGCAGGCGTGCACCCAGCTCCGCCTCGGCCGTGCGGGCTGCGAGCTCGCTGGCCAGGTCGATCGGCTCCTCCCCGACGCTCACGATCACGTCGCCCGGCTGCAGCCTGCCCTCGGCCGGTCCGGCGGGCACCACCCCCTCCACCTGCGCTCCGTCGCCCTCGATGGTCACCTGGATGCCGGCGAGACGCAGCCCGACCGCGGCGGCGACCTTGACGCTCTCCTCGAAGAGGTCGCGTTGAGCGCGGAAGAACTCCTGTTCGTCGAGCCCGACGGGGATCAGCCGCTCACGCCGCTCGAGGCTGCGGTAGGGGTCGAAGGCTGCCTCGATCGCCTCCAAGGTCGTCGTCTGCGCGACGCTGACGGTTGTCAGCAGCAGCTGCCCGTCGATCTCGTCGACCGCCCCCTCGACGGTGATGGCGGAGGGTGGGGACGCGCCGTTCGCATCCGGCCGGTATGTGGGAGTCGCCGCGGTCGGGGCGACGATGAAGGCTGGCAGCGGGACGCCGAACGCTGCCCAGACGAGGACGACGAGGGACGCGAGGAGCAGTATCCGGCGCACGTCAAGCCTGGTGGGGTGCTCGAGGCGAGCGTCCGGTGCGTCCGGCGCGTCGGTCGTCCCGAGCACCGAGGGAGGCACCGACCAGTCCCTCGAGCTCGTGGCGCGTGAGCAGACCGACCAGCCGCTCGCCGGCCACGACCGCGACCACGTCGTGGCGCCGCAGCCGGTCGGCTGCCTCCTTCAGGGAGGCGGCCGGTGGCACGACCGGCACCTGCTCCTGCGGATGCAGCACCTCCCGCACCATCCGGCGGGAGCGGTCGGACGGCAGGACACGCGTGAGGGAGTCGATCAGGACCGCCCCGACCGTCACGCCCTCGTCCTGCACCGGCAGCGCGGTCGCGCCGTGCGCCCGGGCGGTGTCCAGGGCGTCGGACACCGTGGCGTCGGCGGCCACCACCGCGGTGACCGGTGGTGCAGCCGTCCCGGCCGTGCGCCCCTCCTGCCGGGTCGCGATGCCGCCGGCGGCGTGTTCGGTCGCCGCAGCCCGGAACAGGAACCAGCCGATCAGGGCCAGCCACACCATCCCCCAGTCGCGGTGGAACATGAGGCGGTACGCGGCGTATGCCACGAGCAGACCGCCGAGGACCTGACCGGCTCGGGCCCCGACCCGCACCGACCGGCGGCGGTCGCCGGTGGCCGCCCACACCGCGGATCGCAGGATCCTCCCCCCGTCGAGCGGTGCGCCAGGCAGCACGTTGAAGGCGGCGAGGCCGAGGTTCAACCAGCCGAGCACTCCGGCCACGTCGGCCACCGGGATCCACAGGGAGGAGGAGCGGGCGGCGTAGCTGGCCGCGGTCGCCACCAGCCCGAGGGCGGCGGCCAGGACGAAGCTCGCGTACGGCCCGACCGCCGCGAGCGCGAACTCGTCCCTGGGACGACGCACATCCGAGCCGGTCTCGGTCACCCCGCCGAACAGGAACAGCGTGATGGCTGCGACCTCGATGCCGCGGTGGCGCGCCTCCAGCGCGTGGGCGAGCTCGTGGGCGAGGACCGACGCGAAGAAGGCCGCCGCCGCAGCCAGCGCGGCGACGACGGCCACCGCGGCCGGATGGCCGTACGCCTGCACCAGCAGGTACCAGAAGTTGGCGGCGACCAGCAGCGCGATGGGGAACCACGACGGGTCGACCCGGATGTCGACGCCACCCAGGGCACCCATCCGGATGGAGCGTGGGAACACCGGGCGGACGGTACCAGAGGGGTCGATCCGCGCCCGCTCCCCGCCTGTCCGAACGTGGCCACGGTCGGGGGCGGCCCCGCCGGTGCGCGGTTAGGGTGCCCGCATGAGCATCGACCAGGGCACCATCCTCGACCTCATCGGCATGCGCGACGACATCGGTGTGCTGTCGGTCTACGTCGGAATCACCCCCGACCGGGCGGCCGAACCGAAGCCAGGGTGGCCGATCGCGATCCGCAACCAGCTGCGCGACCTGCGGCAGCGTGTCAGGGACGAAGGGACCCACGAGGACGCCGAGGCCCTCGCCGAGCGCATCGACGCGCTCGACGGCCAGCTGACGCGTCTGCTGGACGCGTCCCGGTACGGGCGAGGACGCGCGCTGTTCGCCACCGTTGGCGACGAGCGGGTGGAGACCATCGCCATCCAGATGCCGTTCCGGGACCGGGTCGTTTTCGACCGCAGCCCGTTCGTGCGACCGTTGGTGGCCGCGCTCGACGAGGGACGCGCTGCCGGCATCGCGGTGGTGCACAAGCGCGGGGTCCGGCTGCTGGAGTGGCGTCTGGGGGGTGCGGCGGAGATCACCCGAGAGGAGTTCACGGTCGGCGGACGCGACTGGCGCGAGAAGAGCGGTCCGGCGCCCGCCCAGCCACTCGACACGCGGCAAGGCGGCCACAAGCGCGACCAGTTCGAGGACCGGGTGCACGAGAACCTCCTGCGGTTCGTGCGCGACAGCGCGCGCGACGTGGCCGACGAGGCCAACACGCGCAGGTGGGACCGGCTGATCGTGTCCGGCGACCCCCGTCTGACCAAACCCTTCGCCGAGGAGCTGCACCCGGCGGGCGGGGAGCAGCTGGAGGTCATGGACCTCTCCTGGGAGGACGAGGCCCCCAACACCATCGCCGAGCAGGCCTGGGACACCTTCCGGGCGCTGCGTCACGATCGCATGGCGCGGCTGGTGACCGAGGCGAAGGACCGGGCGCTGTCGGGAGGTGCCGGGGCGTTGGGTCTCCCCGACACCCTGGGAGCCCTGAACCAGGGCCGGATCGACTACCTGCTGTTCGACGCCGAGCTGTCGGTCGATGGCTACCGCAACGTGGACGGGCTGCTGTTCACGCACCCGCAGCAACCGGGCGCCGACGGAGCGCAGCACGAGCCGTTCCTGGTCGAGCGCATGGTCGAGAGGGCACTTGCCACCAGCGCGACCGCGGTGCCGTGCGAGGGGCAGGCCGCCGAGCTGCTACGCGAGTTCGACGGGGTCGCCGCGATCCTCCGCTGGTAGCACGGCGTCAGGGCCCAACCGGGTCGCGGTGGTGTTCGCGGGCTCCACGCCCGTCGACGGCTCCACGCCCGCCGTGGCCAGGCCCGACGGCGAGACCGTCGCATCCTCGCGGGACGTGGACGGTCTCCCCTGGAATGCAGGGTAGAACGGACCGGGGCGCACCCGCAGGTGCGCCCCGGTCGTCGTCAACGGTGCGGTCACCTGCGCCGGCGGAGCAGCATGGCCGTTCCGGCCAGGCTCAGACCCGCCAGCGTCAGCAGGCTGGGAGCACCGGTCCGTGGCAGGTCGGGCGCGGCCTGCCCGGCCCCCACCTGGATCACGTCGGGCAGGTCGACCCTGACGTTGCCGGTCACGGGGACGTTCACCCCGAAGAAGGCGTCGTCCTCCCCTGCCGCGGGTTCGTCATCGCACACGGCGGTGACGTTCGCCACGTCGTGCATCACACCACCACCCGAGTTGGCAGCCACCTGCACCGTGATCGTCAGTGTCTTCGACGCTCCCGGCGCGAGATCACCGACGTCGTTCCAGACGATGTTGGTGTCGCTCTGCGTGTCCGCCTGCGGGTTAGTCGCAGTCACCGTCCACACGATCCCCGGGTCGGCCGAGATGGTGTCCTCGACGCGCACGTCGCGCAGCGTGCAGTCGAACGGGTTGGTGACCGTGATGGTGTAGTCGAACGTCTCACCGGCGTTCACCGGTGTCCGGGCGGTCTTCTGCACCGGGATCTGGCAGTCGATCCCGCCGGGCGGCGCGGTCGCTGCGACCTCCATATGCCCGAAGCGGAGCTCGGCCGCCTCGCCGGTCCCCGGCAGCGACAGCAGCTTGACGCGCAGGACGTCCACCGCGGCCGCCGCGGAGGTGCCGTCGGCGGCGATCTGCGGCTGGCTGTCAGCGTTCCCGCCGATCGCCCGCGGGTCCTCGCCCACGGCCAGCTCGAGCAGGAGGTCCTCACCCTCGGTGGGGATCTGGATGACCAGCCCCTCCTCGCCCAGCAGGTCCTGGGCGCTCAGGATGGTCTCGGCCTCCTCACCCGGCGAGATGATCCGCAGCAGCGGGGTCTCCGGGGACACCTCGCCCGGCCCGTAGTGGATGAACGCGCTGCCCGGCACGCCACCGGCGTGGGCGCGCAGCACCCACTCGCCGAGGAACTCGATCGTGAGGAACTCGGGGACGGGCGCGCCCGCGTTGGTCAGGATGCTGACCGGCGCGATCGTCTGGCGCGTCTCGGCCACCACACCGACCTTGTCGCCGGCCAGCTGCATGTTCTCGTTCAGCTGGGGGCTGAGCGTCGTGCGCGACACCGACCACGACACGCTGCGGTCGTCCGCCGCCACGTTGGTCGACAGCAGCGGGGCTTCGAGGCCCTCCTCCTCCTCGGCTTCCCCGGCCAGGTCGAGCAGTTCGAGCTTCTCGGCGTAGCCGAGCCCGTACGACGTGTCGCCACCGAGCACGCACGGCACACCCGCCGTCGCCCAGTCGGCGAACGCTTCGCCCTTGAGCGTGGCCGAGTACGCGATCGGATCCACGTCGAGCGGGATCTCCTGCTTCGTCGGCCCCTCTTGCGGCGGTGCGGCGGCTTCCGCCAGGCCGGCGAGCGTCAGCTGACCCTGGTCCTGTCCGGTCTGGGCCACCGACACGTCGAGGCCGAAGCCGCGGCCGTAGCTCTTCTTGCCCGACTGCGCGGGCTGAACCGTGCCGCCCAACTCGTTGGTCTGAGCCTCGGCGAGACCCTGGGAGTCCGCTGTCGCTCCCGAGAAGGCCTCGTCGACGTCCAGCACGCGGGTGGACGTCGGATCCTGCAGCGTCGGTGTCTCGAGCGCTTCGGCGTGCAGCACGGTGCCGGTCGCGTAGGCCGACCAAGGCTGGTCGTCCTGGCCAGCGCTGGCCGCCGGCGCGGACAGCGCCACCAACGCCACGGCGCCAAGGGCCGCCCCAACGCGGGCGGGAAGTCTTGAACCCATCGTCACTGCTCCTATCCGGTCTCGACGGGGAAGCCGGGAGCAGGCCCCCTGACGACCATCTCCATGACCCCTTCACATCCCCGGTGCGGTGCGCCGCGGAAGCGTCCGCGGGCGCATCCTCTCAGATGTGTCGGTGTCACGTCCACAGGCGGCTCGCTGACCCACTCCTGTCTCGTCGAGCCGCATCGGCGTCGTGGGACGCCGTCGGTGAAGTGTTCGACACGAGCCGGCCGCGTTCCTGCACCGCGGGTACGTCCGGTTCCACGGCGCGTGCCGACCGGACCGACCCGCCTCGCGTTCCCTTCAGTCCCGCTCGTGTGCCGCGCCGTCTGTCGGGGTGTGGCCGGAGGCGGTGGGAGGTGAGCCGGTCAGCGCGGGGGCAGGTGCGGTCAGGTCCCGCGGGGCGCTGCCGCGGAAGGCGGCGGATCCGGTCAGAGCGAGCGCGGTCAGCTCCCACAGCCAGCGGGTCCCGCTGTCGCGGGCCGGGTCGGGCTGCGGTGGGGGGCCTCCCGGCGGGGCGAACGGCGGCGCCGCGAGGAGCTCGACCGGCTCGACGGGCCCGGACGTGGGGGCGCCATCGGTCGGGGTGGTCGTCTCGGGCTGCACCTCGGGCCACGACGTCGCGAGTTGGGCGGCGCGGGAGCGGATGGCCGGGATGGTGAGGTACAGGTGACGGCCGGGACACTCGGTGTTCACGGCCGTGTCGAGGTGGCCCGAGACCGCCGGGACGGCGACCAGGGTGCCCGCCGGATGGCGCGAGAGGCGCGGGTGGGCGCCGTCAGACGCAACCACCTCCGCCCAACCGTTGGGGTCGAACCCGTGCAGCGCGGCCTTCCAGGCGATCACCACCGATACCGCCTCGAGGGCGGCGGGGGGGACGGGGTTCGTGTCGTAGTCGCCGATCACCGCGACGCCGACCGACTGATCGTTGAAGCCCGACGCGTGCGCCCCGACGACCGGCCGTGCCATGCCCCCGGCACGCCCCTCGTAGATCCGGCCGAAGCGGTCGACCAGGAAGTTGTAGCCGACGTCCCGCCAGCCACGTTGCTCGACGTGGGCCAGGCAGATGGCGCGGACGACGTCGTCGGCTTCCTCGGGCTCGTAGTGGGGGAACACGACGGTGTGGTGGACGTAGGCCATCTGGAGGTCGTGGCCGTACTCGGGGGCTGCGCGGGGACGGCACTCGCCGTGGGGGTCCCACTGGTCGCGGGTCACCACGGCCGGGGTGGACGGCACCGCAGCGGCCGCGCCGGCACGACGAGCCAGCGGATCGTGAGCCAACCCGCCATGGCCCCCCATCGCGACGGTGGTGACGGCGACCGGCGGGGACCCGCCCCGGGTGCGCAGCTGGAACCCGTCCGAGCGGCCCAGCCAGACCGGGTCCGACACGCCCGGGGCCGAGTGGTCGGTGTCCGCGTCCAATGCGACCGGCAGCCACCGACCCCAGCTCTGGTCGCGACGGGCGCGCACCTCGAGCGTCACCCCGGGGTCACCCCCCCAGCCGGCGCCCAGCAGCACCAGGTCGTGGACCGCGACCGGGGCGGAGCGTCGCCAGCCCGCACGGTCGGGAGCCGACCAACCGGCCACCACGTGCTCGTCGGTGGACGACGTCGGGGCAGGAGGGGTCCGCAGACCGGTCGCTGGCACGGTCAGAAGGCCCGTCAGACCGATCAGCGTGGCGATGCGAGCTGCCGTCCGGGCCGCGCGGGGCGCACCATGCGACGAGGAGGCCGGTGGCTGGACGGCCAAGAAGTCGCTCCCCCGTCGAGGCCGCCGGGATGCTACAAGGCGTGGTCCCGCGGCGCAGCGGTCCGGGGCATCGACCTCGTGGGCGGCTGGGGAACAGCGCGCGCGGAGACGCACGGCGCCCCGCGCTGTGCCCGCGCACCACTCCTTGTGGACTAGGCTCGACGTCCATCCGGCCGGTTCTCATCGTCCTCTCATCCGACGTGTGCCATCCTGGCGGTGGCGAACGACGCGGCGGCTCCTCCCCCCCAGGGCCGCCGCTCGTTCCGCTTCTGGGCCTCGGCGCGAGGGAGCGACCTGACGGACGCCCTCTCATGGGGCGGCCCGACGCGTGAGCCCCGCCAACCGGTCGGTGACCGCCTGCCACGTCGGCGACGACCGGTCGAGTACCGCGAAGTGGCCCACCCCGGGCAGCACCACCAGTTCCACCTGGTCGCCGGCGGCGAGGGCGGCGTCCGCGAAGCGCCGGCTCTGCGACGGTGGGACCATCTCGTCGTGGTCCCCATGGATCAGGACCGCGTGGACCCCCAGCGGCAGGCGTGCGACCGGTGAGGCCAGCGCGTACCGCTCGGGGACCGCGTCCGGTCCTCCGCCGAGGAACCGGCGCGCCGCCCCACCACCCACGCCGTCGACCGCCGCGGCGTGCAGGTCGAGCAACCCGGCGACGCTGACCACCGCCCGGGGCGTGACCAGCGGGTGCGCGCCGGGTGCACCGCCGGGAAGTCCCCGTCGGGCCGCCGCCCACATCGCCAGCTGCCCCCCAGCCGAGTGGCCGATCGCCACCAGCCGGCGCAGGTCCAGGTCGTGCTCCTCCGCGACCGACGCCAGGTGGTCGAACGCGTGGGCGACGTCCTGCAGCGTCCCCGGCCAGCCACCACCGGGGATGCTGCCCCGCCGGTACTCGACGTTGACGGCGGCGTAGCCGCGCTGCGCCAGGTCGTCGGCGAGCGGGGCCATGAGCGTGCGGTCGTAGCGGGCCATCCAGAAACCGCCGTGCACGAGCACCACGACCGGCGACGGTCCGTCACCGTCCGGGACGAGCAGGTCGAGCTGCTGCGTGGGCTCCGGGCCGTACGCGATCGTCACCACGCTGCCAGCTCCGGACCCACGACGCCTCTCGGGTCCCCGTCAGCCTGCCGCACGGCGGCGTCGATGGTGCAGCGGCCGGTCGGGACGTGGGGGCGACCCGTGCCGCTGCCCGGATGGCGCACCAGCCCGTCACGACTCGAGGATCACCAGCGGTACGAGGAGCTCGTCACGGGTCAGGCCGCCGTGGTGGCCGACCATCTCCCGCTGGTGGGGATCCATCCGCTTGTTCGTGATGGCCAGCCGCCCCCGCGCCGCAACCACCACGTCGCCGATGCGCTGCTCGACCGCGGCGGTGACCCGCGGTCCGAACCAGCCGGAGGCCACCGCCTGCGCCCTCGTCACGACGGTGGCGGCGGCACCCAAGCGTGCTCGCCACGCGGCCAGCACGTCGTCCTGTGCCCCCGGGTGGGCGTGCACGTGACGGCAGCGTGGCTCCCCGGCGACCACGCGGACGCCGCGCAGCAGTCCGGGGGTGTCGGCGACGTCGACCTGGTCGCCTCTGGAGACGTCCACCATGCCGTGGTCGCCCGTCACCACCAGCAACGCCCCTGGCGGCAACCGGGCCGCGAGCGCGGCCACCAGCGCGTCGGCTCTGGCCAGCTCCGCACGCCACGCCGCGGAGCCGGTTCCCTCCGCGTGCCCGACCTGGTCGAGGGCGCCGTGGTAGGCGTAGACCAACCGCTGCGTGCTCCCGGCGAGCGCGTCGATCACCGTGGTCGCCAGCCGTGAGGGATCGTCCACCGCGACCTGGACCGCGCCGCGCAGGACGGCCTGCGAGAGCCCGGTGTCGGCGTGGCCGGAGGGGCCCACCGCCACGGGGCGCAGTCCCGCGGCGGCGGCCCGCTCGAACACCGTGGCGCACGGCTGGACCTCCTGCGGAGGTTCCCGATCCACGAGCGGAACGTGGTCGCCCACACCGTGTAGCTTCCAGCCCAACAGGCTCATCGGCCGGTCGGTCCATGGCAGCGCTACGGTGGCGCCGACCAGGCCGTGCTCACCGGGTGCGCGCCCCGTGGCGAGCGAACCGAGGCTGGCGACGGTCGTGGTGGGGAAGGCCGCGTCGAGCGGCTCGGAGCGTGCTGCTGCCGTCAGGAAGGGTGCCAGCGGGCCGTGTCGCTGCAGCAGCTCCCAGCCCAGACCGTCGAGCAGGAGCAGGCACAGCCGCGGCGCGGTCGGCAGCTGGAGCCCGTCCTGGTCGCGCTGGCCCGTGGCGGTGCCGCGACCGTTCAACCCGACGCTGACCAGGACCGAGCGAGCCAGGTCGGCGAGGGACCGGTTGCCGTAGCGGGGCCCTGCCGGCAGGGATGACGAGTTCACGGACGGCGGCTCCAGATGGCGATCGGCCGGCCGTGGGCCTCCTGCTCCGGGGAGGACGGGTAGCTGACCAGTCCGTCCTCGGGTGCGGCCGCCACCCACGCGACCACGGCCGCGTCGAGCACGTCGTCGGCGCGGGCGCGGACCCCGTCCGGCACGTCGATGGGCAGGTGGATGTCGGCGTCGCTCAGCAGCGCCAGCCGCCGCCGCACCCCCGTCCACGACCGCTTGGACGGCAGCCGGCGACCGGCGAGATCCCGGAAGGCTACCTCCGGGTGGACCTCCAGGACGCACGCGGGCAGCGGCTGCAGCGCCTCCAGCTCGAGGATGCGGGCGCGCAGCGCCCACGCCTGGCGGCTGACGCCCCGTCCCGACTCCCGCCCCCGCCGGTTGGCCTCCCCGTAGTCGTCGGCGCTGAGCACCCACCGTGACGGCGTCAGGAACACCGACGAAGCGCTCGCGCCCAACACCCCTCGGGCTGCCGTGTCGGCCTCGCGTGCGCCGTGCTCCACCAGGCCGATCGGCGCGTCCACGCCGATGCGGTCGCAGTCCGCCAAGCCCGTCAGTGCGTCGGCGACGGTCATGTAGGCGTCGGCGCGCTGGAAGCGGCCGGCGTGCAGCACCACCGCGAACCACCCGTGTCGGTAGCCGTCGAGGCCGGCCGCGCGCACGCCGCTCACGAGCCAGCCTCCTCCCCCTGCACCCACCGACGCTCATCGTGGGCTCGGCCACCGCCGCCCGCACGGGCGGCGGTGCGCCGCACCTG
>DASZZX010000008.1:0-6560 GCA_036260415.1 Nitriliruptorales bacterium
CGTCGGCCAGCGGGTCGGCGTCGTGCACGACGTAGGGGATGTGCGCGCGGACGGCCTCCCCCCATGCGGCCAGGGCCCGATCGATCGGCGGCAGATCGGTGTCGGGCAGCACCGCGCGGACGTTCGCCCCCTGGCCGAGCGAAGCGGCCAGGGCGCGTAGCTCCTCCCCGGGCCGGGCTCCGACCAGAGCGAGGACGGTGGTGGCGACGCGTCGTTGCATGGGCGCGCGGGTGCTGCGTCGTGACCCTGGCAGCCCGTCGCACAGTAGTCGTGGGCCCGCACGCGCGCCGCCCGCCAGATCGGTGAGGGTGTCGCCGCCCGTGCTGCCCGGCAGGTCCCGGCGGCAGACCCACACCCGATGCGCCCTTTCCACCCCCCTTCCCGGGTGAACGGGGCCACGCCATGCTGGGCCGCGGTGACCCCGATCCACGCGTCGACGTCCTGCCCCCTGCCCTGGCGCTCTGCGCGATGAACGCACACGGGTGGCGAACCGGGCAAGGTGTGCGGATAGTGCCGCTCCGTGCCAGGCACCGGGCGTCCGGTTCCGCCAGGCACCCTGGGATGCGGCTCGGCCGCGACGTGACGGCACGGCGTTGGGAAGGGGCTGGGATGGCTTCGGAGATCCGTTCGCGAGCGGCGCAGCCGGACCGCGACCACGATGCGACGCGGCGCAGCGACGACCGGCGGGGGCGCTACGCGGACCATGCCGACCTTGTCCTGGAGGGCGGCGGTGTCAAGGGGATCGCGCACGTCGGTGCGCTGGTCGCGCTCCACGACCACGGGATCACGACCATCCCCCGGGTTGCGGGCACGTCGGCAGGTTCGATCGTGGGCGCACTGGTCGCGGCCGGCATGCCGGCCTCCGCGCTGCGCGGGGTGATGCGCAAGCTGAACTACCGCCGCTTCCGCGACCGCAGCGGGATCGCGCGCGTCCCCGTGCTCGGCAGAGCCGCGTCGCTGCTCGCGGAGGACGGGATCTACGACGGGGAGTACCTGCGCGAGTTCCTCGGCAACGAGCTGAGCGACCTGGGCGTCGAGACCTTCGCCGACCTACGTGTCGACGATCCGACGTACCAGGGTGAGCTGCCGGACCACAACTACAAGCTCGTCGTCATGGTGACCGACGTGACGCACGGCCGGCTGGTTCGTCTGCCGTGGGACTACCGGCGGCTGTACGGCCTCGACCCCGACCGTCAGCTGGTGGTGGACGCGGTTCGCGCCTCCACGTCGATCCCGTTCTACTTCAAGCCGGCCACGCTGCGCGACGCTGACGGGACGACGTCGACCCTGGTCGACGGCGGCGTGCTGTCGAACTTCGCCATCGACGTGTTCGACCGGCGCGACGGCCAACCGCCCCGCTGGCCGACGTTCGGCGTCAAGCTGCTCCCGGAGCTCCCCGAAGGGCGCGCGCAGCTGTTCCCGCTCCTGGGGCTCGTGCCACGTGGGCCCGTCACCCTGCTCGAGCAGCTGGTGTCGACGATGCTGGTGGGTCACGACCAGACCCAGCTCAGCCAGCCGTGGGTCGACGTTCGCACGATCCGCATCGACACGAACGCGGTGGGCGTCGTCGACTTCCACCTCAGCGAGGACGCGGCCAACGGCCTCTACCGCAGGGGACGCAAGGCTTCCGACAAGTTCATGCGCAGCTGGAACTTCGCCGAGTACAAGCGCAGGTTCCGCAGCTGACCGACCGCCTCCTCGAGGCTTCGCGCAACGGCTTGACCGGCGTCGATCGTGGCGAGGCACCCTGAGCGGAGGGGTTGAGCGGCGGGTGGCAGAGCCTGGCCGGCGGCGGACGGGCTGAGCCGGGCTCACAGGCGCTCGCGCAGGTAGGCGGTGGACAGCGCGTCGGCGTACTCGTTCCAGCGGTACCCGGCATGGGCCGGTACCCATGCGATCGACAGCTCGGAGCGTTCGGTGAAGCGGCGGTAGGCCGCCTGCACCAGTTCGAGGTTCTGCACCTCGCCCCGCGTCCGCTTCCACCCGCGCCGCTCCCAACCGGCAGCCCAGTTGGCGATGGTGTCGTGCACGAGCCGACTGTCCGTGTACACGGTCGCGGTGGTCCCGTGGGGGACCAGATCGCAGCCGTGGATGACGGCGGTGAGCTCCATCCGGTTGTTGGTGGTGGCGGGCTCGTGCCCGTACGCACGATCCACGATCTCGCCCTCCACGACGTAGACGGCTCCCCAGCCGCCTGGCCCCGGGTTGGGGTTCGCGCTGCCGTCGGTGAACACCCCGCTGTCGGGACCCGCCTCGTACGTCGCGAGCACCTCGTCGAGGGTGACGTCGTTCTCGGTCGGTCGCCCGGCCCGGCGCCCGCCGCGCCGCGCCGCCGCCGGATCCCGGCCCGACGCCCGCCGGTAGCAGTCAGGGCACAAGCGCGGCTGCCAGCCCGGGTAACGTTCCTGCACGCCGGCGGGGGGCGTGAAGCGCGCACCGCAATGTTCGCAGGTGGACGTGGTCACGGCGCCGGACACGTCACGGTGACGCCGACCGGGCCGCGTCCTCCGACGCGTCGGGCGAGGCCGCGTGCTCCGAGGCTGCGGGGCGGGTCGCGCCCTTCGGACGTGGCTCGAGCTTCGTGGCCGACGCCTCTGATGCACGTCGCCGTGCCGACCGCTCGGCGTCCCCGTGGCCGGGCGGTTGCTGGGACCCCGCCTGCGCCAGCCGCGTCTCGATCGCCTCGGCCGGCAGCGGGTGCCGGACCGACAGGACCACGGCGACCGTCAGGACCAGGGCCACCAGCAGCAGCGGTGCCCACGGCGGGACGTGCACGATCGCCCAGTCGGGCACGAACCCGATGGCGCCCTCGTCCGCCAGGTGCACCATCTCCTCGTAGATCAGCTTCACGCCCACGATCCCCAGGATCAGCGCGAGACCGCTGTCCAGGTAGCGGAACCTTGCCACGAGGTCCGCGAGCAGGAAGTACAGGGCGCGCAGCCCGAGCAGCGCCATGGCGTTCGACGAGAAGACGATGAACGGGTCACGGGTCACGCCGAAGATGGCAGGGATCGAGTCGACCGCGAAGATGATGTCCGTCGTCTCGATGACGACGAGCACGGCGAACAGCGGAGTGGCCATCAGGGCGCGACGGGAGGATCGCTGCTCCCGCTCGGTGTCGTCGAGGTCCCGCCCCCGCACGAACAGGCGCTGGCCGTGCAGCTTGCGCGTCATCGGGATGAAGCGCCGGACGGCGTTCAGCACGGGGTTGTGAGCAGGGTCGACGTCCACTCCCTCGTGGGTCGCGAGCTTGTGCGCCGTGTAGATCAGGAACGCGCCGAAGACGAAGGCGATCCACGAGAACTTGGCCAGCAACGCCGCGCCCAGGGCGATGAAGAGGCCGCGGAACACGAACGCGCCCAAGACGCCGTAGAACAGCACGCGATGCTGGTACTCGTTGGGCACGCCGAAGTAGCTGAAGATCAGCACGAAGACGAAGAGGTTGTCGACCGACAGGCTCTTCTCGATGAGGTAGCCGGTGAGGTACTCCTGGACGGCCTGACCCCCCATCGTCAGCCACACGACGACCGCGAACACCAGCCCCAACGCGACCCAGGCGGCTGAGGCGATGGTGGCTTCGCGGGTGTCGACGCGGTGGGGGTCGCGGTGGAACACAAGCAGGTCGAGCAGCAGGAAGGCGAACGTGCCCGCCAGGAACGCGACCCACCACCACAGACCCACCGACGTGCTGACTGCGGTCGACTGCGCGAGCAGCGCGGCGGCGCCGGTGGGCGCGATCGCGGTCACCCGTCAGCGCAGCTCAGCGGGTGCGTCCGGCTCCAGACGCTGCTCCTGGGGTGCCAGGATCGCGCCGAACCACTGTCGGGAGTAGCGGCTGGGAAGCCCACGGTGCAGGAGGAACTCAGCAGGTGACGTCTCCAGGTCGAAGCCCACGACCAGCTCGCAGCCGTCGCAGCGGTACTTGCCCAATCCGGCGTGGCTGGCGACCAGGTGCTGGGTGCCCTCGCAGCGGGTGCACGCGCGCTGGTCGGGCACGATGCGCTCGACGGTCCGTGTGGGGGCGCTGTCCTGCATGACCTAACCCTACCCGTGGTCGCAACCGGCGAGCACGAACCGCGCCCTCCCGAAGGTTCCTCGTCCCCGTCGCGCTGCGGGCGCGAGCGCCGCCCACCCGATCGCGGGCACCAGCGGTGGCTCGCTGACGGAGCGGATCACCCGAAACCGCCGCAGTTCCTCGACTTCCGGGCGTTATGGCGTAGTCTGCCGTTGGTGCCGCCGTGGGGCGACACAGATTGGCTACCTGGGGAGGCAACTGACCGATGGCAGCACCGAAGAAGTCCGCAGCCAAGAAGTCCGCAGCCAAGAAGGCCCCGGTCAAGAAGGCCGCGGCCAAGAAGGCCGCGGCCAAGAAGTCCCCGGCGAAGAAGGCCGCCGCGAAGAAGGCCGCGGCCAAGAAGGGTGCCGCCACGCAGCCGACCGCGCGGTCGGCAGCCGCCAAGGCGCGCGAGGCCGCCACCGACATCTCGGTCGTCGTGACCAGCAAGGTCAAGCAGGTCCTGAAGGACCTGGACATGCGCACCGACAGCGAACTGGTGCACGAGGTCAACCGGCGCGTGCAGAACATGCTCACAGCCGCCGCCGAACGTGCCAAGTCCAACAAGCGCTCCACCGTGCGACCCCACGACCTGTAGGACGGCGCGCCCCGACGACGAGCGGTCGAGGGGCGGCTGGCCGGCCGCCCCTCCGGCTTCCTCAGCTGGCAACAAGCGCACTGTCCCGGTCGTTCCAGGGCCTACCATGCGCCCATGCAACTGCTGCAGTTCGACGGCCCCCTCGACGAGACCCTCGTGGATCCCGTGCTGCTCGTCGCCCTCGACGGCTGGACGGACGCGGGTCGCTGCGGGTCCCTGGCCGGTGAGGCGCTGCGCCAGCAATGGCACGCGCAGCGCCTGGGCACGTTCCCGAGCGACGGGCTGTACGACTACCGCGACCGCCGCCCGCTGCTGACGATCGACCGCGGGTTGCTCGCCGACCCGGTGTGGCCCTCGCTCGACGTGTACCAGCTGGCTCCGCCGGGTGGCGGCGAGGCCGTGCTCATCCAAGGCGGTGAGCCGGACTTCCAGTGGCAGCAGCTCACGCGCGACATCGTCGACCTGGCCGAACTGCTGCAGGCACGTCGCTACCTGGGGTTGGGAGCGGTCCCCGCGCCGGTCCCTCACACGAGGGTCACCCCGATCCTCACGACCGGCAGCGACGAGGCGATGCTCGACCGCTACGGGCGGCCGCACGAGCACCTGACGGTGCCCGCGTCCTGCCAGGTGATTGTCGAGTCGGCTCTGCGCGACGCCGGCGTGACGACGCTGGGACTCTGGGCCCGCATCCCCCACTATGCGGCGGGCGAGTACCCCGCCGGCGCCCACGCGCTCCTCCGCCACGTCGCGGAGATGCTCGGTGCCGAACTCGACCTGTCGGATCTCCTCAGGGACGCGGAGGCACACAGGCAGCGGCTCGACATCGCCGCGAACAGCAGCGACGACGTTCTCGCCCACATACGTCAGCTGGAGCAGGCCTACGACCAGGACGTGACCGAGGACTCCGGGTTCGGTCCTCTGCCCAGCGGTGACGAGATCGCCGCGGAGCTGGAGCGCTTCCTGCGCCACCAGGGCGGTCCCGACCAGAGCTGATCCCGCGCCGACGCCACCCGGCCGTCCGACCCGCTCGCGCCGCCCGCCGCCGGCGAACGGTATGCGTGCACGTCACCACGGGTAGCGGGCGGTGAACTCTTCCATGGCGTCCGCCGAGCGGCGGGTCCCGGCAGCCATCAGCGTCGTGTGACGCACCCCGCTGGGTACGCTGCCGGCGGCGCGCGACGTGCGCGTCGCGGGTGGCCACCGCCACCATGGGAGCCGCTCGCTGGCGACGAGCGGACGAGCCATGGTCGGTCCCCACGACGTCCACGGGGTCCTGGCTCGTCACGTCCTCGTCGACGGCTTCGACCTGGTGCTCGACCCGCTCGCCAGTCACGGCTCGTGGCTGGTCGACGCCCGTGACGGCGACGAGTTCCTGGACCTGTTCTCGTTCTTCGCGTCCAACGCGCTCGGGATGAACCACCCCGCTCTGGCGGAGGACCCCCAGTTCCGCGCCACCCTCACGGAGGTCGCCACCAACAAGCCGTCGAACTCGGACGTCACCACCGTGCACCTCGCGAGGTTCGTGACGACCCTGGAGCGGGTCCTGGGCGATCCCCTCCTGCCCCACTACTTCTTCATCGAAGGAGGCGGACCAGCGGTCGAGAACGCCCTCAAGGTGGCCTTCGACTGGAAGTCACGTGCCAACCAGGCAGCCGGGCTCGACCCGCGGCTGGGCGCGCGCGTGTTGCACCTGCGGCAGGCCTTCCACGGTCGGACGGGCTACACGCTGTCGCTCACGAACACCGACCCGGTGAAAACGGCGCGCTTCCCCACGTTCGACTGGCCGCGGATCGACGTCCCGGCCGTCCGGTTCCCGCTCGAAGCCCACCTCGACGAGGTGGCCGCCGCCGAGCAGCGAGCCCTCCAGCAGGCGCACGCGGCGTTCGACGCCCACCCCCACGACATCGC
>DASZZX010000009.1:0-2271 GCA_036260415.1 Nitriliruptorales bacterium
AATGCTGCGGTGAATACGTTCCCGGGCCTTGTACACACCGCCCGTCACACCACGAAAGTGGGCAACACCCGAAGCCGGTGGCCCAACCCGCAAGGGAGGGAGCCGTCGAAGGTGGGGCTCGCGATTGGGGTGAAGTCGTAAGCGAGTTGCGACCTTCCGTCGGTAACGACGGATGACAAACTCGGCTGTTTGCTGGAAACCCCGCGACGAATCCTGCGCTACCAACCATGGTTGGTGACAATGCGACAGGTGATGCGGACAATCAGCAGGGAAGTCGCCGGAGAGATCTCTCGTCGATCCGGTTGACCCCTCAGAGACTACACGCCGAGCTCCTGGAGCCGGCTGCTCGAGAGCCTCGACAAGAGAGGGAGCAGTTCGGAGTGCAACGCCAGGATGAAGATATAGTCCGTGCCCCTTGGCGACAGGGGGAACTACACGAACAAGGTAGCCGTACCGGAAGGTGCGGCTGGATCACCTCCTTTCTAAGGAGCAAGGCTCCTAGTTGAAGCGCACTGGTCTTGGCACACTGTTCAGTTCTAGGGAGTGGACCTAAATGAGCGGCCCTTTGGGGCCGCTCATTCGCGCCTACGGAAAAGTGTCGTAGGCATTCCTTACATTCGTCGTCGTGCATTGCATCGTCTCGCCCGATCGAGCGTCGCCAGAAGCCGCGCGGGCATACATTGCCGGCGCAACCCGTGACGGACACGTCAACCGGCTTCATCAGACGCTGTGCATTTCGCAGGCGGACCCAGAATGGCTTCTGTTGCTCCAGATCCTCTTCGAGAAATTGGGAAGCCGAAGCTGGATCTATCGGGAAAGCGCACGACGATCGGTGTGGACCCTCGAGATCTGCCGCGTCGTCGATCCCGTACCGACCCTCGATACCCTGGATGAGGTCGCCGCGTTCGTTCGTGGCTATTTCGATGCCGAGGGGGGAATCCCGCGAGACATCGACAGCCGCTTCTACATCCAAATCTGCCAGAAGGACCGCCGCGACCTGATTCATTTGCGTCGTCTGCTCCTCGAACGGTTATCGATCGCGTGCGGCCGGCTCCACAATCCCAGCGTGAGGATCGATCCGGAGTACTGGCGTTTCTACGTCCGTGCGAGCGGTCATTCGCGCTTCGCGGCCGTGGTGGGATCGTGGCACCCGATCAAGGCGCGAATTATCGCGGCGCGCTTCGGCCCCGCGCGGCCTCTGGACTACCAGGGCAGCACGACGCTCAGCTTTCCGAAGCCGTCCGCGTAGATCAGGTCGGCCACGCGGTCTTCCGGTACCGACAGCAGGACGCTCACCGGCGCCTCCGGGACCGACCCCGGGATCGTCCGCTCGAGCATCACGTCCCCGATCAGCTTCTGCAGCCGCGGCCGTTGCGTGACAGGGGGCTCCCACGTCACCCATAGCTCCAGTCGCGCGCCGGGCGGCGCGTCGGGTGGGAAGCCGGCGAGATCCTGGAGCCCGATCGCATAGCTCCGGCGCGTCGCGCTGCCGCCGGGCGTCACCGAGGTCACGGACGAGCTCGGGGCCGGCGACGGTACGGCCGCCGGCTGCGCCGCGGCGACGTCTGGCGAAGCGACGACCGAAGGTGTGGGCGCAGCCGGTGCCACCAACGTGTTGACCGCGACGAACCCGACCACCATCATCGCTCCACCCGCCAGCGCGAGGTTCTTCGTCCGACGGTTCATCCCGGCAGGCCGCCGCCCTTCCGGATACGGGCCGCGCTCCCGGTCTGGTAGCGGACGGCGACCTGCGGGACGTCTCGGCTCATGCATGCTCCGGCGGCAGCTCGAGGACTTGCCCCGGCCGGATCAGGTTCGGGTTCGGACCGATCTCGTCGCGGTTCGCGCGATGGATCCGAGGCCAGTACCGCGCGATCCGGCGAACGTCGTCTGTGCGGAGCCTCTCCGCCGCGATCGACCACAGCGTCTCTCCGGGGAGCACCGCGTGCCACCGCTCGGCCTGTGGTTGCGAAGCAGCTGCCGGCTCGGCTGCGTGTGCGCCGACCGGCGGACACGCGCGCCAGCGCCCGAAGAGAGAACCATGAAGGCCACTTCGTTCCCCGCCGTGGATCGCCGCGTGGACGAACGAAGGATCAGCGGGCCGATCGACCGGCGCGCGCGGTGGACCCTCGCCCCCTGCGCGCCGAGGCTCGTCTCGCAGCACGTGGGACAAGGGTCCGGCGGAGCCGGGCAGGCGAGGAGGGGGGAACCTGCCCGGCTCCGTCCGAACGCTCGGAACCACCGTGTCGTCCGGGCGCTGGGGGAGGCGCC
>DASZZX010000010.1:0-29511 GCA_036260415.1 Nitriliruptorales bacterium
TCTCGTCGTGGCCGTCGGTGAACACGTCGGCCTCGACGAGATCTCGTGCGACCTGCTGTGGCGGCACGCCGGTCGGCAGACGCCCCACGACGACGTCGGCGAGGCCGACTGGCACCGCGTCGAGATGACCTTCCTCGTCAACGACCGGTGGCGTGCAAGCTTCCCGGTGACCGAGCTGGGACGCTACGTGTACACGGTGAGCGGGTGGGTCGACCGGTTCAAGACGTGGGTGCACGACCTGCAGAAGCGGCTCGAGGCCGACCAGGACGTGAGGATCGACCTGCTGATCGGTGCCGACCTGGTGGACGAGGCGATCGGGCTGGCCGCGGAAGGACCGGACGCTCAGCGGCTGCGCGCCTACCGGGAACTGCTGCGCTCCGACGCCTCGATTCACGAGCGCTCGCTGGCCGCACTGCAGGACGAGCTCGCCATCCTGATGCGTCGTCACGGCCCCAGACGGTTCGCCACCATCTACCAGCACGAGCTGCCGGTGACGGTCGATCGCGAACGTGCGCGCTTCAGCTCCTGGTACGAGATGTTCCCGCGCTCGGCATCGCCCGACCCCAGCCGGCCGGGGACCCTCCAGGATGTCATCGACCGGCTCCCCTACGTCGCGGCTCTCGGGTTCGACGTGCTGTACCTGCCACCCGTCCATCCCATCGGCGAGACCGGACGCAAGGGCAGAGACAACGTCCCGAGCGCGCAGCAGGGCGACGTCGGCAGCCCCTGGGCGATCGGTTCACGGCACGGCGGCCACAAGGACGTCCACCCCGACCTCGGCACGGTGCACGACCTGGAGCGTCTGGTCGCAGCCTGCCGCGAGCGTGGGCTGGAGCTCGCCATGGACATCGCGTTCCAGTGCTCGCCCGACCACCCCTACGTCCACGAGCACCCGGAGTGGTTCAAGCACCGCCCCGACGGGACCATACAGTACGCCGAGAACCCGCCCAAGAAGTACCAGGACATCTACCCGTTCGACTTCGAGACCGAGGCGTGGGAGTCGCTGTGGGTGGAGCTCAAGAGCATCTTCCTGTTCTGGATCGAGCGGGGTGTGCGCATCTTCAGGGTGGACAACCCGCACACCAAGCCCTTCCCGTTCTGGGAGTGGCTCATCGGCGAGGTCCGTCATGACCACCCCGACACCATCTTCCTGGCCGAGGCCTTCACCCGACCCAAGGTGATGGCTCAGCTCGCCAAGCTGGGCTTCACGCAGTCGTACACCTACTTCGCCTGGCGCAACGATGCGTGGAGCCTGCGGGAGTACTTCACCCAGCTCACCCAGACCCCGATGGTGGAGTACTTCCGCCCCAACGCCTGGCCCAACACCCCCGACATCCTCACCGAGCACCTGCAGTACGGTGGACGCCCCGCCTTCATGCAGCGCCTGATCCTGTCCGCCACCCTGGCCGCGAACTACGGCATCTACGGACCCACGTTCGAGCTGCAGGAGCACGTCGCCCTGCGCCCGGGGAGCGAGGAGTACCTCGGCTCGGAGAAGTACCAGGTGCGCCACTGGGACCTCGACCGGCCCGACTCGCTGCGTGACCTCATCGCGCGCCTCAACCGGATCCGTCGCGCGAACCCGGCGCTGCACCACGACCGCAACCTGCACTTCCACGCGGTCGACAACCCGGCGCTGCTGGCCTACTCCAAGGCCACGGCCGACCGGTCCAACGCGATCCTGTGCGTGGTCAACACCGACGTGCACAACACCCAGTCCGGGTGGGTGCACCTCGACCTCGACGACATCGGCGCCCCGCCCGACCACGCCTTCCACGTGCACGATCTCATCACCGGGTCACGCTACGCGTGGCAGGGATCGGCCAACTACGTGGAGCTGAACCCGCAGGTGCTGCCGGCCCACGTGCTGCAGGTCCTGGCCGAGAACCGCACCGAACGCGACCACCCGACCTACCGCTGAGGCGAGCATGCGACCGGGCAAGGAGCAGGCCCTGGAGCCCGACCCCCTCTGGTACAAGGACGCGGTGATCTACGAGCTGCACGTCCGCGCGTTCCACGACAGCGACGGGGACGGTGTGGGCGACTTCCGGGGTCTGACCGACAAGCTGGACTACCTGCAGGACCTCGGTGTGACGGCGCTCTGGCTGCTGCCGTTCAACCCCTCCCCACTGCGCGACGACGGCTACAACATCGCCGACTACCGGGGCGTGCACGCCGCGTACGGCAACCTGCGTCACTTCCGGACCTTCCTGAAGGAGGCGCACCGACGCGGAGTGCGGGTGATCACCGAGCTGGTGATCAACCACACCTCCGATGAGCACCCCTGGTTCCGACGTGCCATGCGTGCCAGGCCGGGGACGTCCCACCGCGACTTCTACGTGTGGAGCGACACGCCCGAGCGCTACCGCGACGCGCGCGTGATCTTCCAGGACTTCGAGCAATCCAACTGGACCTGGCACCCGCAGGCGGAGGCCTACTACTGGCACCGCTTCTACGCGCACCAGCCGGACCTCAACTACGACAACCCCGAGGTCGTCGCGGCGGTGAAGGAGGTCCTCGACTTCTGGATGGACATGGGCGTCGACGGGATGCGTCTGGACGCGATCCCCTACCTCGTGGAGCGTGAAGGCACCAACTGCGAGAACCTCCAGGCGACACACGAGGTGCTGAAGGACCTGCGCAAGCACCTCGACGCCAACTACGACAACCGGATGCTGCTGGCCGAGGCCAACCAGTGGCCCGAGGACGCCGCCGCCTACTTCGGCGAGGGCGACGAGTGCCACATGAACTTCCACTTCCCGCTGATGCCACGCCTGTTCATGGCCGTGCGCATGGAGGACCGCTTCCCGATCATCGACATCCTCCAGCAGACCCCCGACATCCCCGACGCGGCCCAGTGGGCCGTGTTCCTGCGCAACCACGACGAGCTGACGCTCGAGATGGTGACCGACGAGGAACGCGACTACATGTACCGGGCGTACGCGCACGAGGACCGCATGCGCGTGAACCTCGGCATCCGCCGGCGCCTGGCCCCGCTGCTGGGCAACAACCGCCGCCTGATCGAACTGCTCAACGGGCTGCTGTGCTCGATGCCGGGCACGCCGGTCCTCTACTACGGCGACGAGATCGGGATGGGCGACAACGTCTTCCTCGGCGACCGCAACGGCGTCCGCACACCGATGCAGTGGTCCTCCGACCGCAACGCCGGATTCTCACGGGCCAATCCGCAGCGGCTGTACCTGCCCGTCACCATCGACCCGGAGTACCACTTCGAGACCGTCAATGTCGAGGCGCAGCAGAACAACCCGTCCTCCCTGCTGTGGTGGATGAAGCGCCTGATCGCCCTGCGGCGGCGGCACCGGGTCTTCGGCCGCGGTTCCATCGAGTTCTTGTATCCGGAGAACCACAAGGTCCTTGCCTTCATGCGCGAGTACCGACCGGGTGACGGACGCGACGTCGAGCGCGTCCTGGTCGTGGCGAACCTGTCACGGTTCGTGCAGGCGGTCGAGCTCGACCTCTCCGCCTACCGTGGCATGACCCCCGTTGAGCTGTTCGGCCGTACGCCCTTCCCCCAGATCGGCGACCTGCCCTACTTCCTCACGCTCGGACCCCACGGCTTCTACTGGTTCACGATCGACCACGCCCGCGACGAGATCTGGATGGGCTTCCGGGCCCAGGAGGAGGTGGAAGCCCCCGAGACCGCCGACGACCTCCCCGTCCTCACCACCACCGGCGGGTGGCAGCAGCTCTTCCGCGGCCGGGCCGCCGCCGCGTTCGAGCGGGCGCTGCCGCGCATCCTCGCGACCCGGCGTTGGTTCGGCGGCAAGGCCCGCACGCTGCAACACGTCCACGTCGTCGAAGCGGTGCCGGTCCCAACCGACGGGGACGCCTGCGAGCTGGTGATCCTCCGAGCCGAGTACAGCGACGGCGAGCCCGAGACCTACGTGCTGCCGATCGCCTTCGTCGAGCAGCAGTACGCCGACAGGGTGCTGGCCGACATCCCCGCGGCGGTGCTCGCGCGCGTGCGACCGCGCGCGGACACGGGCGACGAGGGCCTGCTGTTCGACGCGATGTGGAAGCGGGAGTTCGCCGCGATGCTGCTGACGCTGGTCGAGCGCCGCCGGCGCATCCCGGCGGTCGACGGGGAGATCCAGGCGTCACCGATGCGCGTGTACCGCCAGCTCAGGAAGGGGGCCAACACGCTGGAGGGATCGGTCCTGCGCGCCGAGCAGTCGAACACCTCGGTGATCTACGGCGACCGCTTCATCCTCAAGCTCTTCCGGCGGGTCGAGCAGGGGACCAACCCGGACCTCGAGGTCAGCCGCTTCCTGACAGAGCGCGCACGGTTCCCCCACGTCCCGCCCGTCGCGGGCGTGATCGTGTACCGACGGCCCCGCGGGGAGCCGCTCACGCTCGCGCTGCTGCAGGGCTACGTGCCCAACGAAGGCGACGCGTGGGCGTACACCCTGGACACGCTCGGCCGGTACTACGAGCTGGCGTTGTCGGAGCTGCACGACGGTGGTGGCCGCCCGCCGCTCCCGAAACAGCGCTTCAGCGAGCTGGCTCGCGACCCCATCCCCGAGGATGTGTACACCCGGATCGGGCACTACGTGGCGTCGGCCGAACTGCTCGGCCAGCGGACCGCCGAACTGCACCTGGCCCTCGCGTCCGACACGGAGGACCGCGCCTTCGCGCCGGAGGAGTTCAGCACCCTGTACCAGCGCTCCCTCTATCAGTCGATGCGGACGCTCACCCGCAAGACCTTCCAGCTGCTGCGCCGCACGCTCGATCAGCTGCAGGACGTGCGTGAGGAGGCGGACCAGCTGCTGGAGCGCGAGGCCGAGATCCTCGACCGGTTCCGCGATCTGACCGCCGGCAAGCTCGAGACGGTGCGCATCCGCATCCACGGCGACTATCACCTCGGTCAGGTGCTGCACACGGGACGCGACTTCGTGATCATCGACTTCGAAGGCGAGCCGGCGCGACCGCTGGGCGAGCGGCGACTGAAGCGATCGCCGCTGCGCGACGTCGCCGGCATGCTCCGGTCGTTCCACTACGCGGCCTACGCGGGGTTGTTCGAGCAGGACGAGCGCGGCGTGATCGGTGGCCCCGATCAGCGCGCCGGGCTGGAGCTGTGGACCCGCTACTGGCACACGTGGATCAGCGCCGCGTACTTGCACCGCTACCTCGCCACCGCTGGACGTGTGGCCTTCATCCCCAACGGTCACGACGAGATGTGCACCCTGCTCGACGCCTACCTGCTGGAGAAGGGCATCTACGAGCTCGCCTACGAGCTCAACAACCGACCCACGTGGGTGAGGATCCCCCTGCAAGGGGTGCTGCAGCTCCTCGCCCCACGGACCCCATGACCCAGGTCGTCGAGCCACTGGTGGAGCTCGCGGAGCTCCACGGGATCCAACGCGCGTACCAGGACGCCTGGGACAACACCCAGCACGCCGGGTCGGACGCGCTGCTGGCAGCGCTGCGCGCCCTGGACGTTGCGATCACGGACCCGGACGAGGCGGTGGAGGTCCTGGCCGCGTCGCGTCGCGAGCGCTGGTCGCGGCTCACGCCGCCCGTGGTCGCCGCGTTCGATGGCGCCGTCGTCGCGGTCGAGCTGCGTTTGCCCTACGCCGAGCTCGGGCGCCGGGTTGATCTCCACCTCGTCCTTGAGGAAGGCGACGCACACGACTGGAGCGAGGACATCTCCGGACGTGCACCCCAGCGCGTCGAACGCCTCGGTGACGAGACCTACGGGTCGCACGTCCTGCACGTGCGCGATCTTCCCTACGGCTATCACCGGCTGACGACGCAGGTCGGCGGCGCGACCGCCGAGACCCTGCTGATCGTTGCGCCGCCCCGCGCGTTCGACGGTGGCGACCGCCCGCGGCGTCAGTGGGGCGTCTTCCTTCCGCTCCACGCGCTGCGCACCGGACGCGACTGGGGGGTCGGCGACCTCACCGACCTGCGGTCGCTGGCCAGGGTCGTGGCGGCCCACGGTGCCAGCGTGGTCGGCACCCTCCCGTTGCTGCCGGTCTACCTCGGGGCAGTGGGGGAACGCCTCGACCCCAGTCCCTACAGCCCGGTCTCGCGCCTGTTCTGGAACGAGTTGCACCTCGACCTCGCCGCTGCGCCGGAGGCGACGCGCCACCCGGGGTTGCTCACGGCCACCACGCCGCGGGGCGCACGCTACGTCGACTACCGCGATGTGGCGGCGGTGAAGGGCCGCGTGCTGCGTGCGCTGTCCGAGACGTTCTTCGCGGAGCCGGGCGACCGGCGCGGCGACCTGGAGTGGTTCATCACCCAGCGCCCCGAGGTCGAGCAGTACGCCCTCTTCCGCGGCGCTGTGGCCCGCTACGGCTCGCGTTGGTGGGAATGGCCGACCGACGCGCTCCAGCGGCGCCTGACGCTGGACACCGTGGACCTCGGCGTGGCCCGCATGCACCTGTACGCACAGCTGCTCGCGCGCGAGCAGGTGTCGCGGCTGGCGGGCGAGCTGCGGAGGGGCGGCCAGCACCCGTACCTCGACCTGCCGGTCGGCGCGATCACCGACGGCTTCGACGTGTGGCGCTACCGCGAGCTGTTCGTCCTTGACGCCGACACCGGCGCTCCGCCCGACAGCCTCTTCACCGCGGGGCAGAACTGGCGTCTGCCGCCGCTGCACCCGCAGCGCCTGCGGGCATCGGGCTACCGACATCTGATCGACGTGCTGCGCCACCACATGGAGCTCGCGGACGTCCTGCGGATCGACCACGTGATGGGTCTGCACCGGCTGTTCTGGATCCCGCACGGCATCGAACCCAGCCGCGGCGTGTACGTGCGGTACCCGGCCGAGGAGCTGTACGCCATCCTCAGCCTGGAGAGCCACCGCCACAGCACCCGCATGGTGGGCGAGGACCTGGGCACGGTTCCACAGGAGGTGGAGGACGCCCTGCAGCGCCACGGCATCGCCCGGATGTACGTCGTGCAGTACGAGCTCGAGCTGGACGCCGACGACCCGCTGCCACCGGCGCCGTCCGACGTGCTGGCCAGCGTCAACACCCACGACATGCCCCCGTTCGCGCGCTGGTGGGACGCGGTCGACGCGCAGGACGGCCTCCACCTCGGTCTGGCGGACGAGGGCACGGCGCAGCAGCAGCGCGACCTGCGCGGCAGGATCCGTAGGACGCTCGCGTCGCTGCTCGCCGAGCGAGGGCACCTCGACCCCGACCGCCTGCAGGACCCCGAGGCGGTACTCGTCGCGCTGCTCGAGTGGCTCGCCGCAGGGGACGCGGCCATCGTCCTGGTCAACCTCGAGGACCTGTGGCAGGAGGTCGAGCCGCAGAACGTGCCCGGAACCGGCGACGAGCGCCCCAACTGGCGGCGGCGTGCCCGGTTCACCCTGGAGGAGTTGGAGCAGCTGCCCGCCGTGCGTGACGTGCTGCGACGGGTCGGGGCCGCACGTGGGGCGCAGCAGGGTCGCGCGATCGCCGGGTAGCGCGGGCGAACCTCGGGAAGGGACCGCACATGACAAGCGATGAGGGCACGGCCAGGACGCCGCGTGCGCCGCGGACCACGCGGGCTGCCGCCGGCCGGACCGGCGCGTCCGTCGCCGGCGCGTCCGGCCAGGCAACGGTCGACGCAGACACCTCCCCGCCGGGGGTGGCGTCCCCGTGGTCGCGCCTGACCGACGACGATCTGTACCTGTTCAACGAGGGGTCGCACTCCCGTCTGTACGACAAGCTCGGCGCACACCTCACCCGCTTCGAGGGCCAGGAGGGCGCGTGCTTCGCCGTGTGGGCCCCCGGCGCCGACTACGTGTCGGTGATCGGAGACTTCAACGGGTGGGACAGGAGCGCCAGCGCGCTGCGGCCGCGCGGCAACTCGGGCATCTGGGAGGGCTTCGTCGCCGGGGTGCATCAGGCGCACGCCTACAAGTACCACATCGCCAACCCCAGCGGGTACCAGGTCGACAAGGCCGACCCGTTCGCGCTGCATGCCGAGACCCCGCCGAAGACAGGGTCGAAGGTGTGGGACATCGCCTACGAATGGCAGGACGCCGAGTGGATGCGGACCCGGGGCGAACGCAACCGCCTCGACGCTCCGATGAACATCTACGAGATGCACGTGGGATCGTGGCGCCGCCAGCCCGAGGAGGGGGGCCGAGCGCTGAGCTACCGCGAGCTCGCGCAGCCGCTGGCCGACTACTGCAGCGACATGGGGTTCACCCACGTGGAACTGCTGCCGGTCATGGAGCACCCGTTCGGCGGGTCCTGGGGCTACCAGACCACCGGCTACTTCGCGCCGACCAGCCGCTACGGCACGCCGCAGGACTTCAAGTTCCTGATCGACTCGCTGCACGCAGCTGGCATCGGCGTGATCCTCGACTGGGTGCCGTCGCACTTCCCGACCGACGAGCACGGGCCGGGCTTCTTCGACGGCACCCACCTGTTCGAGCACGCCGACCCGCGCCAGGGCATCCACCCGGACTGGAACAGCTTCATCTTCAACTACGGCCGCAACGAGGTGCGCAGCTTCCTGCTGTCGAGCGCGCTGTTCTGGCTCGACGAGTACCACGCCGACGGGCTGCGGGTGGACGCCGTGGCGTCGATGCTGTACCTCGACTACTCGCGGCGTGAGGGCGAGTGGATCCCCAACGAGTACGGCGGCAACGAGAACATCGAGGCGATCCAGTTCCTGCGCCGCTTCAACGCTGACGTGTACACCGCGCATCCCGACGTGCAGACCATCGCCGAGGAGTCCACCGCCTGGCCGATGGTGTCGCGCCCCACCTACGTCGGAGGCCTCGGGTTCGGCATGAAGTGGGACATGGGCTGGATGCACGACACGCTGGAGTACATGCGCCAGGACCCCGTGCACCGGCCGTGGCACCACAACCGGCTGACCTTCCGCGGCCTCTACGCGTTCACCGAGAACTACTGCCTGCCCCTCAGCCACGACGAGGTCGTGCACGGCAAGGGCTCGCTGATCGCCAAGATGCCGGGCGACGAGTGGCAGAAGTTCGCCAACCTCCGGGCGCTGTTCGGTTACATGTACACCACCCCGGGCAAGAAGCTGCTGTTCATGGGCGGCGAGATCGCCCAGGGTCGCGAGTGGAACCACGAGAGCAGCCTCGACTGGCACCTGCTCGAACACCACCTGCACGCCGGCGTGCAACGCTGGGTCCGCGACCTCTCCCACGCCTACCGCAGGGAGCCGGCCCTGCACCAGCTTGACTGTGAGCCCGCCGGCTGGGAGTGGGTGGATGCCTCCGACTGGCAGCAGAGCGTCATCACGTTCCTCCGCCGCGGCCGCGAACCCGATGAGGTCGCGCTGGTCGTGTGCAACTTCACCCCCGTGCCGCGCCACAACTACCTGGTGGGTGTCCCGGTCAGCGGGTTCTGGCGGGAGATCCTGAACAGCGACGCCACCGAGTACGGCGGCGGCGGCGTCGGCAACTTCGGCGGCGTGGAGACGGTGCCGGTCGGCATCCACGGGCGACCGTACTCGGTCAATATCATCATCCCGCCCCTCGCGGTGGTCGTGCTCAGGTCCGAGGGCGGTGGCGGCTGGACGGACTCGCGCGTCCCGTAGCCGCGGTGACGGGGGACGCATGCGGTTGGGCAGTTGGTACCTCGGCGACGGGTGCACCTCGTTCCTCGTGTGGGCCTCGAAGGCCGAGCAGGTGGAGGTGCTGCTCGACGACGGCCGCGCGCTCGACCTAGCGCCACGCGAGCTCGGCTACTTCGCGTTGACCGCTCGGGGCGTGCGCCCCGGCGCCCGCTACCGCTACCGGCTCGACGGGGAGCTGCAGCGCCCCGACCCTGCCTCGCGTTCGCAGCCGGAGGGCGTCCACGGCCCCTCGGAGGTGATCGATCCGACGTTCGCATGGAGCGATCAGCACTGGCACGGCATCCCCCTGCGCGACCACGTGATCTACGAGCTGCACGTCGGAACGTTCACGCCGGGTGGCACCTTCGACAGCGCCGTCGAACGCCTCGACGACCTGGCCGCCCTGGGTGTCACCGCGATCGAGATCATGCCGATCGCCGAGTTCCCCGGCGGACGCAACTGGGGCTACGACGGCGTGCAGCCGTTCGCTGCCCAGTCCACCTACGGGGGGCCGGACGGGTTCCGCCGCCTGGTGGACAGCTGCCACGCGCGCGGGCTCGCCGTGATCCTCGACGTCGTCTACAACCACTTCGGACCTGAGGGCGCGTACCAGCCGGAGTTCGGCCACTACCTCACAGAGCGGTACCGCACCCCGTGGGGACCGGCGATCAACTTCGACGACGCGTGGAGCGAGCAGGTCCGCCGCTACGTCATCGAGAACGCCCTGTACTGGGTGGACGACTGTCACGTCGACGGCTTGCGGCTCGACGCGGTGCACGCCATCTTCGACCAGTCAGCGCTGCACGTGCTCGACGAGGTCGGCCGGGCGGTGCACGACCTCGCCGAGCGCCGCAACCGCCGGGTCCACGTCATCGCCGAGAGTGACCTCAACGACCCGCGCCTGATCCGACCGCCCGCGATCGGTGGGTACGGGCTCGACGCCCAGTGGAGCGACGACTTCCACCACGCGCTGCACGCCCTGCTCACCGGCGAGTCCGACGGTTACTACGCCGACTTCGGCTCCGCCACCGACCTCGCGACCGCCCTCGTCGAGGGCTACGTCTACACCTGGCAGCGCTCGCATCACCGCGGTCGTCGCCACGGTCAGCGCCCCATGGGCGTGCCCGGTGAGCGCTTCGTCGTCTGCGCCCAGAACCACGATCAGGTGGGCAACCGCAGGGACGGTGAGCGCTTGTCCTCCCTGGTCCCGTTCGAGGCACTGGGCCTGGCAGCGATGTGCGTGCTGCTGTCGCCGTACGTGCCGCTGCTGTTCATGGGGGAGGAGTACGGCGAGACGGCACCCTTCCAGTACTTCGTCAGCCACAGCGACCCCGACCTCGTGGACGCTGTGCGACGTGGCCGAGCCGAGGAGTTCGCGGCCTTCCGCTGGGCCGGTGAGCCGCCCGACCCGCAGGCCGAGGAGACGTTCCAGCGTTCGAAGCTGGACCACGCGCTCAACCACCAGGAGCCGCACGCGACCCTGCTCGACCTCCACCGGCGCCTGCTGCGCCTGCGCCGGCAGGTCCCGGCGTTCGCGTCGCTGGACCGCGACCGCATCGAGGTGACCGCCGACCCCGACCGGCGCGTGGTGACGTGGCGACGGTGGACCGAGGACGGCAGCGACGCGCTGGTCACCGCCAACTTCGACGTCACCACCCGCACCGTGGCGCCGACCCTGGCGGGCCGCTGGCGGCTGCTGCTGACCACCCGCGAGGACGTCGGGGCGCCGGAGGCTCTGCTGCGCGACACGAGCTTCGCGTTGGCCTCCCACGCCGCCGCCGTGTACGTCCGCGACGACGGACCCTGACCCCCCCTGTACCCTGCCCCGCGGCGGTCCGCCGCTACAGCCCGCAGGAGCTCCGGTGCCGCGCTACGTCTGCATCCACGGGCACTTCTACCAGCCTCCGCGGGAGAACCCCTGGCTCGAGACGGTGGAGGTGCAGGACTCGGCCCACCCCTACCACGACTGGAACGAGCGGGTCACCGCCGAGTGCTACCGCCAGAACGCGGCGTCGCGGATCCTCGACGGCGCCGGGCGCATCGTGCACGTGGTGAACAACTACGCCCGGATCAGCTTCGACCTCGGCCCCACCCTGCTGGCGTGGATGGCGGCGCACGCCCGGGAGGTGTACGCCGCGGTGCTGCAGGCCGACCGTGACAGCCAGGAGCGGTTCTCGGGTCATGGCTCGGCGATCGCCCAGGCTCACAGCCACCTGATCATGCCGCTGGCCAACGCCCGCGACCGGCGCACCCAGGTGGTGTGGGGCATCCGCGATTTCGTGCACCGGTTCGGGCGGCCGCCGCAGGGGATGTGGTTGCCGGAGACCGCCGTCGACCTGCACACCCTCGAGCTCCTCGCCGAACACGGCATCCGGTTCACGATCCTCGCCCCCCACCAGGCCCGGCGCGTGCGCGCGTCCGGGACGGAGCAGTGGGCGGAGGTCACCGCGGCCGAGGTCGACACCTCCCGGCCCTACCGTCTGGCTCTGCCCTCGGGGGCCAGCCTCGCGCTGTTCCTCTACGACGGGCCCATCTCCCGCGCGGTCGCGTTCGAGGGGCTGCTCGCCGACGGCGCACGTTTCGCGGGCCGGCTGCTGGCCGCGTTCCCCCCGGCCGCCTCGGGCCACCAGCTGGTCCACATCGCCACCGACGGCGAGAGCTACGGCCACCACCACCGCCACGGCGACATGGCGCTGGCGTACGCGCTGCACGAGCTGGAGGCGTCCGACGGGGTGGAGCTCACCAACTACGCCGAGTTCCTCGAGCGCTTCCCGCCCCGCCACGACGTCGAGGTGAACGAGCACACCTCCTGGAGCTGCGGTCACGGTGTCGAGCGGTGGCGCGCGGACTGCGGCTGCGCCGACGGCGGCCACCCCGGATGGGACCAGGCCTGGCGCCAGCCCCTGCGCGCGGCGCTGGACTGGCTGCGCGACGAGCTCGCCCCACGCTACGTGGACCTCGCCCGTCGATACCTGCACGACCCGTGGGCGGCGCGCGACGCCTACATCGACGTGCTGCTCGACCGTTCCGCCCGAGAGGCGTTCCTCCGCGAGCACGCCCGCCGGGACCTGGCCGCGGACGAACGCAGCGCGGTGTGGAAGCTGCTCGAGCTGCAGCGTCACGCCATGCTGATGTACACCAGCTGCGGGTGGTTCTTCGACGACCTGGCACGCATCGAGACCGTCCAGGTGCTGCGCTACGCAGGCCGTGCCGTGCAACTCGCCGGCGACCTCTTCGGTGACGGGCTGGAGCGGCGGTTCCTGGAGCACCTGGCGGACGCGCGCAGCAACGACCCCGACGAGGGCGACGGTCGCCGCGTCTACGAGCGGCACGTGCGCCCCGCCATGGTCGACGTGCACAAGGTCGTCGCCGACCACGCGTTCAGCGCGCTGTTCGACCCGCACGAGGTGCCGACCGCGACCCGGGCCCACACCGTCACCCTGGACGCGCACGCGACCATGACGGCCGGCGACGCGCGACTCGCGACCGGCCGGGCTCAGGTCAGGTCGACCATCACCGATGAGCGGGCGCGGGTCGAGTACGTCGTGCTGCACCTGGGCGACCACAACCTCGACGGGGGTGTGCGCGACGCCGGGGACGACGAGGCGTACGCGGCGATGTTCGCCGACCTGCGCGCCGCCTTCGCGATGGCCGACTTCCCGGCCACCATCCGCCGGCTCGACCGTCACTTCGGCACCCGCCGGTACTCGCTGTCGACGCTGTTCCGCGACGAGCAGCGCCGCATCCTGCGCACGATCCTCGATTCCTCCATCCAGGACGCTCGCGCCGCGTACCGCAGCATCTTCCGCAGCCGCGCCCCGCTGATGCGGTACCTGACCGAGCTCGGCGTGCCTCTGCCCCGCACCTTCCAGCGGGCCGCCGATGTGGTCGTCAACGACGACCTGCGACGTGCGTTCGCCGACGAGCACCTCGACGCGCAGCACGTGCAGTCGCTGCTCGACGACGCCCGCGCCTGGAGCGTGGACCTCGACGCGGTGGGTCTCGCGCACGCTCTGAACGCCACCATCGAGCGGGTCACCGGTCAGCTGGCGCGGGAGTTGCCGCTGCTCGAACGGTCCGACCCGGAGCGGCTCGAGTTCTTCCGGCGAGCGGTCACGCTGGTGAGGCTCGCGCGGTCGCTGCCGTTCGAGGTGGACCTGTGGCGGTCCCAGAACCTGTTCTACGACACGCTGCGACGCCACGACCCGAACCTCCAGAGGCGTGCCGCCCGCGGCGACCCGCGCGCCCGCGCCTGGGTGGGCCACTTCCAGGAGCTGGGTGATGCCCTGGGGGTGTCGGTCGACGCCCGGCCGCTCTGACCGGCCAAGCCACAGGGGGACGCCATGCGGGTGCCGCGCTCGACGTACCGGCTCCAGCTCGGTCCGCAGTGCACGTTCGCCGAAGCCGCCGCGGTGGTCGACTACCTCGCCGCGCTCGGCGTGAGCGACGTGTACCTGTCACCGATCCTGGCCGCCCCGCGGGGCTCCGCCCACGGCTACCACGTGACGGACCCGACCAGGCTGAACCCCGAGCTGGGCGGGCCCGCAGGCTTCGCGCAGCTGGCGACCACGCTGGACCGACACGGTGCAGGGCTGCTGCTCGACATCGTGCCCAACCACCTCGCCGCCAGCCCGGACAACCCGTGGTGGGCCCACGTCCTGCAGCACGGCCGAGCGTCCCCGCACGCCACGTGGTTCGACATCGACTGGGACGGCGGCGACGGCCGGGTCCTCCTTCCGATCCTCGGGCGTGAGCTGGACGAGGTGCTGGATGCCGGCGAGGTGGTGGCCGCCCTCGACGAGCGGGGGCCCCACCTGCGCTACCACGACACGCGCCTGCCGCTCGACCCCGGGAGCGTCGGCGAGCTGCTCGCAGGATGTCTGGCCGTCCTGCGCGCGGCGCGGGGAGACCACGACACGGCCGTCCTCGAGCTGACGCGCGCGGTCCAGCTGGCGGAGCGCATCCCGCCGCGGGACATCCCGCAACGGCGCGAGCAGCGGCACGCGCTCGCCGAGCAGCTCGCCGCGCGGTTGTGGGCTGTGTACGGCGGCCCGACCGCGAGGGCGGCGGTGGACGAGGCGCTGCGGGGCGTGGCCGGCCCGTCCCTGCGGGAGCTGCTCGACGCGCAGGCCTACCGGCTGGCCCACTGGCGCTCCGGTCGCCGGGAGCTCAACTACCGCCGCTTCTTCGACATCACCGACCTCGTCGGGCTGCGCGTCGAGGACGCCGCCGTCTTCGCGGCCCGCCACGACCTGCTGCTGAGGCTGGTCGCGGACGGAACGGTCACCGGCCTCCGCGTGGACCACGTCGACGGGTTGCGCGAACCGCACGGCTACCTCCAGCGGTTGCAGCAGGAGGCGAGCCGGGCCGCCGGCGCGGACAGCTTCTACGTGGTGGTGGAGAAGATCCTGGAAGGCGACGAGCCGCTGCCGCCGGAGTGGCCGGTGGCGGGCACCACCGGCTACGACTTCCTGACCGCCGCCAACGCCCTGTGGGTCGACCACGACGGTCTGCAGCGGCTGGGTGCGGCGTACACGGCCTTCACCGGCCGGCCGGTCGCGGTCGCTGACACGCTGCACCGCCGCAAGATCGATGCGCTGACCGATCTCTTCCCCGGTGAGGTCGACGGCCTGGTGCGTCGTCTACGTCGGCTGGCGGAGCTGGTCCCCGACGTGCCCGAGATCGGCGAGGAGGCCCTGCGCGGGGCGGTCACGGCCGTCACCGCCAGCTTCCCTGTCTACCGCACCTACGTCCGTGACGAGCACCTGCGCCCCGACGACCGCGCCGCCCTCCAACGCGCCTTCGCCGACGCGCGGACGCGCCACCCGGAGGTCGACGGGCGTGCGACCGTCCTGCTGGAACGGGTGCTGATGCTCGACCTGCCGGTGGGGCTGGGAGAGGCGGCGCGGGACGCGTGGCTGGACCTGGTGCTGCGCTGGCAGCAGCTGACCGGTCCTGCGATGGCGAAGGGCTTCGAGGACACCACCTTCTACATCGAGAACCGCCTCACGTCGCTGAACGAGGTCGGCGTGGACGTGCACGGCATCGTGGCACCCCACGGCGCTCCCGGCCTCCACCAACGCACCGCACGCCGTGCCGCCGCCTGGCCGCACACGCTCAACGCCACATCGACCCACGACACCAAGCGCAGCGAGGACGTGCGCGCCCGCCTGCAGGCGCTGAGCGAGGTGGCGGACGCGTGGGCGACCGCGGTCGCGAGGTGGCGTGAGCGCAACGAACCCCACCGGTCACGTGTGGGTCAGCGCACCGCACCCGACCGCAACGAGGAGTGGCTGCTGTACCAGACGCTGGTGGGGATGTGGCCGCTCGCCGCCGCCAAGGAGCGCTCCGTCCGCGACCGCGCGAAGGGCTTCATGGAGAAGGCGGCGCGCGAGGCGAAGGTCAACACCTCCTGGCTGGACCAGGACCGGGCCTACGAGGCGGCGCTGCTGCGGTTCGTCGACGGTGTGCTGGACGACCGAGGGTTCGTGGAGGAGCTGCGCGCGATGGTCGATCGGGTGGCGCTCGGCGGAGCGGTCAACGCGCTGGCCCAGGTGGTGCTGCGGGTCGCGGCACCGGGCGTGCCCGACACCTACCAGGGGACCGAGCTGTGGGACTGGAGTCTGGTCGATCCCGACAACCGCCGGCCGGTCGACTACGCGCTGCGCCGCCGGCTCCTTCACCAGATCCGTGCCGATGGCGACCTGGTCGCGGTGGCGGACCGGGCGCGCGCAGGCTGGCGTGACGGGCGCGTCAAGCTGCTCACGCTGTGCCGGAGCCTGACCGCCCGCAACGCCGACGCCGAGCTGTTCCTCGCTGGCAGCTACGAGCCGCTGGCGGCCGACGGGGCGCGCGCGCAGCACGTGGTGGCCTTCGCCCGGCGGCACGGCGACCGCTGGGCGGTCGCGGTGGTCCCCCGGCTCACGGTCACGCTCGTCCCCGGCGACTGGCCGTTGGGGGACGTCTGGGCCGACACCACGGTGCCGCTGCCGCACACCCACTGCCGCGACGCCCTGACGGGGCGATCGCTGCGGGCCGACGACGGCCGGTTGCGCCTCGCCGACGCCCTGCAGCACCTGCCGGTGGCGCTGTTGACGGGTGGCGGCGCTGCGACCTGACGAGCGCCCGGGGCTGGCACTGGGTGACGTGCAGTCCGTCGCAGCGACCTCAGCGGCTGCCCGACCCGACCTGGCCAGACGGAAGAGCGGCCTGCCGCCACGACGCCAGGGACGGTCACCTGAGGTGCGCGGCCGGGACCTGGTCGGGTCCTAACAACGATCGTGCGTGGTTCCGCCCGGATGCCGGTGCAACCACGCACATCCGTGGGTGCGCCGGCCACAGCGTGCGGTCAGCGCACAGTGACGCTCGGGTTGCCGCACGCCTCGCACCGGCACGGACGGTCGCTGCCCGCTCGTGGGTTGGCGCGCCGCGGACGAACCGGTACAAGGGAAGTCGATGGCCGACCACGACACGACCGCCACCGCCGCCGGGCATGCCCGCCGGTCGGTCGTCCCCGGCCTCGTCGCTCCCCTCATCCTCGGCCTGCTCATCCTTTGACGCCGCGGCGCCCACCCCACCCCGGGGCGACCGCGGCGAGTGAGGTAGGGGCACACCGACGATCAGGATGAGGAGCACATCATGGGAAGGCCCGTGGACGTCGCCGCGGCCGGAGTGCTGCCCGACGACGTGGTGATCTTCGACACGACCCTCCGCGACGGGGAGCAGGCCCCGGGCATCTCGCTGGACGCGCGCGAGAAGGTCGAGATCGCCACGCAGCTGGCCCGCCTCCGGGTCGACGTCGTCGAGGCCGGCTTCCCGGCCGCCTCGCGGGGGGACTTCTCGGCGGTGAAGGCCGTGGCCGAGGAGGTCGGGGCCGGCGCGGGAGACGGCGAAGGGCGCCCCGCGCCGGTGATTGCCGCGCTGGCGCGGTGCGTGCACGGCGACATCGAGACGGCCGCCAAAGCGCTGGCCCCGGCCAAGCGCAGCCGCCTGCACGTGTTCATCTCCTCGTCGGAGATCCACCGCACCGTCATGCTGAAGGCCAGCGAGCCACAGGTGCTCGACCAGGCCGTCCGAGCGGTCCAGCTGGCCGGCACCTTCACCGACGACGTCGAGTTCAGCCCGCAGGACGCCACCCGGACCGACTTCGGCTTCCTGGTCGAGCTGGTCGCCGCCGCCGCCGAGGCCGGCGCCACCACGGTGAACATCCCCGACACCGTGGGCTACGCCCTGCCTCACGACTTCGGCGCCTGGATCGCCGAGCTGCACCGTCGCGTCCCGACGCTGCGCGAACGCGGCGTGGTCGTGTCGGTGCACTGCCACAACGACCTCGGTCTGGCCGTCGCCAACTCGATCGAGGCGGTGCGCAACGGCGCCCGCCAGGTCGAGGTGGCCGTCAACGGCATCGGCGAACGTGCTGGCAACTGCTCGCTGGAAGAGATCGTGATGGCGCTGCGGACCCGCGCCGACCTGCTCGGGGTCACGACCACGGTGCACACGCCCGAGATCACACGCACGTCGCGGCTGGTGTCGGCGCTCACCGGCTACCAGGTCCAGCGCAACAAGGCGGTCGTGGGCGCCAACGCGTTCGCGCACGAGTCGGGCATCCACCAGCACGGCGTGCTGGCCGACCGACTCACGTACGAGATCATGCGGACGGAGGACGTGGGGGCCGACGGGTCGCAGATCGTCCTCGGCAAGCACAGCGGGCGACACGCGTTCCGCAAGGCCGTGGCCGACCTGGGCTTCGAGCTCAGCGAGGAGGAGATCGCTCGTGCCTTCGCCCGTTTCAAGGACCTCGCGGACCGCAAGAAGCAGGTCGGCGAGAAGGACATCGAAGCCATCGTCGCGGCCGAGATGCACGTCGCGGCGGAGGACGAGTACGAGCTCGTCGCCATGACGGTCGCGGGGGGCACCGACGCCCAGCCGACCGCCACGGTCCGTGTGCGGGTGGCCTCCACCGCCGAGACACGGACCGCGACCGCCACCGGCGACGGGATGGTCGACGCGGCCTGCGGCGCGATCCGCCGCGCGGTCGGCCGGGACGGGATCCGGCTGGTCTCGTTCCACGTGGCGGCCGTCACAGAGGGTGTGGACGCCCTCGGCGACGTGACCGTCCAGATCGAGGTCGAGGACGGCACGCGCTTCACCGGGCGCGGCGTGTCCACCGACATCGTCGAAGCGAGCGCGCGGGCCTACCTGGACGCCCTCAACCGCTCGCAGCGGCTCACCCAGCGGGGCGAGGAATTCCGGCCGTGACGAGTCAAGGCCCCGACCGCGACGCACCGGAGCAGCAGCCGTGACCAAGATCAAGTTGACCGTTCCACCGGACCAGACACCGGCGGAGGAGGCGGAGCTGGTCGCCGCGGTGGCCACCGCCATCGCCGAGCGCACCGGCGCGGACGAGATCCACTTCGAGCTGGAGAGGCCCGAGGACGTGTCGTTCGCGGCCGTGGGTACCCGCGCCGGTGCCACCGACCGCTGGAACCGCTGACCGGGCCCACCCGGGGAGGAGGGCGCGTGAGCGCACCGCGCACGCTGGTCGAGAAGATCTGGGATGACCACGTCGTCCGCCGCGGCGACCAGGAACCCGATCTTCTCTACGTGGACCTGCACCTCGTCCACGAGGTGACGAGCCCCCAGGCGTTCGACCGCCTGCGGGCCGCGGGCCGCAGCGTGCGCCGCCCCGACCTGACCCTGGCGACGATGGACCACAACGTGCCAACCGACCCGCAGGTGGTGCGCGGCAGGCTGCCGGTCGCCGACGACATGTCGCGGGCGCAGATGGACGCGCTGGCGCACAACTGTGCCCGGTTCGGCATCCCCCTGTTCCCGATGGGATCTCGCAACCAGGGGATCGTGCACGTCATCGGTCCGGAACTGGGAGTGACCCAGCCGGGCATGGTCATCGTGTGCGGCGACTCGCACACCGCCACGCACGGCGCGTTCGGGGCGCTGGCGTTCGGGATCGGCACTAGCGAGGTGGAGCACGTCCTCGCGACCCAGACGCTGCCGCAGACCCGGCCGGACACGATGGCGGTCGAGGTGGTGGGCCACCGCCCCGACGGGGTAACCGCCAAGGACGTGATCCTCGGCATCATCAACCGCATCGGCGTGGACGGCGGCATCGGCCACGTCATCGAGTTCCGCGGTGAGGTCGTCCGCGACCTGACGATGGAGGAGCGGATGACCGTGTGCAACATGTCGATCGAAGGGGGTGCCCGCGCCGGGCTGGTCGCACCCGACGAGACCACGTTCGCGTGGCTCAAGGACCGGCCGCACGCGCCGGCGGGCGCGGCATGGGACGCCGCCGTCGAGCACTGGCGCACGCTGACGAGCGACGACGTCGCCACCTTCGACCGGACGGTCACGATCGACGCCGCCCGGCTCGAGCCGTTCGTGACCTGGGGGACCACCCCGGCGCAATCGGTGCCCGTCAGCGGACGGGTACCGCGGCCCGAGGAGGCTCCCGACGAGGCGACCGCTCAGCAGTGGCGGCGTGCCCTGGCCTACATGGGCCTGGAGGGTGGCGAGGCCATCACCGACGTGCGCGTCGACCGGGTGTTCATCGGTTCCTGCACCAACGCGCGCCTGGCCGACCTGCGCGCCGCAGCGGGCATCGTCGCCGGCCGCACGGTGGCCGACGGGGTGAGGGGCATGGTCGTGCCCGGCTCCGGCCTGGTGAAGGAAGCCGCGGAGGCGGAGGGACTCGACCGCATCTTCGCCGACGCCGGGTTCGAGTGGCGCGAGCCCGGCTGCTCGATGTGCCTGGGCATGAACCCCGACGTCCTGGGAGCGGGGGAGCGGTGCGCCTCCACCTCCAACCGAAACTTCGAGGGTCGCCAGGGGGCCGGCGGGCGCACGCACCTGGTGTCACCGCAGATGGCGGCCGCAGCCGCGGTCGCGGGGCGCTTCGTGGACGTGCGCGAGGTGCTCGCGTGAAGCGGGTCGAGCGGGTCGTCGGGACGGTCTGCCCGCTGGACCGGGCGGACGTGGACACCGACCAGATCATCCCCAAGCAGTTCCTCAAGCGCACCGAACGGACCGGGTTCGGCCCGTTCGCGTTCTACAACTGGCGCTACGACGCCGACGGCGCGCCGGTCGCGGACTTCCCCATGAACGGCTCCGAGCACCGGGACGCGTCGATCCTGTTGACGGGTCCGAACTTCGGCTGCGGCTCGTCGCGGGAGCACGCGGTGTGGGCGATCGAGGACGCCGGCTTCGCGGCGGTCGTGGCACCCAGCTTCGCCGACATCTTCCGCACGAACTGCACCAAGGTCGGCGTGCTGACGGTGGAGCTCCCCGCCGACGACCTGCGCCGTCTGTTCGACCTGGTGACCGAGGATCCCTCGACCGAGGTCACGATCGATCTGCCGTCGCAGACCCTCACCACCGACGGTCTCGAGGCCTCCTTCCAGGTCCAGCCCCACGTGAAGCACCGGCTGCTGCACGGTCTGGACGACATCGACCTGACCCTGCAGCACCAGGACGCGATCAGCGCCTACGAGGCCCGCCGCCCCGGCTGGCTGCCGACCACCGCGTAGCTGTGCATGGACAGGGACGGAGGTCCCGTCGGTCGGGGTCATCAGGCCCTGTCCCCGCCACGCCGTGGTGGGCTTGCATCCGCGGCGACGTGGAGGGGACGCCGATGGCATCCGAGCTGGATCTCTCTCACCTGATCGTGGTCGACGAGGCGGCGTACCGCCATCCCGCGGGGACCGGTGCGGGGACGTGGACGTGTCCCGTCTGCGCGACGGCGACACCGCTCACCCGCGCGTCGCTGGTACGGGTGCGCGACCGCGGCCTCACCGAAGGTACGGAGTACGCACTGCTGCTGTGCGCGACGTGCCGCCAGCAGTTGGGCCGCTCCCGCCGGATCCGACACCGCGCGATCGGCCTGCAGCGCCGACGCCGCCCACGCGGTCACGGTCGTGTCGGTGTCGGCTAGCGCCGGTCCGGCGAGCGCCCCGCGCGTCGCCCCGGCCCAGGTGGTGGTGGGAACCACCGAGGGCCTGACGGTCGTCGGCAGCGGCCACGAGCTCGACGGCCGGGAGGTCAGCGGCCTCGCACCGGGTCCCCACGGCTGGTGGGCGGTGGTGGACGGGACGCTGTGGCACGGGGAGCCGGGGCAGGGCTGGGAGGAGGTCGCGGGTCTCGCCGACCAGCCGGTGCGGTGCGTCCTGGCAGCCGGCGGACAGGTGCTGGTGGGCACGGCCGGGGCGGGTCTGCACCGTCTGGAGGACGGGGGTCTGGCACCGGTGGTGGGGTTCGAGCAGGCCCCGACCCGGGAGCGGTGGCACACGCCGTGGGGGGGACCGCCCGACACCCGCTCGCTGGCGTCGGCCGACGGTGCCTGGTACGTCAACGTGCACGTCGGAGGCATCCTGCGCTCCCACGACGGTGGCGCGACCTGGCAGCCGACGATCGACCTGCACACCGACGTCCACCAGGTCGAGGTGAGCGACGGCGAGGTGCTGGCGGCGACGGGGGTGGAGGGTCTGGCCGTCAGCCGCGACCGCGGTGCGACCTGGACCACGCACACGCACGGTCTGCACGCCTCCTACGCGCGCGCGGTGGCGACCGCCGACGGGACCGTGCTGCTCAGCGCGTCGACCGGCCCGGGCGGAGGGCGGGGCGCGCTGTACCGCCGTCCGCTCGCCGGCGACGAGCCGTTCGTGCGGTGCGACGCGGGACCGGGGTGGTTCAGCGGCAACATCGACACGCACTGCCTGGCGGCCACGCACGCCACGGTGGCGTTCGGCACCGCCACCGGCGACGTGTTCGTCTCGGAGGACGGCGGCGTGCGCTGGCAGCCTGCGGCGGCCGGCCTCGCCCGCGTCCGCTGCGTGGCCGTGACCGTCTGAGGGTTCGCCGGAGGGCGTCGCGGCGGCCGAAGGACCGCCAGTACGCTCGCCCGTCGCAGCGCGTGGGGTGGAGGGCAGGTGGACGACCGTCCGATCGGGGTCTTCGACAGCGGCCTCGGGGGGCTCACGATCGTCCGCGCCTTGGCTGACCTCCTGCCGGACGAGCACCTGGTCTACTTCGGCGACACCGGACGGTTCCCGTACGGGTCGAAGAGCCCCCAGCAGCTGCGCCGGTTCTCCGGCGAGATCGTGGACCTGCTGCTGGCGCACGACGTCAAGATGGTGGTGGTGGCGTGCAACAGCGCCGCGTCAGCCGCGCTCGACCACCTGCGCGACCGCTACGAGCGGCCGATCGTCGGGGTGGTCGAACCCGGCGTCCGCGCCGCTCTGGACGTGACCGACGGGAAGGTCGGGGTGATCGGGACCGAGGCGACCATCGCCTCGGGCGCCTACGAGCGTGCCTTCGCCGAGCTGCGCGCCGACGTCGAGCTGGTCCCGGTCGCCTGTCCCGGCTTCGTGGAGCTGGTCGAGTCGGGTGACGTCGGGTCCACCGACGCCTACGGGGTCGTGGCGCCACGCCTCGCGCCGCTGCGCGTCGCCGGCGTGGACACGCTGATCCTGGGCTGCACGCACTACCCGCACCTGGCGCGCGTGATCGGCGACGTCATGGGACGCGACGTCGTGTTGGTGTCCAGCGCCGAAGAGACCGCGTTCGAGATCCGGGCGCTGCTGGGACGCACCGGGACGGGCCGCCGCCCCGGTGGCGACCCGGCTCGGCGCCTGTTCCTCACGAGCGGGGACGAGGCCACGTTCCGGGCGCTGGGTGACCGCTTCCTGGGGCCGGCGATGGGCCTGGTGCACGGCTGGCGGTGGCCTCCGATCGTGCACGCCGACCTGCCGGCAGAGGGTGCGTCCGACGCGGCCCGCCGGGCCGGTTGACGGACCGTGGCGGTCCAGGTCGTCGCTCTCGACCTCATGGACACCGTGGTCCACGACCCGTTCCGCGAAGCCCTCGAGGCAGCCACCGGCCGCCCGGCGGACGAGGCGCTGCGTCACCGTGAGCCCCGGTCGTGGTCACGGTTCGAGCGCGCCGAGCTCACCGAGCAGGAGTTCTTCACCACCTTCCAGCACGTCGACTTCGACGTTGCCGCGTTTCACGCCGCCCGTCGTGACGGCTACCGGTGGATGTCCGGCATGCCGGCACTTCTGGACGACCTCGGCGGCCGAGCCGTCCGAGCGGTCGCGTCCAACTACCCGGTCTGGATCGAGGAGCTCGCCCAGGGCCTGCTGCGCGGACGCTTCGAACACGTGGTCGCTTCCCACCACCTGGGTGTGCGCAAACCGGAGCGCGCGTTCTACGAACGGTTCTGCGACCGTATCGGCGCCGACGCCGGCGGCGTCATCTTCATCGACGACCGCGAGGCGAACGTCGAGGGAGCGCTCGCCGCCGGCCTGCGCGCCCACCTGTTCACCGACGCCGGCGACGTGCGGGCACGTCTACGCCAGGAGGGGATGGACGTGTAGACGGTCAGGCCCGCGCCGGACGCTAGGGTGTGGCGGAGCCGCCACGGAGGGCGGTCGAGTATGGGGGGCAACGACAGCCACAGCAGGCCGTTCGACCGGCAGGTGCTCCTGCGCGCCTTGCGCGCGCACCACCCGTGGCTGGACCGCGACGAGGTCGGGCCACGCTCGGTCGAGGCCGGGGAGTGCGACCGGTGCGGCCACGAAGCGCGCATGGTCGAGAGCTGCGGTCCCGGGATCCACCACTACCTCGGCCGCCGCTGTGCCCGCAGTGTCGGCGTCGCCGCCTGGTGCCCAGGCCACCGGGACACCGCAGCCGGCCGGCTGGCGTGGCTGGCGGCGCTGCCACCGGAGGCCGACGACGTCGCCCGGTTGTGGTGGGTTGCGACCGGCGAGGTGCGGCTCGATCCTGCGCTGGTCGCGCGCTCGCCCGCGCTGGCGGAGGTGGTCGCCGGCGTCCTGGGCGAGCGGCGGTGACGGCGCGCGACGGCTGCCGGTGACCGGCGGCTGCCGGTGACCGGCGGCGACCTACCATGGCCGCGCCATGCGAGGGAGGCGCCGGTCGTGACCTACCGCGTCGCCGTGCTGGGCGGCGACGGCATCGGCCCGGAGGTGATCGCCGAGGGTCTGAAGGTGCTCGACGTCGTGGAGCGCCGCGAGGGCTTCACCACTGAGCGGGAGGAGTTCGACCTCGGCGGGCGCCGCTATCTGCGCAGCGGCGAGGTGCTGGGCGACGCCACGCTTGAACGCCTGCGGGGTTTCGACGCGATCTACCTCGGCGCGGTCGGCACGCCGGAGGTCACCACCGGGGTGCTCGAACGCGGCCTCCTGCTGCGGCTGCGCGCCGCGTTCGACCTGTACGTCAACCTCCGACCGGTCAAGCTGTACCCCGGCGTCGTGTCCCCCGTCGCGGGCCTCGCCCCCGACCGCTGCGACCTCGTGTTCGTCCGCGAGAACACCGAAGGGGTGTACGCCGGTGCCGGCGGCTCGCTGTACACCGGCACCCCGGCGGAGGTCGCCACCCAGGAGTCGCTCAACACCCGCCTCGGCGTGGAGCGGCTCGTGCGCTACGGCTTCGAGCTGGCCAGCCGCCGCCGGGGACGGCTCACCCTGTGCCACAAGACCAACGTGCTGGTGCACGCCGGCGACCTCTGGTCGCGCACCGTCCGGGAGGTCGCCGGCGAGTTCCCGGATGTGGAGCACGACTACGTCCACGTCGACGCCATGTGCCTGTACCTCGTGACACAGCCGGAGCGCTTCGACGTGGTGGTGACCGACAACCTGTTCGGCGACATCCTCACCGACCTCGGAGCGGCGGTTCAGGGGGGGATGGGGAAGGCTGCCTCGGCCAACCTCGACCCCTCCCGGCGCGCCCCGTCGCTCTTCGAGCCGGTGCACGGCTCCGCGCCCGACATCGCCGGGACGGGCCGAGCCGACCCTGTCGCAGCGGTGCTGAGCCTGGCGCTGCTGCTGGACTTCCTCGGTGAGCACCAGGCGGCGCAGCGGGTGGAGGGCGCGGTCTCCGGCTGGCTCGCGTTGGCGGCGCGACGCACGTCGACGAGCTCGACCTCCGAGGTGGGAGACCGGCTCGCCGAGCTGGTCGCGCAGTAAGGTGCCGACCGGGCGGACGGCCCGTCGAAGGAGCGAGCATGCCGATCGCGAAGTCGGACACCATCTGGATGGACGGCGAGTTCGTCGACTGGGATCACGCCACCGTCCACTACCTCACGCCCACGCTGCACTACGGATACGGGGTGTTCGAAGGCATCCGCGCCTACGCCACCGACCGCGGCCCGGCCGTGTTCCAGCTCGAGGCCCACGTCCACCGCATGTTCCAGTCGGCCCGCATCTACCCCCCTCTGGACGACATCCCCTGGTCGGAGGCGGAGGTGTGCGAGGCGATCAAGGAGACGATCCGGCGCAACCGTCACGACGCGTGCTACATCCGCCCGTCCATCTTCCTCGGCTACGGGGAGATGGGGCTCAACCCCCTGCCGTCGACGCCCCGCCTGGCGATCGCGACCTGGGAGTGGGGCACCTACCTGGGTGACGAGGCGCTGGAGAAGGGTGTGCGCGTCATGACCAGCTCCTGGCGGCGCATCGGCAAGAACACCATCCCACCCGCCGCCAAGGCCAACGGCCAGTACATCAACAGCTCGCTCGCCAAGGTCGAGGCGATCCGCGCCGGGTACGACGAAGCCATCATGCTCACCGAGGACGGTTACCTGTCGGAAGGCACCGGCGAGAACATCTTCCTCGTGCGCGACGGCATGCTGCTGACGCCACCGCTGTGTGACGGACCGCTCGGTGGCATCACCCGTGCGACCGTGCTGACGCTGGCGTCCGACCTCGACATCCCGGTCCACGAGACGCACCTGGTGCGCACCGACCTCTACCTGGCCGACGAGGCGTTCCTCACCGGCACCGCGGCGGAGGTCGCCCCGGTCCGCGAAGCGGACGGGCGGGTGATCGGCGTGCGCGGGCCGGTCACCACCCGGATCCAGTCGCTGTACATGGACGTGGTGCGCAGCCGGGTCGACAAGTACAAGGAGTGGCTCGCGTACGTCCAAGAGTGAGCGGCTGCGACCCGCAAAGATGGTGTGTCTAGGAGCGGGTGAGCGCGTCCTTCACCCGCTCCACGAACCGATCGAGCTTGGCCTTCACGTCCGCACCGATCTGGTCAGCCCGGCCTTCGCGCTGCAGTTCGCGGTCGCCGCTCAACGACCCGGCCGCCTCTTTGGCGCGACCCTTGAGCTCCTCCGCCTTCTGGTCGACGTCCTTGTCAGCCACATCGCCTCCTCGGCAGTGTCGCACCGACGATACGGGGCGCCCGCCGTCCCGCCACGCCGCACCCCCGACGGTCGGGCAGCCGCGTCAGGTCTGCAGCTCCGCCCGCAGAGCCTCCTCCACCGTCTGGTGGCGGAACGCGAAGCCGAACTCGTCCAGCAGCCGCTTGGGGATCGCCCGTTGGCTGGCGGTGGCCATGACGTCGGCGAAGTCACGGCCGAACAGGGTGGCGACCGCCAGCGTGGGCACGGTCAGCAACACCGGCCGGCCGAGCACCCGCCCCAGCGTGCGGGCGAACTCGGCGTTGCGCACCGGTGTGGGGGCTGTGATGTTCACCGGGCCCGCGGCGACAGGGTGCTCCAGCAGGTGCAGCTGGGCACGCACGTGGTCCTCGAGCGAGATCCACGAGAACCAGTGCTGGCCCGAGCCGAGCTTGCCACCCAGCCCGAGCCGGAAGAACGGCAGCTGCAACCGCAGCAGGTCCCCGTCGGGGCTCAGCACGGGCGCGGTGCGCAGCCGGACGACGCGGATGCCGGCCTCCTCGGCCGGCTGCGTCGCCGCTTCCCAGCCCTTGCACACCCGGGCGAGGAAGTCGTCGCCCGGCGGGGTGTCCTCGGGGAGCAGCTCGTCGCCGTGGTCCGCCCCGTAGTAGCCGATGCCGGACCCGGACAGCAGCGCCCGCGGCGGGCGCTGCAGCCCGGCCAACGTGCCCGCGAGCAGGTGCGTCCCCTCGACACGGCTGTCGCGGATGCGCCGCTTCTTCGCCGCGGTCCAACGCCCCAGCAGCGGCTCCCCGGCCAGGTGGACCACCACGTCGATGCCCTCGAGGGCGGCGGCCTCGACGTGCTCGGACGTGGGGTCCCAGCGCACCTCTTCGGGCCCGGCGGTGTCGGAACGGACCAGCCGCACCGGATGGTGACCGGCCGCCTCCAGAGCCTGGCACAGGGCCGATCCGATGAGGCCACTGGAGCCGGACACCACGACGTCCACGGTGGCCTCTCTGGTGGCCTGGGACGCCGGACCGTAGCTGCGCCCGGACTGGACGGTCGGGACTGGACGTGGTCGGCTGGACCTGGCACGCTGCGCGCGGGCCGCACGCGACGGGCGTGTGGCGGAGCGGAGCAGCGGTGGCGCCACCGGCGAGCCCAGCGCCCGCGACGCGGGGCGGTCCGCCCGCCGTCGTGCGGCGCACGCCGATCGCGATCATCATCACCCCGCTCCCGTAGCAGGCACGGCGCCGGGCTGCGGGAGCGGCCCGGCGGTCACCGCGTGCCACTCCCCAGCCGGCGTCCCGCAGCGACGGAGGACGATCCGGTGCGCGACATCCCAGCCCGACGGCCGGTCCTGTACGACACGACCCTGCGCGACGGCACCCAACGCGAGGGTGTGAACCTGACGGTGGACGACAAGCTCAGGGTCGCCCGCCGCATGGACGAGCTGGGCGTGCACTACATCGAGGGCGGCTGGCCGGGCGCCAACCCCAAGGACACCGAGTTCTTCCGGCGCGCCGCCGACGGGGAGCTGCGGCTGCGCCACGCGACCCTCGCCGCCTTCGCGGCGACGCGCCACGCCCGCAACGCCGTCGATGAGGATCCCACCCTGCGTGCGCTGCTGGACGCGGCCACGCCCGTGGTCTGCCTGGTGGGCAAGACGTGGAGCTACCACGTCGAGCACGCGCTGCAGGTGTCCCGCGCGACCAACCTGACCATGGTGGTCGACTCGGTGCGCTACCTCGTCGGCAACGGACGGCGCGTGTTCTTCGACGCCGAGCACTTCTTCGACGGCATGGCGCACGACGCCGGGTACGCGCGGGAGGTCTCCCTCGCCGCGGCCGAGGCCGGTGCCGAATGCGTCGTGCTGTGCGACACCAACGGCGGCACGATGCCGTGGGTCGTGGGACCCACCGTCCGCGAGATGGTGGCGCTGCTGCCATGCGATGTCGGAGTGCATTTCCACGACGACGGGGGCTGTGCGGTGGCCAACTCGCTGCTCGGGGTGGAGGCGGGAGCCCTGCACGTGCAGGGCACCGCCAACGGTCTCGGGGAGCGCTGTGGCAACGCGAACCTGTTCACCGTCCTGGCCGACCTCCAGCTCAAGCGTGGCCTGACGGTGGTCCCCCTGGAGCTGCTGGCGCGCATGACCCACGTCGCCCACGCGATCGCCGAGCTCACCAACCAGACGCCGCCCTCGGCACAGCCGTACGTGGGATCGGGCGCGTTCGCCCACAAGGCGGGACTGCATGCCTCGGCGCTCGCCAAGGCGCCCGACATGTACCAGCACATCGACCCCAGCGCGGTCGGCAACGAGCAGCGGCTGGTGGTCAGCGACCTGGCGGGTCGCGCCACCATCCTGCTCAAGTCGCGCGAGCTCGGCATCGAGCTGGACGACGCGCAGGCCGCCAGGGTGCTCACCGAGGTCAAACGACGCGAGCACGACGGCTGGAGCTACGACGCGGCCGACGCCTCCTTCGCGCTGCTGCTGGGCCGGCTCACAGGGCAGCTGGAGGAACCTTTCAGCCTGCTGAACTTCCGCGTGACCGTCGGGGGTGGGCTGGACGCGCCCACCTCGGAGGCGATCGTCGCGGTCGACGTCAAGGGCGAACGGCGGCTGGGGGCGGGCGAGGGCAACGGCCCGGTGGACGCGCTCGACCACGCCTTCCGCAACGCGGTCAACGGCACCTGGCCGGCGCTGGACCGTGTGCACCTGGCCGACTACAAGGTGCGCATCTTGGAGTCGTCGCAGGGCACGGACGCGGTGACACGCGTCCTCGTCACCACCACCGACGGCG
>DASZZX010000011.1:0-15288 GCA_036260415.1 Nitriliruptorales bacterium
CCACCGCCCAGCCGGGGCCGGGGCCGGCGGAGCTGGCCCCCACGCAGAGGCCCGCGGAGCCCGCCGCTCCGGCAGCGTCAGCGCAGCCGCCGACGCCGACGCTGCGGCCGGTCGAGCCCGAGCCGGCGGTGCGCCCCGCCGAGCCCGGACCGCCGATGCGCCCCGTCGAGCCCGGGCCGCCGGAGGTCGCCGAGGGCACGGTCGCGGCCGAACAGCCGGACGAGTTCGTCGTGGTGGTGCCGCCGACCGACGCGGCGACGGCGGAACAGCGCTTCCAGGAGTGGCTCACAGAGCACGGCCTGGAGCCGGGGAGGATCCCCCAGGACGACCTGCAGGTCGATCGGGTGCAGGCGTTCGGCGACGCGGAGTTCCGCCGCTACCGGGTCCGCGCCCAGTGGGTGAGTGGCCGGTAGCCGACCGCGGCCGAGGCGGACCAGGCTGATGTGAGCCGACGAGGAGACCGTCCGAGGGTCAACGCGCGCCGGCGGCCAGCCAGCGCATCAGCCCGCTGCCGGAGCCGCTCTGCAAGCTGCGCTCGAACCCGCGCTGGAACTCGGGGCCCATCATGTCCGGCCCAAACCGGCTGAACATCACGCTGAACCACAGGAGCAGCACCAGTCCGACCACCAGCGCGAGGATCGACAGGCCGACCGTGATCCAGCCGATCACGACCGCGGCGGTGGCCAGACCCTCGTTGCGGTAGTAGCCGGGGTACGCGCTCATGTCGCGCCGCGCCTGTCGCCCGAAGATCACGCCGAGGATCCCGAGGGGGAGCGTCACGACCACCGGCAGGATGAACCAGCCGCCCACCAGCAGGATCCCCAGGCCGACGATCGACAGCACGAACGCGAGCACCGTGCGCGGATGGTCGGGCTGGGCCATGTGCGGCTGGCCGCCCCCCGCGCCGTACTGTCCGTACCCGGACGGTGTCTGGCCGAAGCCGGGCTGGCCGGGACCGTACCCGGGCTGGGTCTGGCCGTAGGAGGGCGGCGTCTGGCCGTAGGAGGGTTGACCCGGACCGTCGCCGGGCCCCGCGGACGCGTGCGCGCCCGATGGTTGCATCCCGGTGCCCTGCTCGGATGGAGGGTCGGGGTCGCGTCGCTGATCGTCCACGGTCACCTCACCGTCGGGTACCGCGAGTGTGGCACCTCCACGGTCGGTGGGACAGGACCCAGCTACGCTCGCCGGACGCCCGCGCGGAGCCACGGTGCCCAGCGAGATCTTCGACCCTCAGGAACGCGCCATCCTGGCATGCCACTTCACCGACCCCGACGGCGACGTGTTCGCACTGGTCGACCTGCCGGAGGTCGTGAAAGGAGCGCTGTTCGCGCGCTACTCGCGCTCGGCGAAGAGCTTGCGCCGCCTGTTCCTGGACGAGTTCGTAGGTCAGCTCGACGCCGGCTCGGGCCAGGGGCCGCGGGGACCGGTCGGCGTCCAACGCGCCGAGGCCCTGTACCAGCGCGTGCTCAGCGAGTACGGCGATGACTCGGTGGCACAGCTCGGCGGCGCGCACGTCGCGGTCGAGGGTGCGTCGAACCTCCTCACCAAGCAGCTGGAGTGGGGCCGCCTCGCGGCGTACCTCGAGCAGTCCACCCGCTACGTCGCCTACGACGACCAGCCGGACGGGCGCTACCGCTACGTCCGCGACCCCGAGGTCCTCGCCGGTCCCCACGGCCGGGCCTACGTGGAGACCCTCGACGCGATCTTCGCCACCTACGCCGCGCTGGTCCCCGAGGTGACACGGTGGGTCCGCGCACGCCACCCGCGGGACGCGGACGCCAGCGAGCGGGTGTGGCGGGCCGCCACCAGAGCCAAGGCACTGGACCTGCTGCGTGGGCTGCTGCCCGCCGCCACCACCAGCAACGTGGGGATCTTCGCCAGCGGGCAGGCGTACGAGCACCTGCTGTTGCGGTTGCGGGCGAGCGAGCTCGCCGAAGCGCGCGCCTGCGCCGACCGGCTGCTCACCGAGCTGCGCAAAGTCATCCCGTCGTTCCTCACACGCGTGGACCGCCCCGACCGCGGCGGGGCGTGGTCGGCGTACCTGCGGGAGACGCGTGAGCGGTCCCGCACGCTCGCGCGCGAGCTGACCGCCAGGGTTGCCCCCGACGCCGCGCCCGAGGTCACCCTCGTCGACTGGTCCCCGCGAGAACCCGAACGCGCCGAGGTGGACCTCGTCACCGCCATCCTCTACAGCGCCACCGACCTACCCGAGAACCAGCTGCGCCACCTGGTGGAAGGCATGCCGCCCAGCGAGCGGCGGCGTGCGGTCGACGCGTACGTCGGTGAGCGCGTCAACCGCCGCCACAAGCCCGGCCGAGCCTTCGAGCGCGTGTGGTACCGGTTCGACGTGCTCGGCGACTACGGCGCGTTCCGTGACCTGCAGCGTCACCGCATGCTGACGATCGAGTGGCAGGACCTCACCACCGGTCACGGCTACGTCACTCCGCCCGAGCTGCACGAGGCAGGTGTGGCCGAGCGGTGGCACCAGGCGATGGAGCGCTCCGCCCTGCTGTACGACGAGCTCAAGGCTGACCACCCCGTGCAGGCACAGTACGCGGTTGCGTTCGCGTACCGGGTGCGGTACGTCCTTCAGCTCAACGCCAGGTCGGCGATGCACCTGATCGAGCTGCGCTCCACCCCCCAGGGCCATCCCACCTACCGTCGGGTCGCCCAGCGGATGCACCAGCTGATCCGCGACGTGGCCGGCCACCGGCTCGTCGCCGACGCCATGGTCCACGCCGACCACGGCGCAGCCGAGCTGGAGCGCTTGGAGGCCGAGCGCCGCGCCGAGGCCCGCCGCCACACGTCGGCGAGCACGCGGTGACCTCGGCTGGTGAGCCTGGTCTGGGCACCCCCGAGCGGACGCGCCTCCTCGCCACTGCCCACCACGAGCTCAACACGCCGCTGTCGGTCATCCGCGGATGGGCCGACACCCTCTCCCAGCTGTGGGACAACCTCAGCGACGACGAGCGGCGCAGAGGGATCCAGACCATCGGCCGCGCCGCGACCGAGCTCGCCACCCTGCTGTCCGGGGTGCTCGCGGAGGTCCGGTCGGACAACCTCGCGCGACACGTGCAGGTCGGCCCGGTGGACGTGGCGGCGGTGGTGCGCGAGGTCGCGGACCGCCCGGAGAGACGGGCGGAGGCCCCGGCGGGGCCGGTCGTCGCGCTCACCGATGCCACCGCGCTGGAGACGCTGCTCGAGCACCTGATCGACGCCCACCGGGGGTCGGAGCCGGACCCCGCGACGGTCACAACCGTCTCCATCGACCGCCCCGACCCGGGCACCGTCCGCCTCACCATCCACACCGCCGGGGCGCCGCCGCTGCCCGAGTTCGACCTCGACGAACCACTCCGGCCGGCCGATCGCTCCGCGGTGACGCTGCGTCTGCTGGCGGTCGACCGGCTGGCGCGGGCGCTCGACGGCGCCCTCGACATCCGTCACGGCGCCAGCGGACTCACCACGTCCGTCACGCTGCCGGCCGCGCCCTGATCCGGCGGTGACCGTCCCGGCGGGCGTCACAGCGGCCGCGGCACCACACTGGCCACTGCGTCCCTCGCGGCCGGCAGGACGCAGCCGGCGGTTAGGATGGGCGGCACCGCGACGAGGAGCCGAGCGTGGCGAGCTCCACCCCGCACTTCGGCCGTGTCGTCACCGCCATGGTCACCCCGTTCGACGGCGACGGAGCGCTGGACCTCGACGGCGCTGCCCGACTCGCCGCGCATCTCGCCGATCACGGCACCGACACGGTGCTGGTCTGCGGGACGACCGGTGAGGGGCCGACCGTGCCCGAGCCCGAGCAGCTGGACCTCCTGCGGGCCGTGCGCGACGCCGTCGGCCACCGTGCAAGGGTCCTGCTGGGCACCGGCACCAACGACACCCGCACGAGCTGCGAGCGGAGCGAGCGAGCGACGGCCGCAGGCGCCGACGGCCTCCTGGTCGTGACGCCCTACTACAACAAGCCCGACCAGCGCGGCCTCCTGCGGCACTTCCGCGCGGTGGCGGGCAGCACCGACCTGCCGGTCATCCTGTACGACATTCCCGGCCGCACCGGTCGGCAGATCGCGGTCGACACACTCCTCGAGCTCGCCGAGGTGGACAACATCGTCGCGGTCAAGGACGCCGCTCTCGACCTCGAGAAGACCGCTCTGGTCGCCGCGAGATCGCCCGACGGTTTCCAGATCTACAGCGGGCAGGACGCCCTCAACCTGCCGATCCTGGCGGTGGGAGGCGTGGGGTTCATCTCGGTCGCCGCCCACATCGTCGGCTCGGAGCTGGCCGACATGGCGGCCTCCTTCGACGCTGACCCGGTCAAGGCCCGCGAGATCCACCTGCGGCTGATGCCTCTCTTCCAGGCGCTGTTCCTCGACCCCAACCCCGCACCGCTCAAGGCGATCCTCAACGACCTCGGTCTGCCAGCGGGGCCGCTGCGTCCACCGCTCGCGACAGCGCGCGACAGCACGCTGCGGGCGCTGCAGGACGCGCTCGACCTCGCCGGGATCCCCCGGCGCTGAGCCAGAGCATGCCCACCCCGCCGGCCGTCGTTGTCACCTTCCTGGGCGGCCTCGGCGAGATCGGTCGCAACATGGCGGCGATCGAGATCGACGGCCGGATCGCGGTCATCGACGTCGGAGTGACCTTCCCCAGCGACGACCATCCCGGCGTGGACCTGATCCTGCCCGACTGGGCGACGCTCCGGGAACGGGCCGACGACGTGACCGCGGTGTTCCTTACGCACGGGCATATGGACCACATCGGGGCGCTGCCCTACTTCCTCGACGACTTCCCCGACGTGACCGTGTACGGGACCAGGCTGACCCTCGCGTTCGTCCGTGCCCTCCTCGAGGAGCATCCGCAGCACGCGGGCGCGCGGCTGGAGGAGTTCCGTGTGGGCGACACGGTCCACGATGGACCGTTCCAGGTCGAGGTCGTGCAGGCCAACCACTCCATCCCCGACAGCTGCGCGTTGGCGTTCCACACGCCGCACGGACTGGTCCTGCACTCCGGCGATTTCAAGCTCGACCAGACACCGATCGACGGCCGCGTGACTGACCTGGCACACCTGTCCCGGCTCGGGGACCAAGGCGTGACCCTCCTGCTCGCGGACTCGACCAACGCCGACCAGCCCGGGCACATCCCCACTGAGCGGGCGGTCGGACCGGCCATCCGCGAGGCGATGGCGGGTGCCGCCGGGCTGGTGGTCGTGGCGTCCTTCGCGTCGCACGTGCACCGCATCCAGCAGGTGCTCGACGCGGCCGAAGCGGTCGGGCGCCGCCCCGTCTTCGTCGGTCGCTCGATGGCACGCAACATGGCCATCGCCGCGGAGCTCGGCGAGCTCATCTTCGATCAGTCGGGCACGGTCGCGCTTGAGGACATCGACGAGTACGACCGCTCGGAACTCGTGGTGATCTGCACCGGCAGCCAGGGCGAGCCGTACTCGGCGCTGTCGCTGATGGCGTCGGGGGACCACCGCCAGATCGAGGTCGGAGCCGGTGACGTGGTGATCCTCGCGTCGAGCCTGATCCCCGGCAACGAGAAGGCCGTGTTCCGCTCGATCAACGGGCTGGTCCGGCGCGGCGCGCGTGTGATCCACAGCGGCGTCGCCCCGGTGCACGTGTCGGGTCACGCGGCGCGAGAGGACCTGATCCTGTACCACAACGTCGTGCAGCCGCGGTTCTTCACCCCCGTCCACGGCGAGTTCCGCCAGCTGGCCGCGCACGCGGACGTCGCGGTCGCGACCGGCTGCCCGCACGACAACGTGCTGGTGTGCGAGGACGGCGACCGCCTGGTCGTCGTGCACGGCCGCGTCGATCGCGGCGAGCCAGTCATGGCCGGGCAGGTGCTGATCGACGGGCTCCTGGCCGACGTGGGTCCCGCGGTGCTGCGCGACCGCAGGCGGCTGGGAGAGGAGGGCATCTGCGTCTGCGTGGTCACCGTGGACCCGCACCGCGGCTCGCTGGTCGGCGAACCCACCGTCGTCCAGAAGGGGGTCATCTACGAAGGCGAGGCGGACCTCCTGGAGGGCGCGCAGAAGGCGGTGCTCGGCGAGCTGGCCGGCCCCGCCGCCGGCAAGTTCCACGACACCCAGGCGATCCAGCGTCACGTGGTGCAGGCCCTCGGGACCTACTGGCGAGCCCAGACCGGGCGTCGTCCGGTCAGCATCCCGCTGGTGGTGGAGGTGTAGGCGGCCGCGGGCGATGACGGCCGCCGCGGTCGCCCTTGGGGCGATCACCGCCGGACCGGCCCTGCGCCACAGCCCGCCGGTGTCACCGTGGTGGAAGTACAGGCTTGTCAGTTCGTGAGTCGGGTGGCACCCTGACGGACCGGCACAGTCGAGGTGGGGGACCCCGTGCCAACCAGCACCCGGACCGGCCCACGCCGCCCGACCACGGGCCGTCCAGGTCGCTCTCCCCGCGCGCGGACGCGGCCCGGGAGGTCGCGGGGGGCGACCCAGCGGGCGCAGCTGCGTCGCTTCGCCCGGTGGGTCGCCGACCGTGTGGGCGACCAGCGCGATGATGTGCACGGCGTCGGGCTGATCCTGCTGGGTGTGATCACCGGCCTGGGCATGTACGCCGGCAGGGCCGGTGCGGTGGGAGCCGCCCTGGACGCGGTCATCCGTGGGCTCATCGGCGTCGTGGGCTACGCGCTGCCCATGCTGCTGGTGTACGCAGGCGTGCTGCTCGTGGCCGACCGGCCGGTGGAGGAGCGTGGCCGGCGTGCCATCGGCCTCGTCCTCCTGCTTGCCACGGCGGTCGCCGGCTGGCACCTCGCGCGCGGGCTGCCCGAACCCGCCGACGGCTACCGCGCGCTGTGGCCGGCCGGCGGACTGCTCGGCTGGGCGCTGGCGCGGCCACTGCAGCTGGCACTGGGCTCCTGGGGAACGAGCGTGGTGCTGGCCGCCGGCTTCCTGTTAGGAGCGTTGATCTTCACCAAGACCCCCGTGCGGCGGGTATGGGCCGCGCTGGCCCAGGGCGTCGTGGCGGCGCGCCGGTGGCTGCGCGCGTCCCCGGCGATCGCTGACGTCCAGCCGCAGCCCGCAGCGCGTCCACCGAGCACGTCGCGGCCGGTGACCGACGACACCGTCACCCAGGTCGTGGAGCGTGCCGTACTGGCTCTGGAGGAGGCCCGCTCGGTCTCCGACGGGATCGCCGCCCAGCCCCGCGCGCCCGCCCGCGACCCGGGCCCAGCCGAGCCGGACGCCGGCGCGCCCGCCGCACAGCGCAAGGCAGCCCAGCTCGTGCCCCCCACGGAGGACTGGGACAGCTACCGGCTCCCCCCGCTGGACCTGCTGCGCAGTGGACGCGCGGCGAGCCAGGCGACCGTGCAGCGGCACGTCGACGCCCAGGCGCGTGCGCTGCAGGCCACGTTCGAGCAGTTCGGGGTGGACGCGACCGTGGCCCGCACTTCCCGCGGCCCGACCGTCACCCGCTTCGAGGTCGAGCTGGGGCCCGGCGTGCAGGTGCGCAAGGTGGTGTCCCTCGGCGACGACGTGGCCTACGCGCTGGCCGCGCCGGACGTGCGCATCGTCGCTCCGATCCCCGGCAAGTCGGCCATCGGAGTGGAGGTGCCCAACCGCCAACGCGACCTCATCACGCTGCGGGACATCCTCGACACCGACGAGGCGCAACGCGACCCCCACCCCCTGCGTGTCGCACTCGGCGTCGACATCGCGGGACATCCCGCGCTCGTCAACTTGGCCACCATGCCGCACCTCCTGATCTCCGGAGCGACCGGTGCCGGCAAGTCGGTCACGCTGAACTCGATGATCTCCTCGGTGATTCTGCGGGCACGCCCCGACCGTGTCCGCATGATCCTCATCGATCCCAAGCGGGTCGAGCTCAACCACTACCAGGGCGCACCGCACCTGCTGTCGCCGGTCATCACCGACCCCAAGCGCGCGGCCGCGTCCCTGGAGTGGGTCGTCAAGGAGATGGAACAACGGTACGAGACGCTGGCTCTTCTGGCTCACCGCAACATCGACACGTACAACGAGGCGGTGGCCGCGGGCACCGCACCTCGCCCCGTCACCGCGCTCGCCGACGACGATCCCGAACGCCCCGCCGGGTACCGCCATCTGCCCTACATCCTCGTGGTGATCGACGAACTGGCCGATCTGATGCTGGTCGCGCCACGCGACGTGGAGGAGGCGATCTGCCGGATCGCACAGATGGCCCGCGCGGTGGGCATCCACCTGCTGATCGCCACCCAGCGGCCCTCGGTGGACGTCATCACCGGGCTGATCAAAGCCAACATCCCGTCGCGGCTGGCGCTCGCAGTGGCGTCGCAGACCGACTCGCGCACCATCCTCGACCAGAACGGCGCCGAGAAGCTGGTCGGGCACGGCGACATGCTGTTCCTGCCCTCCAGCCAGGGCAAGCCCTCGCGGTTGCAGGGCTGCTTGGTCTCCGAGCAGGAGATCGAGGCGATCGTGACCTTCTGCAAGCAGCAGCGCCGGGCGGAGTACGTGCAGGGCATCCAGCAGGGCGGGGCCGCGGACCCCGACGACGTCGACCTCGCCCAGGTGTCAGCGGACGACGACGACGAACTGCTGCTGCTGAAGGCGATGGACCTGGTGGTGCGATCGGGGCTCGGCTCGACCTCCATGCTGCAACGCAAGCTGCGGGTGGGGTTCGCGCGGGCCGGGCGGTTGATGGACGAGCTCGAGCAGCGCGGCGTCGTCGGACGGTCGGAGGGATCCAGGGCCCGCGACGTGCTGATGACGGTCGAGGAACTCGACGACCTGCAGGCACGGCCTCTTCCGTAGCCGGACCCCGGGCGGCCGTCCCGACCCTCGTCACGACCAGGCGACCGCCCTCGTCTCCAGCGCACAAGGTCGCAATCGACCCCGGGCAGGTGGACGTCACGACGCTGCACGCGCCGATCCACCGACGCGGCGGGCCGCCGCCTGCGCTCCAGACGCTGTCAGCGCGGGCGCCAGGACCCGTCCGCCTGAGGACGTTCGCCGCGCAGCTGTTGGACCAGGTTGCGGCCCCCCAACAGCACCGCCAGTCCGGTCAAGGCGAGCATCGCGGCGCCCACCAGGTCCTGGGGGTCGTTCAGATCCAACGGCGGCTCCGCCCTGCCGCCCTCGCCGCCTTCCTCACCCGAAGCGGGCTCGGATCCCTCGGCTGGCTGGCCCTCCTGCGCCCCGGCGTCGGCCGCCGGGCTCGGGCTCGTCGCGGGGCTCTCGGCGGCCCACACCGGCCCGACCGTGACGGCGGACAGGACCGCCACGGCGCCGAGCAGACGGATCAACCGTTCGAGCGGTCGCATGGACCCGCAGGGTAACCAGCGCGAAGACGCCCCACCAAGTCCGGGCGGACCCAGCGGCCGGCCCTACCATGCCTCGGCCCTGAGAGCCCGCCCGCGACAGGAACCGGGCATGCCGTTCCACCCCAGCGTCGTGGCGGACGCGGCCGAGCAGCTGCGGGCGCACACCGTCGCACTGCTCGACGACCTGGACAACGACGAGCTCGAGCGCGCGGCGCTGCCCGGCTGGACCGTCGCGGACGTCTTGCGCCACCTCGCCGAGTCGGATCGCACCGTGGTGCTCGGCAGGCGCCTGCTGGACTTCCTGCCCTGGGTCGCCGCCGCGCAGATGGAGCAGCGCAACGACCGTGCGTTGCGACGCCTCCGCGGCGTCTCCCGCTACCGGCTCCGTGCGGAGCTCGACGCCTGGGGCCGTCGGCTGCAGACGATCATCCGCCGAGCGCCCGCGCCGCTGGCGCGGCTGCAGGTCCCCACCATGTTCGGCCGGGTGACGCTGGGCTGGTTCGCGACGCTGCGGCTGTACGACGAGTGGGTGCACCAGGACGACATCCATCGCGCCGTCGGCCGAGCCCAGCCCGACGTCGATCTGCAGACCGCCGCGCTCCTGGCGGAGTTCCACCTGCGCGCCCTCCCGGCTGGGCCCCTGCGCCACGTCGACCGCCGCGCCAGCGTCGTGGAGATCACGTTCACCGACGCGCCCACCGTGGCCGGGTGGCGATTCGACCTGGCGCGTCGCCAGTACGGGCCCGACGTCACGCAGCGACCGACCGTGCACATCGCGACGGACGTGCGCACCTGGAGCCGGGTGGCGGCGGACCGAACGCCCTGGCGGGACGCCGAACGATCCGGCGCCCTGACCGTGGAAGGATGGGACCGGGCAGCTGCGGAGACGCTGCTCGATGCGGTCCGGGTCGTCTGACCGCGCTCGCCCCCGCCCGACGCGACCCGACGACGTGACGCAGGCCGCCACCGCGCGCGCTGCATCAACGAGCGGATCGGCGTGGCGGACGACGTGGCGCAGGTCGCCACGCGCGCGCTGCCTCAGCGAGCCGATCGGCGTGGCGCCTATCGCTGGCCTCCCATCAGCGACGTAGGCTCCGGCGCGGAGAGGACGGGAGCCCGTGGCGATCGGCATCGGCGAGGCGCTCGCGACGGCGCGTGAGGAACGCGGACGCACCCTCGAGGAGGCGTCCCGGGCCACCCGTGTCCGCGCCGAGTACCTGGTCGCCCTCGAGGACGAGGACTTCGGTGCCCTCGGCGGGGACGTCTACGCGAAGGGGTTCCTGCGTACCTACGCGCGTTACCTGGGGCTGGACCCCGAGCCGCTGCTGACCCAGTACCGCCGTTACGTCGAGACGTCCGGGTACGACCCGCACGCGCTGGTCGAGCACCCGGTCGCCCGCCAGCCGCGGGAAGGCCCCCCCACCTGGTTCGTGTGGGTGGCGGTCGCCGTGGTCGTCACCGTCATCGCGCTCGCGGTGGTCGGCACAGTCGGCGGGCGGACCCCTCAGCAGGCCGCGCCCGACACCACGGATCGGTCCGTCCGCAGCCCCACGCAGGAACCGACCGGAGACAGCGGCGTGACCACCAGGCCGTCACCGACCCCGTCGCCCAGCCCCACCGGCGTGGAGCTGGCGCTGCTGCTCGAGGAGCGCTCGTGGGTCCGCGTCCGGATCGAGCAGCGGACGGTCTTCGAGGACACCCTCCCGGCCGGCGAGACCAAGCAGTTCCGCGCCCCGGCGCGCATCGAGGTGCGGCTGGGCAACGCCGGGGGCGTCCGCCTCGTGCTCAACGGGCGGGACCTCGGCAGCCCCGCGGGCCGCGGTGAGGCCGTCACGGTGCTGTGCGACCCTCAGGACTGCGCTCCGGCGTGACGTCCGGGCACACCGGTAGGCTGGGTCCCTCGCCGGCCGCCGGCTCCCGATCTCGAGGTCGTCCCCCGCATGTCTGCCCTCCCGTCCGCAGACGCCGGCCCCACCTTCGCGATCGTCACGCTCGGCTGCGCCCGCAACGAGGTGGACAGCGACCAGCTGGCCGGCCTGCTCGCCCGCGACGGCTACCGGTTCGTCGAGGACCCGGTCGGCGCCGACGTGGTGCTGGTCAACACGTGCACGTTCATCACCCCCGCCACCGAGGAGTCCGTCGACACGGTCCTGGCCGCCTGCGACCTCAAGAGGGACGCGACGCGAGCGGTGGTCGTGGTCGGCTGCATGGCGGAGCGCTACCGCGAGGAGCTCGCCGCGGCCGTTCCGGAGGCGGACGCGGTGGTCGGCTTCGGCGCCTACCCGCGCCTGCCGAGCATCGTCGGCGACCTGCTCGCGGGACGCCTCGCCCCGCGTTTCCAGGGCTCACGGCCCGCCAGCGTGGGTCACGCACTCCCCCTGCACCCGGTCGGCGGCGGCTCCCGCCGCGGCTACCTCGAGCAGGACGTGCTCGACCGGATCCCCCCCACCGGACCCCGGTTCGACCCGCCCCGCACCAGCGCAGCAGCCAGACCCTGGGCCTACCTGAAGATCGCCAGCGGCTGCGACCGGACCTGCACGTTCTGCGCGATCCCCTCCTGGCGGGGACGGTTCCGCTCGCGTCCGCTGGACGAGATCCTGCGCGAGGCCGCGTCGCTGGTCGCGCGGGGCACGCGTGAGCTGGTGCTGGTCAGCGAGAACACGACCTCCTGGGGCAAGGACCTCGACGGCGGCCGCGACCTGCAGCCGCGCCTGCTCGAGAGCCTGTGCGAGCTCGAGGGTCTCCACCGCGTCCGGCTGATGTACCTGCAGCCAGCGGAGCTGCGACGCCCGCTGCTCGAGGCCATCGCCACCCTGCCCCGGGTCGCCTCGTACTTCGACCTGTCACTACAACACGTGGCCTCCGACCTGCTCCGCGGCATGTCCCGCCGTGGCTCCCCCGAACGCTTCCGGCAGCTGGTCGACGACATCCGCCAGCTCGACCCGCGGGCCGTGCTGCGGTCCAACTTCATCGTCGGCTTCCCGGGCGAGACCGACGAGCACGTCGCCCAGCTCGCCGACTTCCTGACTGACGCGCGTCTCGACTGGGTGGGCCTGTTCGCGTTCAGCCCCCAAGAGGGCACCGCGGCCCCGCAGATGCCAGGGCAGGTGCCCGACGAGGTCGCCGCGCAACGGCTGCACGCGCTCGCCGACCTGCAGGAGGAGGTCGCCGACGACCGCGCCCGCACGTTCGTGGGCCGCAGACTGGAGGTCACCGTGCAGACGGTGGACGACGACGGCTGCGTCGCCCGCTCCTACCGTGAGGCCCCCGACACCGACGGCGAGATCCGCCTGCTGGCCCAGGACGGCATGACCCCCGCCCGGCTGGCGGTCGGACGCACGGTGACCGCGGAGGTGGTGGACGCCGAGGGGGTCGACCTGGTGGCGATCCATGACGGCCGTGGCTGAGCCCGTGACCGACCACGGCGTCACGCAGGATGCCCGCGATCGGGGCGGACACGTGGAGCTGGCCCGGCCGCTCGGGACGGGTGACACGCCGGTGTCGCTGGTGCCCGCGCCGGCCGGAGCGCGGCGGCTGTGGCTGCCAAACGTGCTGACGGTGCTGCGTCTGGCGCTCGTGCCGGTGATCCTCGGGCTGCTGCTGACCGGGACGCCGACGGCCGACCGCTGGTCGTTCGTCGCCTTCGTCGTCGCGGCCCTGACCGACAAGGTCGACGGGTGGGCCGCCCGACGCTGGCACAGCGTCACCCGGTGGGGGCAGCTGGCCGACCCCATCGCCGACAAGGCCCTGGTCCTGGGCACGCTCGCCGGACTGGCCGCCCTGGGTCGTCTGCCGTGGTGGGCGGTGCTCGTCATCGCGCTGCGCGAGGTGGTCATCACCGTCCTTCGTGTCCGTCTCGTCAGCCGCTACCGCCTCGTGCTGCCGGCCAACCGCTGGGGGAAGGCCAAGACCCTGTCGCAGGTGGTCGCGGTGGCGCTGTTCCTGCTCCCGTCGGCCACGGATGTCACCAGATTCGCCGTCCTGTACGTCGCGATCGGGCTGACGGTCGTGTCGGGTTGGCAGTACGCGCTGCATGTCGCGCGGCTCGTGCGCGAGCGCGAACAGGTCCACGTGCGGCCGTGAGAGCGGCAGTCTGCTCGGTCGGGACCGAGCTGGTGGTCGGCGAGGTCGCCGACCGCAACGCGTCGTGGGTCGCGCAGCGCCTGGTGGAGGCGGGCGTGGAGGTCGCCTGGCACCTCGCGGTGGGCGACCACCACGATCGGATCGTCGCCGCGCTCCGGTGGCTGGTCGACCGGTGCGACGTCGTCGTGGTCGGCGGCGGTCTCGGACCGACCCCCGACGACCTGACCCGGGCCGCGACCGCGGAGGTCGTCGGCGTCGACCTCGAGCGACGAGCCGAGCTCGTGGCGGCCATCGAGGGTCTGTTCGCCCGCTACGGGCGAACGATGGGACCCTCGAACCTGCGTCAGGCCGACGTGCCGAAGGGGGCGGTGGCCTTCCCCCCGGTCGGCACCGCGCCCGGCTATCGGGTCGAGGCGCCGCGCGGCGACGGGTCGTCGTGCACCCTGTACGTCCTCCCCGGCGTCCCCCACGAGCTGCAGCGCATGGTCGACCGTGACGTCGTGCCGGACCTGCTGCGGCGCAGCGGCCGGGCGGTGCGGGTCACACGGGTCGTACACGTCACCGGCATGGGCGAGTCGCGCACCGCCGAGGCGCTGGAGGCGATCACCGGTCGGGCCGGCCAGCGCGAGGTCGAGATCGCCTTCCTCGCCGGGCCCGAGGACGTCCGCGTCCAGGTCAGCGCCACCGCCGTGCAGCGCGCCGACGCGCGCCGCAAGGTCGACCCGGTGATCGAGGAGGTGGTCGCCGCGCTCGGCACGGCCGTGGCCGGCGTCGACGAGCAGACGCTCGAAGAGACGATCGCACGGCTGCTGCGGCTTGCCGAGCTCAGCGTCGCCACCGCCGAGTCGTGCACCGCGGGACAGGTCGCCGCCCGGCTCGCCAGCGTGCCCGGTGCCACCGACTTCCTCCGCGGCGGCCTCGTGACCTACGCGACCGACGTCAAGGCGGACGTCCTAGGCGTGCCCGGGGACCTGCTCGCGGAGCACGGCCCGGTGGCGGCCCCGATCGCCGAGGCCATGGCAGGCCGCGCTCGCGAGCGGTTCGCGGCGCAGCTCGGTCTGGGCGTGACCTGCGTGGCCGGACCCACCACCCAGGGGGGCCGGCCGGTCGGCACGGTGATCTGGGCGATCGCGGCACCGGACGGCTCCGTCCGGTCGCGCGAGGTGCACGTCCCCGGCGACCGGACCACCGTCCAGTCACGTGCCGCTACCGCCGCGCTGGAGGGGCTGCGCCGCCACGTTACCCGCCTCGCCAGCGAGCACGCGTGATGCGGCTGTTCGTGGCGCTCGACGTGCCGCCGGCGGTACGTCGGGCGTTGGACGCCTCGGTGGAGCCGCTGCGCGTCCAGCACCGCGATCTGGCGTGGACCCCAGCCGCGAACTGGCACCTCACCCTGGCGTTCCTCGGGCACGTCGCGGTGCCACCCGACCACGCGCTGGCGGTGCTGGCTCCGGTGGCCGCCGAGCGCGAACCGATCGGTCTCGCGCTCGCCAGCGCCGGCCGCTTCGGCCAGCGCGTGCTGTGGGAGGGTATCGACGACCTCCCCGAGGGGACGGTCAGGCGCCTCGGAGAGGGGGTGCAGAAGGCCCTCACCGAGGCCGGCATCCCGGTCGACGAGCGGGCGGTGCACCCGCATCTCACCCTGGCCCGCGCACGCGGCCGTGGCCGCTCCGCCTCCCATGTGGGACAGCGGGTTGTGGATGCGGTCCCGCGGGTGGAGGCGAGCTGGTCGGCGGACGAGATGCTGCTGATGCGGTCGGTGCCGACGGGGCGCGGCCAGCCCAACCGCTACGACCCGGTGGGTCGGCTGCCGCTCCGCGCGGGCTGACGCGGCTCGCTCCGGGACGCCGCGACGGTGCGGGACGCACCGGCAGTGGGCCCGGTGGGCTGGGAACCGGTCGCGTTGCTCGCCTCCGGAGCCGGCTCGGCCCC
>DASZZX010000012.1:0-6970 GCA_036260415.1 Nitriliruptorales bacterium
AGAGAGACCAGTCCGGTGCCCAGGTGAAGGAAGTTGTCCGCCACCCACGGCCCGTCGATCGACAGGAGATCCTGCAAGGCTCCGGCGACGCCCAGCGCCGCGGCCAGCAGGTACACCGCCCCGATGCCCAGGTTCGTCCCTTCCACCGCCGCGCGGTCACGGAGCAACAACGCCGCTCCGAGGGCGATGGCGCCCACGCTGATGTGGACGACGTTGTGGAAGGGGTTCACCTCGAAGATGAGCAACGCCTCGTCGCCGTTGGCGACGAAGTTGTCGAAGCCGGTGACGAAAAAGCCAGCGACACCGATGGCCAGGTACACGGCCCCGAGCGCGAACGCGAACATGTGTGCAGTCGAGCGTGTCAACTGGTTCCCTTCGGTCGGACATGTAGTAGTTCGATGCCCGACGACGTGCCGGATTGGTACGGACGGACGGCTTCACCGACCGAGCGACGGGACCTGCGGCTCGACGGGGCCCGGTTCACCGAGAGGCGCGATCTCCCCGCACTCCTCGCGTGATCCTCCCAGGGGAACTCCGCGAACGCGGGGACCGGGATCGAGGCGGCGCCGACCACCCTGAGCGGCACGGCGGAGAAGCGGAAGCCGTCGGCGGGCAGCTGGGCCAGGCCGCGCAGGTGCTCGACGGTCGGGATCCCGCGGTCCAAAGCGACGTGTGCACGGGCCGCGCGGGGTCGTGGACGTTCGTCGACGTTTCAGAAGTCGACGCCCACAAGAGCCACCTCCGCCTCGATCAGGCGCCCGACCACCGCCGCCGAGAGGTACGGGCCGGGTTCCCAGTACGCGTCGGTGCCCCAGCGTCGGTCCCACCCGGTGTGCCACAGGACAGCGCGTCCCCGGAGCAGGTCGGTCAGGCGACCGTCTGCAGAGCTCGACCGTCCGGAACGGCGGCCAGCACGACGGCGTCCAGCCCGACCAAGCTCGCCAGGTCCAGCCCGCTGACGTCCGGTGCTTGCCGGAAGCGGTGGTAGGGGCTGTCGAGGTAGGTGCCGACGTTGCCGACCATCTCTAGGTGGGTGATCGTGAACTCCGCCCGTCCGGCGGAGCGCGGTCGCGGCGCCTCGTGGGCCAGCAGCGGCCGGATGCGCGGGGATGGGAGGCCCGGGTAGGTCGGCATCCCGTCCGTCAACGGGTGTGAGAGGTCCACGATCGGCAACGGCGCCCTCCGCGCTCGACGATCTCAGTGTCGGCCGAGTGGCCCGGCAGCACGAGTGGCACGCCGGACGGCTTCCGTGACGAACCTGTCACCGACGACGCCCGCGCGGCGGAGGCCATGCTGCCCGGGTGGACCTATCCGACACGGGTGGCGAGGTGCTGCTCGACACATGATGTCGGTGTCGCCGCTGCACACGGTTCGCGGCGCGCCCAACGTCGCGGCCGCCCTCCACCCTGATCTGAGGTCAAGTGGTCGGAGCCCTCAGCTCCCCGACCACCTCGCGGATCGCCCGCACCACCGCGTCGGGGCGCTCGTGGTGGACCATGTCGGAGGCGCCGTCCGCCACGGCCACGCGTCCTCGCGTGCTCAGCTGCGCGAAGCCCCCCTGGTACCGCCGCCAGTTGATCTCGTAGGCCTCCTGATCCTCCTGCGGGACCCCTATCGCGCGGGGGGAATGACCAGGGGGGTCCCGTGCCGGAGGGCGACGAGGGGATGTCGCCGAGCGAGGTGATCCCGGCGCACGGACCTCCTCACGACTGTCCTCCGGCAGCAGCGACTCCGCGATCATCACGTCGACCGTCCGGCCAGCGTCGATGAACGCCTGGTACGTCGCCGCGACCTCCTCCGGCAGTCCGGGCGGCACGAACGCTCCCATGGCGCGCAGCTGCTCTCCGGTGTGCGCACTGGGCATGAAGGCTCGTAAGCGATGGAGTCAGGTCGCGGTCCTGGCGTCCGTGAGCGCCGTCGACCAGGACCAGTCCGGCCGCCCGCGCGGGCTGACGGTGGGCGAAGAGCCGGGCGATCAGCCCTCCGTAGGACTGGGCGGCGATGACCACGGGCTGGGCGATACCGGCGGCGTCGATCAGCGCACGCAGTTCGTCGACCATCGTCGCGACGGTCCTGCGGGCCGGGCTGGGATCGCTCCACCCGAGCCCGGCGCGGTCGTAGCTGTAGACGGTGGTGAAGCGAGCGACCTCCGGCTGCACGAGGGCCACGTCAGCGAGAAGTCGCCGACGGCGGCCTCGAGCAGGACCGGTGGGGTGTCGGCGCCTTGCCGGTGGACGTGCAGGCGGTAGCCCCCGATGTCCACCAGCTCACCGGGAGGTGGGGGCACCTCCGTCATCGCAGTGCCCTCTCCGGGAGAACCTCCAAGCTGAACATCATCCCGGTCTCGACGTGCTCGTGGGAGGTGGGGGCACCTCCATCATCGCAGTGCCCTCTCCGGGAGAACCTCCAAGCTGAACATCATCCCGGTCTCGACGTGCTCGGCGATGTGGCAGTGCGCCATCCAGACCCCCGGGTTGGAGACGTCGAGGAGGATGTTGACCACCTCCCCCTCGCGGACGAGGACCGTGTCCTTCCACACGAGGTTGTCCTCCTCCACGCCGCCGCGGTCGAGGACCAGGAAACGTCCGGCGCCGTGGACGTGGAACGGATGGTGCATCTGGTGGTCCGAGGGCAGCGAGTTGTCAAGCCGGAGCTTGACGCGGTCACCGACGTGGAAGGTCCACCAGATGTCGTGGTTGACCGCACCGGTGTCGGCGTCGACCAACTTCCAGACCATGTTCGTGTGGTCAGACATCACGTTCATCTCCGGCATCGTGTCCTCCCACTCGATGCCGTCCGCCTCGCCGACCTCCTCACGATCCGCGCCGGCCGTGTCGTGCTGCATGGGGGCGGTGTGGTGGCCCGTCGTGTGCGTGTCGTGGTCCATGGCGGCCATGTGGTGCTGCGTGGCGCCGGTGCGTCCCATGGTGGACATGCCGTGGCCCATGGTGGACATGCCGTGGCCCATGCCCTGACCCATGTCCATCTCCCCGACCAGTTGCAGGGTGTGGTCGGGTCCCCGGTCGCGGTCGGCGGCGAGGCGCTCTCGCTCCCGTCGGAGCTCGGGGGCGTGACGCAGCTCGGTGAACGACTCCGCCAGGGGCGGCGTCGCGACGTCGTCCGACACCGTGAAGGTGGCCAGCGTCTGCACGCCTGCGGGCGTGCGGTGCACCAGGTCCACCGGCCCGGGCCGGTCGAACAGGACGTCCACCACCGCCCGCTCGGAGGGAGCGATCATGACCGCGTCGACGAACCGCTCGTGCTCGACGCGGCCGCTGTCGCCGCCGACCAGCTTCATCGCCGCCCCATCGACGGCCACGTTGAAGATCCGGGTGTTCGCGGTGTTCACGAGGTACAGGCGCACGACCTCGCCCCGGCCGGCGGCGAACGTGGGTCGCACCCGTCCGCTGACCAGGAGGACGTTGCCGTAACGCCCCATCATCGTCCGGTTGGCTCCTGCCCGCTGGAAGACGGGCATGCGCCCGTCCTCGAGGAGCAGGTCGTCGAGCGTCAGGACCAGGTCGCGGTGGCACGGCGGCCAGTACGCGGGGTCCGCCGGTTTCACCACGATCGGCGCGTACAGGCCCATCTCCTGGCCGTAGTCCTCGCGCACGTGCGGGTGGTACCAGTACAAGCCCTCGTCGGGGAACTGCAGCTCGTAACGGAAGTTCCCTCCGACCGGGATCGGCCGCTGCGTCTGGTGGGGTACGCCGTCGAAGCGGTTCTCCAGTCGCAGACCGTGCCAGTGCACGGTCTGCTCGAGGTCGGCGTGGTTGGTGACATCGACGGTGATCGTGGAGCCCTGACGGACGCGCAGGCACGGCCCCGGGATCGACCCGTTGTACGCCAGCATCCGCATCTCGGTGCCGCCGATGCGGTTTCGTACCGGTCCGATCCGCAAGGTCAGCACGTCGCCGTCGTCCACCACGACGTCCGATGGTGGCACCGCCGTCGGCAGGCCGGTCGTCTCGCGCGGGAACTCCGCGTGGATCTCGGGCCGGGGGTGCATGTGCGCGTCCACGGTGGACCTCCTCGCTAGATCCCCACTGCCAGCCCGGCGAGCTGCCGGGTCGTGTCCATCGCTTCGTCGAGCCCGATGGGCCGGTCGTCGCCGGCGAGCCGGCGCACGCCTTGGAGGACCAGGTCGACCTCCATCCGGTTGGCGTGCGGATCGAGCAGCTGGAGCGCATGGTGGTACAAGCCCGCGGCCAGCCTCGGGTGGTGGTGACGCTCGTACGTCGTCCCGAGCGACAGCACGTAGGCGCCCATCCCACCCACGTGCCCGGACGCTCGCGTCTCGTCCTCCGTCTGGCGGAACAGCGCGGTGGCCTTCGCAGCGTCACCCCGCGCCAGCGCGAGCAGCGCCCGGCACTCACGGACGTGGGTCCGCTCGTGCGGGTCCTGCAACCGGTCGAGCAGGCGCTCGGCCACGGACAGCTCCTCGGCCGCCGAGTCCGGGTCGCCGCGCAGCATCCCCACATGGAACAGACCCATCGAGGTCTCGGCCTGGCCGGAGGCCTCGCGGACCTGGTCGATCAGGACTCGGGCCTTGCCGTACAGCTCCGCGGCCCGGTCGAGGTCGCCCGACAGCAGGGCGCGGTGCGCCAGCAGTGACAGCGTGAACGCGGTCCCCCATGGGTTGGCCGCCTGATGGAACAGGCTCAGCGCCTCCTCGAGCACCGGGCCGGGATCGGCGCCGTGGAGCAGCATGACCTCCCCGAGTACGGCCAGACCGACAGCCCTCCCCCAGGACCCGCCGATGGAGCGGAAGGCCGCCACGGCGTCCCGTGCGCAGGATTCGGCTTCCGCGTGGCGTAGCTCGGTCATCGCGACCAGGGAACGCACCAGCTGGGCGAGGCCGTGGGCCTCCGTGTCGGGTGTCGCGCCGAGGGCCTCGCGGGCGGCCTCGAGAGACGTGCGGGTGGCATCGAGATCGCTGCGGCGCCACGCGAACACGGCGGCCCAAGCGTGCGCACGCGCGAGGAGCACGGACGGAGACGCGGCGGCCGCCACGGCCCGGGCGAGGGCATCCGACGCTTCCGTCCAGTCGCCCCGCACGAACCAGACCCATCCCAGCGATGTCGCCATGCGGAGGGCGGGTTCGGGGTCCGTGTCCTGCAGGGTCCAGTCGAACGCCGCCCGAAGGTTGCCGTGCTCCTCCTCGAGACGGTCGAGCGCTTCGGTGTGGCCGTCTCGGGCGGTCGCGGCGAGGTCCTCGACGAGGTCGAGGAAGTGCCGGGCGTGCGCACCGCGGAGGGCGGCGACCTCGCCAGCCTCGGCGAGCCGGTCCATGGCGTACTGGCGGACGGTCTCCAGCAGCCGGTAGCGGTTGCCGCCCGGAGCGTCGACCACCACGATGAGCGACCGGTCCACCAGCCGGCTCAGCACGTCGAGCACGTCGGCGGCATCCAGCGCGTCCCCTTCGCAGACGCGCTCCGCCGACTCGAGCTGCCAACCGCCGGAGAAGACCGCCAGCCGTCGGAGCAGGACTCGTTCCTGCTGGGTGAGCAGGTCATGGCTCCAGTCCATCGCCGCCTGGAGGGTCTGCTGTCGGGGGAGCAAGCTGCGTCCTCCGCCGGTGAGCAGCCGGAAGCGATCGTGGAGTCGGTCCGCGATCTGGCCCAGCGACAGCACCTTCACCCGCGCCGCCGCCAGTTCGAGCGCAAGCGGGATCCCGTCCAGGCGGCGCACGATCTGCGCGGCCGCTGCGATGTCGGCGTGGGTGGGGTGCAGGTCGGGGCGCACCGCGCGGGCGCGGTCGAGCAGGAGCTCCATCGCCGGATAGCTGAGGAGCGCGGCGTCGCCGTCGACGTCCTCGTCGGGGAACGGCAGGGAGGGCAGGGCGACGATGGTTTCGCCCTGCAGACCGAGGCCCTCACGGCTGGTGGCCAAGATCGTCGCCGACTCGCAGCTGGCCAGGATCGTCCTGGCCAGGTCCGCGCAGGTCTGCAGCAGGTGCTCGCAGTTGTCGAGGATCAGCAGGACCGTGTGGTCCCTCAGCTCGTCCAGGAGCGTCTCGACGGGGCGGCGGTCGGATTCCTCTCGTGTTCTGATGGCATCGAGCACGGCGCTCGTCACGGCGTCGCGGTCGGTGATCGCCGCCAGCTCCACCAGCCACACGCCGTCGGGGTAGGCGTCGGTGAGGTCGGCCGCGGCTTGCAGGGCGAGCCGCGACTTGCCCGAGCCGCCGATCCCCGTCAGTGTCACCAGCCGATGGTCGGCGAGGGCCGCCTTCAGCCCCGCCAGCTCCACCGCCCGGTCGACGAAGCTGGTCAGCTGGACCGGCAGGTTGTGGCGGCGGGCGTCCAGGGTGCGCAGCGGCGGGAACGCGTCGGGCAGGTCGGGCAAGAGCAGCTGGTGGATGCGCTCCGGGCGGGTGAGGTCCTTCAGCTGGTGGGCGCCGAGGTCGCGCACGGCGGCCTCGTCCGGGAGCCGGTCGCGGAGCAACTCGACGGCGGTTCCGGAGAGGAGGACCTGGCCGCCGTGGCCGGCGGACAGAAGCCTCGCCACACGGTTGACGGCCGGGCCGAAGTAGTCCCGGTCGCGGATCTCGGCCGCCCCGGCGTGCAGGGCGGCGCGCACGCGGATCGGCGCCACCACCCCCCACGGTTCGTCGGCGAGAGCTCTTTGGATGCCCCAGGCGGCCAGCACCGCAGCCAGCGGGTCCTCGAAGGTGGCGCAGAACGCGTCACCGATCGTCTTGAACACGTACCCGTCGTGCCGCTCGATCGCCGAGCGCAGGAGCTCGTCGTGGCGTGCCACGGCGACCTCCATCGCCTCTGGGTGCTCCTCCCACCGACGTGTGCTGCCCTCGATGTCGGTGAACAGGAACGTCACGACGCCGCTGGGCGGCGGACGGGAGAGGGGCTGGTCGTCGAGCACGGCATCCCCACGGCGTCTGAGGGGAGCGGCGCATGCTCCGGCCGTGTGGAGCCTCTGTCAAGAGGACCACGGTTCAGGGAGCAACCGC
>DASZZX010000013.1:0-17151 GCA_036260415.1 Nitriliruptorales bacterium
TCCGGGTTCGATGACGAGATCGAGGTCGCACAGCACCGGCCGACCGGGTTGGTAGCCGACGGTGATCCCGATGAGCTCGACACGGGCGCCGACGGGACCCGCCGGGGGCAGCACCACAGGGTCGACCGGATCGACGATCACGGGCTCCTGTCCCCACAGCTGCAGGACCCGCTCGAGACCGACCCACCCCTCAAGGAGGGTCCGGTGGGTGCCGAACAGCCTCCTCGACTGGCTGTCGAGGATGCGCAGGTAGGCAACGAACGCCAGTAGCGTGCCGAGGCTCGCCCCACCGCGGATGACCAGCGTTCCTCCCACGATCAGGACGACGGCGGTGGATGCGGAGGTCAGTAGGCCCGCGGCCGACTTCACCGCGGCGTTGGTCAGGGCCCGGCGGCGACCGGTGACCACGGCGTTCCCCATCAGGTGTCGCAGGGTCGCCCAGGAACGAGATTCGGCGGCGAAGGCCTGGACCGTGGGCATCGTGGCGAGTAGTTGGTTCAGCGAGGTTGTGACGCGGGCTTGCGCTTCGCGGTCACGAAGCGTGGTCGGGCGGAGCCTGGTCGCCTGCCGCCGGGTGAGCGCCCCGAACGGCAGGGCGACGCCGAGGGTCACGAGGGTGAGGTGTGGACTGAGACGCCACGCCGCGAAGCACACGGCCCCCACGGTGAGGAGGCGCTCGAACGGCGCGGACACCACAGCGTGCGTCATGCTGTAGATGGACCACGTGTCGGTCGACAGCCGGCTGAGGGTGTCGCCCATCTCCTCCGAACGACGCTGGCTCAGGGACCGTCGCTGCAGCCGGTCGAACAGATCGACGGTCAGATCGCGGATCATCCGTCGACCCGCGTACTCCCACAGCCAGGAGAGGGTGCCGCCTGCGGCCGCCGCTGTGACCGACAACAGTAGCGACGACGCGGTGGCGACGAGCACGAGCGCGACGGGCGACGGCGCCACATCGACCCAGGCGATGGCGCGGGCGACCGGATCCGGTGCGGGCTCGGGACCCAGTGCGTTGTCGACCAGGAGTTTCAGTGGGAGAGGTTGGAGGGCCGCGATCAGCGACGAAAGGAAGCCGAGCCCCACGGCCCCGGCCAGCCATGGCCACACCGAACGGGGGTACTGAAGCAGGATTCGGTACCGGGGTCGGGACGGGCTGGATGGGCTGAGAAGCGGTGGCCGCAAGCGGACGTGCTCACGCGCACCGTTCACAGAGGGAGGCTGCTCGGTCACACCCGTCCGGGCTCGCGCGCTTCGTTGCCAGCGGTGACGACCGGGGTGGATCCGGCCGGTCGCGCGTCCGGTTCCACGGGGGAACCAGGGGTGGAGCGGCAGTGGGGGCGGGGCTCGCCCTCCCGCACCGGAGGGCCCCCCGTCATGCTGCCTGGCCCCGCGCGTCATCGACCGTCCTTGGCGGTGCTGGTGGCGGAAGGCTGGCCTGGGCTCAGTGAGGGGGAGCGTCGGCCATCGATGCGGGAGGCGAGGCCGGCCGGAGGCGCCACCGGCTCCTCCGACGCCCGGACCCTGGGCCCTCGTCGCGTTGGCTCCCCGCCCGTCTGATGGCGTTGGGACAGGACCGCGTGCAGGGCGGTGTGGCTGCGCCACCAGCCGCGCCCCAACTCGCCCACGATCACGAGCGCGAGCAGGCCTGCGGCTGTCGGTTCGAGCCAGAGGAGGATCGCCAGAGCGGCGACCGCGATGAGGGCGGCCTTCGGCACGACGCGCACCCGGAAGCGCACCTGCACGGAGCCGACCGGGTGGGCGCTGGTGATCAGCTGACCGACCACCAGGCTCGACGCGCGCCACTGGGCATCGTGGTCCTCCCATCCGGTGTCCGGCAGGTCGATGCGCAGGCCGCGGCGGCGCAGCTGCTCGACGATGGCGGCGGCGCTCCGCTCGCGCGGGCGGTCGTGTGGCAGCAACCACGTCCCCCGGTCGATGCGGTGGCCGCCCCTCGGCAAGAACTCGGGCGGTGACAGCCCGCGTTGTGCCCGCCGTGAGTGACGCAGATGGGCCCAAGCGCGGGCGAGCGGCTGCAGCAGGTGGTGCAAGGCGACCGCGCCCCGGAAGCGCCAGGGGCGACGTGTGTCCCCCCGAGATGGTTGGGTCCGCAGACCGTCGATGCCGGCGAGCGCCACCAGCGTGAGCGTGCCGATGAGGGCTGGCAGCGCGAGCAGGGGATGAAACAACCCCAGGAAGGCGGTGGGCACCAGAGGGGCGGCTAGCGGCACACCCGCCTGGTGAGCGAGGTCGAGCAGATGGCCGCCGGCCTCATAGACCGACTGGTAGGCGGCCGTCCCGTAGGGCCCCCGGTAGATGCGTTGCCGACCGGCCTCGGCCCGCAGCGGGTTGTAGATGCGACCTCGCCACCGCGCGGTGCCCATGGCGTTGAACCGGGTGGGATGGCGCACCCGCACGAGAGCCTCGGCCCGCCCGTAGCCCGACTGCTGACGCAGGTATGCCCTGAGGCCTTGACGCCGGTGGTGCCAGACCAACGCAGCGGGATGGAAGCCGATGTCCCAGGCGCGGTCGAGCATCCTCCAGCAGAGATCCACGTCGTCCCCTGCGGCCGTGTACACAGGGTCGAACCCGCCGATGTCCTCGAGCAGCCGTTTCCAGAAGGCCATGTTGCAGCCGGGTACGTGCTCCGCCCGGTCGTCGCTGAGCAGCACGTGGACGGGGCCTCCCGGCGAGCGGGCCACCACCTGCGCGCCGCGGGGCGCATCGGCGGGAGGGACGTTGGGTCCGCCCACGCCACCGACCGTGGGGCCGTCGAAGCCGAGGGCGAGGTAGTAGGGCCACTCTGGTGGGGGGTAGGCGTCGCTGTCGAGGTACGCGACGACCTCTCCGCGCGCTGCCCGGATGCCTTCGTTGCGGGCCACGGACAACCCGGCGTGCCCGATCTGGACCAGGCGGACTCCCGGATGTCGACGCACGATGGCTGCCGTGTCGTCCGTGGAGCCGTCGTCGACGACGATGATCTCCAGTCGCGGGTAGTCCAGCGCTCGCGTGTGGCGCAGGCACTCGTCCAGGGTGGCGGCAGCGTTGTAGGCGCAGATGACCACGCTGATCGACGGCCAGTCGAAGGAGAGATCGGCGACGTCGCGTCGGTTCCAGTCGGCGGCCACCTTCAGTGCTCTGCGCGGTCGGCGGCCTGCGTCGGTCAGTCCGAAGTGCCAACCTTCGACGGGTGCGTCACCCACCCACCACTCGTCGGTCCACGAGAACACGCAGGTTCCCGCCACGCCCCGCTCGATCGCGGTCTCGAGCATCCAGTCGAGCATCTCGGCCTGGCGTTCCTCCACCGAGGGGTCCTTACCGGCGTGGCAGCCGATCTCGCCGAGGACCAGGGGACGGTCGCCCGCGAGGTGGTGCAGGCGCGTGAGGTAGCGGCGGAATGCCGGCTGCTGTTCGAGGAAGATGTTGAAGGTGACGAAGTCGAGGGTGGGCAGGGAGAGGTACTCGGCGGTGGGGTAGTTCGCGTACGTCACGAGCATCCCCGGATCCTCCTCACGGACGACCTCGGCGAGCTCGGTGATCAGACCGGTGATCGGCTTGGTGCCGAACCATCGCAGGACGTCGGCGGGAATCTCGTTGCCCAGGGAGAGCGCGAGCACGGTTGGGCGTCCCTGCAGGCGGGAGGCGGCAGCTCGGACGGCCGCCTTCGCCTTCTTCTCCACAGCGCGGAGGCTGTGGCGGTTGTGGCCCAGCAGGTAACGCCAGTCGGGGTAGAACACGTCGATGAGGAGTCGCAGGTCGTGATCGGCCGCGAGCTGGACCACGTCGTCGGGCGGGGTCGTGTAGGTCCGCACCACGGTGAAACCTGCCCCGCTGATCGCGCGGAAGTCGTGTTCCACCTGCCGGGTGGCGGGGAACCGTGCACCGTCCGCCCGAGGACGGAAGGTGCCGTAGGTGACGCCGCGGAAGCGGAACCGTTGGTCGTCGAGTTGGAACTGCTTGCCGTCGACCCGGACGCGTCTCGGCAGGTGATCACGTGACGGGTTCCCGTCACGCACGTGCGTGTCCTCTCAGATCTCGTTGCCGGCGGTCGTCCCAGGAACGCCCCGACTGGAATGCGTCCACCCCGGATGGAAGGCGCTGCGGCCGCGCCTGCTCCCGTCCAGCCCGACAGCATTGACGGGCCACAGTGACGTGGCGGCATCGGCTGACTCGCCGGCGGTTGCTCCGCGAGTGGCGGATCGCCGCGTCGGATCGGCCGTGGTGGATGAGCTTCATGCGGGCGAACCGCCGTACGGCGCAGCGCGCATGAGCATCCCCGGCTCTCCGGTGCCACCTCTCCGACGCCCCGACGCTCCCCCCGACGGGGCGTCCCCGCCCTCCTCCCGCCGATGCCCAGGTCGTCGGACCTGCTGGTGGGAGTCTGGGACATGGTCCTTGCTGGAGGCCGACAGCAGGCTCGTGGAGGACGACGCGTCCGCGACAGGGGCACCTGTCCCTTTCGAGGAAGAGCTGACGGCGTAGGAGACGGGCATTTCTTCTGATGCGGTCGCTCGTGACGCCGCGGTTTCATAGTCGAAAACGACATCTCGGTCGGACCACAAACCGCGAGGTCAGGCACCCCTCGTGACGACCCGATCGCGTGTTCCCCAGCCCCGTCGATGGCGGCGTCGGAGGTCGAGCGTGATGGGACGGCGCCCGGTCGTCAGCCGGCCAGAGCCGCGCCCATCCGCTGCAGCCCCTCGACCAGGTCGTCGTCGCTCAGCGCGTAGCTGAGTCGCAGGCAGCCGGGCGCCCCGAACCCCTCGCCCGGCACGACCGCCACCTTGGCATGGTCGAGGAGCACTTCTGCCAGGTCCATGCTGCTCGCCACCGTGCGGCCGCCGACCTCGCGCCCCAAGATGCCGGTGAGGTCGGGGAACACGTAGAACGCACCGCGCGGTTCCGGGCAGACCACCCCGTCCATGGAGCGCAGGTGCGCCACGGCGAGCTGGCGGCGACGGTCGAAGGCCGCACGCATCTCCGCCACGCGGTCCTGGGGCCCCGTGAGCGCCGCGGTGGCGGCGACCTGTGCGACGTTGGACACGTTGCTGGTCATGTGGCTCTGCAGGCGGGTGACCGCGGCGGCGACGTCTCGGGGCGCAACTAGCCAGCCGACCCGCCACCCCGTCATCGCGTACGTCTTGGCGACCCCGTTGACGATCACGCAGCGGTCGACCACCTCGGGGGCGACCGCCGGAACCGACGCGAACCCGAACTCGCCGTACACGAGGTGCTGGTAGATCTCGTCGGTGACGACCCAGATGCCGCGGCTCGCGGCCCACCGACCGATGGCGGCCACCTCCTGGGGCGGGTAGACGGCCCCGGTGGGGTTGGACGGGGACACGAACACGAGCGCCTTGGTACGAGCCGTGGTGGCGGCCTCGAGCTGCTCGACCGTGGTCCGGAAGCCCCCGACGGCGGTGGTCGCCACGACCACCGGCTGCCCGCCCGCGAGCGCGATCTGCTCCGGGTACGTGACCCAGTAGGGCGACGGGAGCAGCACCTCGTCACCGGGGTCGAGCAGCGTCTGGAACACCTCGTACAGGGCGTGCTTGCCACCGTTGGTGACCACGACCTGCTCGCGGGTGACCGCCACGCCGGAGCTGCGTTCGGTCGCCTCGACGATCGCGTCGCGCAGCTCCGGCAGCCCAGCCGCAGGGGTGTAGTGGTGCAGCCTGGTGTCGGCGCAGGCGCGCTGCGCAGCCTCCACCACGTGGGGCGGGGCGGGGAAGTCGGGCTCGCCGGCACCGAGGCCGATCACCGGTTCACCGGCGGCCCGCATCTCCTTGGCCCGCTGGCTCACCGCGAGGGTGACCGACTCCTGGATGCCCCGCACGCGCCCGGACAGCTCCTGGCCCATGCGGGCTCCGTTCCGCGACGTGCCGGGAGGATATCCGGCTCTTTGGACGGTCACGGGGTTGCGGGCGTGATGGTGGCGAGCCTGCCCAGTCGGGTGGACCGGCCTAGAGCAGCACGCGGACGCGCCAGCTGCAGGACATTGTGCCCGCGTCTGCCCCGTGCTCGGCACATCGGAGCTGCCCGCTCCACAAGCGCGGCGAGAGGTGAGCACCGCCGCGGCTGATAACGGAGCGCGGCGCCAGGGGAGTCACAAGTCCTGCGCGTCGATGTTCTGCAGTCGCACCTGCCCGTGCGCCACGGCCTTGCCGTCGCCGTCGCGCGTGAGGACCACCTGCCAGAGCTGCTGGCTGCTGCCTTGCTGGATGGGCGTGGCCTCGACCTGGATCCGTCCTTCCCGTACGGGGCGCAAGAAGTCGGTGATGTTGTTGACCCCCGCGGCCAGTTGCCCGCGATCCTTGACGGCCAAGTAGGCGCCGACCGTCGCGAAGGTCTCGACGACCGCTGTGAAGACCCCGCCGTGGACCAGTCCCCAGGGCTGGTGATGCTCGGCACCCACGTCCAACCAGCCGGTGACGCGCACGGACCCCGTCTCGTCGAAGTGGATCCCCAACTGTTGCATGAACGCGCTGTCGCCGCGTAGTCCGGCGCTGTCGAGGTCGCTGGCCATCATCCGTCTCCTCAGAATGGTCGTTGGTCTGCGCTGCTGCACGACGCGGCGGCGTCGAACACGTCCACTCTCGTGGAGCCCCTGTGCTCTATCCAGCAACCTCCACCACCCTCATCCGCCGCCCAGCCCCCCAGCTTCCGATGCGCCGGAGATCCACCCGTGCAGCCTGCCGCGTCCGGTTGGGACCGTCGGTGCGTCGTGGTTCACTGCGCCGCCAACCCCGACAGCGAGCGCGTCGATGCGGTCCGAGCTCACCATCCCTTCCGACCTGCTGCCCCGCGACGGACGGTTCGGCTGCGGGCCGAGCAAGGTGCGTCCCGAGGCGGTGACAGCGCTGGCAGAGCGTGCCACCGACGTGCTCGGCACCTCCCACCGGCAGGCGCCCGTGCGCGGGCTCGTTCGACGCTTTCAGCAGGGTCTGGCGACGCTCTTCCAGCTGCCGGACGGTCACGAGGTGGCGTTGGGCGTGGGCGGCGCGACGGCGTTCTGGGACGCGGCGGTCTTCTGCCTGGTGCGTGAGCGCAGCCTGCACTACATCTTCGGGGAGTTCTCATCGAAGTTCCACGGTGCGGTCGCAGCCGCCCCGTGGCTCGCATCCCCGGTGGCGGTGCGAGCGGAGCCTGGCGCGCGCCCCGAGCTCGTCAGCCGGCCATCGGTGGACGTCCAGGCCCTGACCCACAACGAGACCTCGACCGGTGTCGCCATGGACATCGTGCGCCCGCAGGACGAGGTGCTGGTGCTCGTGGATGCGACCTCCGGCGCCGGCGGTCTCCCTGTGGACGTGGCGAATACCGACGCCTACTACTTCAGCCTCCAGAAGGGGTTCGGGTCCGAAGGCGGCCTGTGGGTCGCGCTGCTCTCGCCGGCCGCGGTCGAACGGATCGAGTCGCTGCCGCGGGAACGTTACGTCCCGGCGTTCCTCGACCTGCGGACAGCGCTGGACAACTCGCGCCAGCATCAGACCTACAACACGCCCGCGATCGCCACATTGTTCCTCGCCGTCGAGCAGGTCGAGTGGATGCTGGGGGAGGGCGGCCTCGCCTGGTCCACCGCGCAGTGCGCCGCCAAAGCCGACCACGTCTACACGTGGGCCGACCGGGCTCCGTTCGCCAGCCCCTTCGTGACCGACCCGGCTGCGCGCTCGAACGTGGTCGCCACCATCGACCTCGCCGGCGTGTCGGGCGACGATGTGAACCGGGTGCTGCGCGCGAACGGGATCGTGGACACCGAGCCGTACCGCAAGCTCGGCCGCAACCAACTGCGCGTGGGCATGTTCCCGGCGGTGCGGCTGGAGGACGTGGTGGCGTACACGGCCTGCGTGGATTGGGTCGTCGAGCGGCTGTGAAAGCGACGCGTCCGCGTCGGCGGCTGGGGACACACCGGCCGGGGTGGCCACACGCCGCAGCGACCGTGCCGGCACGCGACCCGCAGCGACCGAGCCGGCACACCACCGCAGCGACGTGCGGCACGCCACCGCAGCGACCGAGCTGGCGCACGGGCCGCCGACCGTGCCTCAGACCGTCGCCTGGACGTGGCGGGTGAAGTCGTCCGCGGCGGCCTGGCCGTAGGTGGCGGCGAACCGGGTCAGGAAGTCCGCTGGCTCGACCCGGTACTCCTGAGTACCGACCGACTCCAGCACCAGCGTGGCGACGAGGCTGCCGACCTGCGCCGAGCGCTCCAGCGACAGGTCCCAGGCCAGCCCCGCCAGGAAGCCGGCGCGGAACCCGTCGCCCACACCGGTGGGATCCACGACGTGCTCCTCCGGGAAGGCCGGCACCTCGATCGGGGCGGTCCCGCGACGTTCGACGGCGCACCCGTGTGCGCCGTAGGTGGTGACGCGCACCCCGACGCGGCGCAGCACCTCCTCGGCGGTCCACCCGGTCTTCGACTCCAGCAGCGCGCGCTCGTAGTCGTTGCTGATCAGGTAGGCGGCACCATCCACCAGCTGCCGCACCTGTTCGCCGGACATCCTGGCGAGTTGCTGGCTGGGGTCTGCGACGAACCGCACGCCAAGCTGGCGAGCCTCCTCGGTGTGTCGGAGCATGGCGTCCGGGTCGTTGGGGGACACCACCACGAGGTCCAGGGCCCCGACCCTCTGCGCGACCGGGGCGAGCTCGATGAACCGGGCCTCCGCCATCGCGCCGGTGTAGAAAGAGGCGATCTGGCGGTTGTCGAGGTCGGTGGTGCAGTGGAAGCGGGCAGTGTGCCGGAGCTCGGAGACGCGCACCGAGGCGGTGTCGATACCGTGCCGCTCCAGCCAGGCGCGGTAGTCGGCGAAGTCGTGACCGGCCGCGCCGACCAGGATCGGTCGGAGGCCCAGCTGCGCCATGCCGTAGCAGATGTTCGCCGCGACGCCGCCGCGACGCACCTGCAGGTCGTCGACGAGGAAGCTCAAGCTGAGCCGGTCGAGCTGCTCGAGGACGATCAGCTCGCTGAACCGACCGGGGAACGTCATGAGGTAGTCGACCGCGATCGACCCCGTGACCGCGACGCGCACGGCTGGCTCCTGCTCCGCGGCCGCGCACCGTACCCGACAGCGGGCACGCGGACGCGGCCGCCCCGATCCGATCGTGCGTCCTGGACGTCACCGGTGACCGCGACGACGCACGATCCGGGGGTGCCGGCGTAGCGGACGCAGCCGCCCCGATCCGATCGTGCGTCCCGGACGTCACCGGTGACCGTGACGACGCACGATCCGGGGGTGCCGGCCGCGAGGAAGCCCGGCGTGGGCGCGCCGGCCACGACCGCTCGACCGCCGATGGTTAGCCTTCATCGTGTGAGCATCAGCCGGGTGGAGGTCGTCGAAGCCAACCTCGACCGGTGCCTGCGGGAGACGCGCCCCGCCCCCCGCCGTCTCCGCCCCGCGGAGCCCATCACCCCCGGCACGTCGCTCACCGCCGGCCGCGCGCTGGCGCTGTTCGAGGACCAGGTGCGCTCACGCGTCCTCGACGTGGTCGCGCGAGAGCTGCGGGCGGAGGGGCTGGGGTACTACACGATCTCGAGCGCGGGGCATGAGGACAACGCCGTGCTCGGGGCGCTGCTGCGCACCACCGACCCCTGCTTCCTGCACTACCGCAGCGGCGCGTTGATGATGGCGCGGGCGCGGCAGGACGGGCGCGTCGACCCGGTGATGGACACGCTGCTGTCGTTGGTTGCGTCGGCCGACGACCCGATCGCGCAGGGCCGCCACAAGGTGTGGGGCAGCCGGCGGCTGTGGGTCCCGCCACAGACCAGCACGATCGGGTCGCACCTGCCGAAGGCGGTCGGGGCGGCCTTCGCCGTCGAGCGCGCACGGCGTCTGCGGCTGCCCCTCGACGTGCCCCACGACAGCGTGGTGTGCTGCTCGTTCGGCGACGCCTCCGTGAACCACGCCACCGCGCTGGCGGCCATCAACGCCGCGCGGTACGCCCAGCGCCGCAGCAGCCCGGTCCCGCTCCTGTTCGTCTGCGAGGACAACGGGCTGGGCATCTCGGTGGAGACGCCGAGGAGGTGGGTCGAGGCGAGCTTCGGGACGCTGCCCCACTTGCGGTACGTGCGTGCGGAGGGCGAGCTGGATCAGGTGTGGGACGCGGTGGAGGAGGCGGTGCGGCACTGCCGTTCGACGCGCGCCCCGGTGTTCGTCCACCTGCCGGTGGTGCGGCTCCTGGGCCATGCCGGCAGTGACCCCGAGGTCGGCTACCGCGCGCTGGAGGAGATCCGCGCCGACGAGGCACGCGACCCGCTGGTGCGCAACGTCCGGCGACTGGTGGAGACCGGAGCAGCGTCGCCCGAGGAGCTGTCCGCGATCGTCGCCGCGACCCGTGAGCGCGTCCGCCGGCTGGCGGCGAACGCCGTCGGCCGCCCCAAGCTCGCCACCCGACGCGAGGTGATGGCGCCGCTCGCCCCGTACCGCCCCGACCGTTGCCGTCAGGACGCGTCGCGTGGGGCGGCGGCGGACATCCGAGCGGCGTCGTTCGGCGGCCACCTCCCGGAGGACGCGACCGCACCGGCCCGCCGCACCATGGCTGCGCACCTCAACGCGGCGCTGCACGACGAGCTGCTCCGGCGGCCTGAGCTGCTGGTGTTCGGGGAGGACGTCGGACGCAAGGGTGGCGTGTACCACGTGACCGCGGGCCTGCAGCGCGCGTTCGGGGCCCGGCGCGTCTTCGACACGCTGCTGGACGAGACCACCATCCTCGGCCTGGCACAGGGAGCCGCACTGCTCGGCCTCCTCCCGGTCCCCGAGATCCAGTACCTGGCCTACCTGCACAACGCGCTCGACCAGCTGCGCGGAGAGGCCTGCTCGCTGCGGTTCTTCTCGTCAGGTCAGTTCACCAACCCGATGGTCGTGCGCGTCGCCGGACTCGGCTACCAGAAGGGCTTCGGCGGGCACTTCCACAACGACGACGCGATCGGGGCGCTGCGCGACATCCCCGGCCTCGCGCTGGCCGTGCCCGCACGGGGCGACGACGCAGCGCGGATGCTGCGGGGGGCGCTCGCCATGGCGAAGGTGGACGGCCGCGTCGTGTGCTTCCTGGAGCCCATCGCCCTGTACCACGAGAGGGACTTCCACGAGCAGGGCGACGGCGGCTGGCTCAGCGACTACCCCGCCCCGGGCACCGCGCTACTGCCGGGCGAGGTCGGCGTGTTCGGCGAGCACGCGACCGAGGTGCTGCTCGTGTCCTACGCGAACGGGCTGCGCATGTCGCTGCGCGTGGCCCGTCGCCTGTCGCACGAACACGGCATCTCGGCACGGGTCCTCGACCTGCGGTGGCTCAACCCACTGCCCCTGCGGTCTGTGCGTGCCCACGCCGACGCGTGCGGACGCGTGCTGGTCGTCGACGAGTGCCGTGCGACCGGGGGAGGGGTGGCGGACGCCATCGTCTCGGGCCTGGTCGAGCGTGGCTACCCGCGACCGGTCGCGTCGGTGCGATCGGCCGACAGCTACGTGCCCCTCGGCCCGGCCGCCGACACGGTCTTGTTGCAGGAGGAGGAGGTCCGCACCGCCGCCCTCGACCTGGTCGGCCGGTGACGAGCACGCGCGCCGATCGGGTGGTGGGCGTCCACCACCGGACGTGTGAGGCACGGACACCCCCCCTCCCCGGCGGTGCCCGGCACCGTGACCTGGTGGACCCTCGGACAGGCGGGCCTGGTCCGCTTCGACCAGACCTTCACCTACCCGGACACCGAGATCCACGGTCTCGGGGAGGTGGAAGCTGCGCCGGCGGCCGACCCGCGAAGCTGCTGGGCGCCACCAGCGCCATCGCCGAGATGCAGCTCTCCTTCGCGGACCTGGTCGGGGAGGGCCGGGTGGTGGGGCCGTGACGGGCGGCGCCACACCGGCTCGAGGGCGCCGGCTGCACAGATGGACACCCGGTTAGCCCGCAACGTACGGTTGGTCGAGCCCGGGGTCCCGAACACGCCACCGAGGTGGACATCGACGTGCTCCGCGGGCCACGCGTGACCGGCCGCCAGCGCGGTGGCGGCCGAACGTGGCGGGGAGGTCGGGCACCAACCCGCTCGATCATGGGGGAGGGACGTGACAGAAGTGCTCGGGACGTGCGCACCCCGCCACCTGGATCCCCACGAAGTCCGCGTCGCTGTCGCGCCCCAGCCGGGCGCGGACCGGGTCAGCGTCGATGCCGCCATCGAGGCCGCCATGGTGCCAGCGCAGGGGGACGTCGCCGCCTGGAGCGTGGAACCGCTCCTGACCGACGAGGGCGAGCAGCCCCAGACCCTCGTGATCAGGGCGCTGGTCCGCACCGGTGTGGGGTCGCTCGACTACGCGCGCATGGCCAACGATCTCGCCCACCGCCTCCGCGACGACCCCGCCATCGCGGAGGTCGACGCCGACCTACCGGTGCATGCCTTCGCGCAACGACCTGATCCAGAGCGGATCGGCGCCTTCGCCGCGGGCGACCACGGCGACAACCACCGTCCCGGCACGGAGTCGTGGCGGTGGAGTCACGACGCCGTCGGCGTCCCGCAGGCGTGGTCGCTGCAACCGCCCGCGGGGGGCAAGGTGCGCGGAGAAGGTATCCGCATCGGTCATCCGGACTCCGGCTACACCGGCCACCCGAACCTGGGGACGGCCGGCCTGGACCTGCAGACCGACCGTGACCTCATCGCCGGTGACGACGACGCCCTCGACCCCCTGGTCAGCCCGCAGGACTCGCCCTGGCCGCTGCCCAGTCCTGGGCACGGGACCGCCACCGGGAGCGTGATCGCCGGGCGAGGAACCGAGGAGGCGGGCATCGTCGGTGTCGCTCCACGCGCGAGTCTGGTGCCGATCCGTGCCGTCGAGAGCGTCGTCCAGCTGTTCGATTCTGACGTCGCGCGCGCCGTGGACTGGGCCCGCCGACACGACTGCCACGTCATCTCCATGAGCCTGGGCGGCAAGGGGTTCTTCGGACTCAAGGGAGCGATCCAGCGTGCGGTCGACGATGGGCTCATCGTCATGGCCGCCGCGGGGAACAAGGTCGGGGTCGTCACCGCTCCGGCGTCGTACAGCAACTGCATCGCCGTCGCGGGTGTCGGGATCGGTCACCGACTGTGGGAGGGGTCGTCCCGGGGTGCCGCGGTCGATGTGTCGGCGCCCGCCGAATGCGTGCACGTGGCCGCGTTCGATTGGCAGCGCCGACCCCCCGGGCACATCGTCGACCGCAGTCACGGCACGTCCTTCGCGGTGGCGCATCTGGCCGGCATCGCCGCGCTCTGGCTCGCCTTCCACGGCCGCAACCGACTCATCCAACGCTACGGGCGTGGGCGGCTGCAGGCCGTGTTCCTGCACCTGATCCGCACGGTCGCGCACCGTCGGCCCAGCGAGTGGCACGACGACTGGGGCGTCGGCGTGGTCGACGCGCAGGCGCTGCTCAGTGCGGAGCTGCCCGCCCCCGACGACGTCCCCGTCCAGGTGGCGGCGTTCGTCGACGAGGATCCCGCGAGTCGCCTGGCTGCGCTCCTCACCGGCGTGAGCGCCGACAACGTCCGCGACCGCGCCGCCGCGTTCTTCGGCGTCGGCGGAGACCAGGTGGGCGAGAGGCTCGCCAGGTTCGAGGGGGAGCTCGCCTACCTCCTGCTCGACGACGACGACTTCCGTGAGAGGTTCCTGCACGGTGTCGCTCCCGCGGCCCTCAGCGCCCGGCGGCTTCCGCGCGCCGCCAGCACACGGCTGGCGCGGGAGATCGCTTCCATGTGAAGCGACACGCCGGCGTCAGATCCGTTCGTCCGCCGACCCGAACAGGTGTGTGAGACTCCCGCGCGTGCGTCGCTCGCGGATCGTCCCACGCCTCGGCTGTCGACCGTGCCGGGGCGTCACCGCCTCTCCTCGATGATCCGGTTGCACAGGTCCACGCAACGCTCGCAGATGAAGACGCCGGGGCCGGCGATCAAGCGCCGGACTTGCGTCCCCCACCGTCCGCAGAAAGAGCAGCGACGCTCGCCCGGTCGGACCCACTTCGGTGCTCTCCGAGCGCCCCGCACCTGTCCCCGGCGGGCCCTCGCCCTGGAGCTGCGGCCCTTGACGGGGACGACCGCACCGACCTCGCGGGCCACGGCCGCACGTGCCTGCTCGGGCTCGACCCCGAGACGCAGCAGGATCTTCACCCCCAGACCCTTGTCGACCGCGAGGACGCCGAGCAGCACGTGCTCGGTGCGAGCCTGGTCGCTGCCGAGCGCACGCGCCGTCTCCACGGCGCGCTGCAGCGCCTCCTTGGACCGCGGGGTGAGCGGCAGCTCGTTGAACGGCCCACGGCGGCAGCGGCCACGCAACGGCGGGTCGAGAGCACCGGGACCGAACGACTCCTCGACACGTCGGCGCACCGCCTCGAGATCGATCCCGATCGACCGCAGCGCGTCGGCGTCGGGTTCGTCCGGCGCCGCGTGGCCGATGATCCGGATGATCTCGGTGCGCACCGCCTCCGCCCGCACGCCCAGGTCGGACAGCACCCGCCCCGCCATGCCCCCGCCTTCGGCGAACAGGCCCAGCAGCAGGTGCTCGGTGCCCAGGTAGTGGTGACCGAGCGCCCGCGCCTCCTGCTGCGCGGCCACCAGGGTGCGGCGTGCCGTAGCCGTGAACCGCTCGAACATCAGCGCCGCCCTCCGCGGCCACGGGGCGCACGCCGCCGGTGCTTCTTGTGCACCGCCTGCTTGCTCACCCCGAGCGCGTCGGCGATCCGCTGCCACGTCCAGCCCAACGCGCGGGCCCGGTCGACCTGCAGCTCCTCCAGCCGGTCGGCGAGCAAGCGCAGGGACGCCACGGCTCGCAGCCCCACCTCCGGGTCGACGCTAGTGGCCTGCTCCGCCAGTTCGATGGCATCGTCCACGGTGGTCAACGTACGTTGACAGGGTCGTCGTGTCAACCCTGATTGACCTAGTTCGGGACGCTCAGACCGGTCGAGGATCCGGCCCGACGTCCAGGCGGAAACCGAGGTCGGCGGTCACGTCGTCCGTGTCCATCTGCGCTCGCTGAAGCTGCCCCGAGTGGTCCCAGTTCATCGCCTGCCAGCGTGTGAACTGGTCCAGTACCCACACGCCCGACAGCCGTGAGCCGTTGCCGGATCTTCCGTTGCCCCCGAACGGCAGGTGCGCCTCGGCGCCCGAGGTCGAGTTGTTCACGCTCACCATGCCGGCGGAGACGCCCTCGCGGAAGCGGAACACCGTCGTGGGATCGTTGGTGTAGATCGATGACGACAGCCCGTAGCCGTGCCCGTTGGCGAGTTCCAGCGCCTCGTCGAGGTCGCTGAACGTCGCCACGCCGACGATGGGCCCGAACGTCTCCGAGCGGTACAGCTCGTCCTTGGTGGTGATGCCGTCGACGATCGTGGGGTGGTAGTAGAGGCCTGCGGCGGAGTCGCCGACGAAGCCTGCGCGCGGGTTGTCGCCCGAGATGCGCCCGACACCGGTCGAGCCGGACACCCGGTGGTGCGCCTCGATCGCCTGGAGCCAACCCTCGAACCGACGCGCGAACCGTTCGTGGATCATCGGCCCGTAGAGCACGTCCTCGCGGGTCGGGTCGCCGACGGCGGCCTCCTCCACGGCCCGGATGAAGCGCGTCAGGAACACGTCGTGCACCGTCTCGTCCACGATGACGGTGCCGAGGGAGGTGCAGCGCTGCCCGGCGGTCCCGAAACCGCTGAACAAGCACCCCTCGACGGCGAGGTCGATGTCGGCGTCGGGCATGATGACCAGCGGGTTCTTGCCGCCGAGTTCCAGGCAGGCCGACTGCAGGTGACGTCCGGTGAGCTCCCCGATGCGGCGGCCCACCTCCACCGAACCCGTGAAGCCGACCTTGTCCACCAGGCCGGCGTCGAGCGCCTGCTCCAACCCGGCGAAGGTGGTCGGTCCGTCCGCGAATACGGTGGTCAGCACGCCGTCGGGGAGACCCCCGTGGAGGAAGAGGTCGGTGAGCGCCGCCGCGGCCGCGGGTGCGTACTCGGCCGGCTTCCAGACCACCGCGTTGCCGCATAGCAGTGCCGGGACCAGGTACCACGCCGGCACCGCGACGGGGAAGTTGCCCGCCGTCACGACAGCGACCACGCCGACGGGGGTGCGGAACGTGAACAGCTGCTTGTCCGGCATCTCCGAGGGGACGGTCTGGCCGTACAGGCGGCGGCCCTCACCGAGGAAGAAGTTGCAGGTGTCGATGACCTCCTGCACCTCGCCGCGCGACTCGACGATCGGCTTGCCGATCTCGCGCGTGATAAGCTGGGCGAGCGCCTCGGCGTTGGCCTCGACCAGACGCCCGATCTGCTGGATGGCGCGGCCACGGACCGGTGCCGGCACGCGCCGCCACTGCTCCTGCGCCTGATGGGCCGTGCGGCTCGCCGCGACGAACGTGGCGGGGTCGGCCAAGCGCACAACAGCGACCACGTCGTCGAGCCGGGCCGGGTTCGCGATGGTGAGCGTGGCGGCGGCGTGGTCGGCCGGTGTCATCTCGGCCTTGGTCGGTCCGTGGTCACGGCCGCCGATGACCGATGCGATCGTCGGGGTCACCGGTCCGCGCCCCCTCGACCGGCACCGACGCCGTCCAGGACGCGGGCCAGTGCGTCCACGCCCAGGCGCAGCTCGTCGGGTTCGATCGTCAGCGGCGGACGGAAGCGAAGGCTGCGCTCGCCGCATCCGAGCATCATGACCCGCTCCTTGGTGAACAACCGCTGGCGCACCAGGTCCCGCAGCTGGGTGTCCGGCAGGTCCAGTGCGCACATGAGCCCGCGGCCGCGCACGTTGCTCACGGTGCGCGGGTACGTCCCGGCCAGGTCGTGCAGTATCCCGAGCAGCTGTCCGCCGAGGGTCGCGGCGCGTGTGTCGAGCTTGTCCTGCTCCATGACCTCCATGATGCGGGTAGCGCGGACCATGTCGGCGAGGTTGCCGCCGAAGGTGGAGTTGAGGCGCCCGCTGGTGACCAGCGCGTGCCCCTCCACGTCGTCCAGTCGCCCTCCCGCCATGATCCCGCCCACGTGCAGCTTCTTGCCGAACGCGACGATGTCGGGTTGCAGCCCCAGCTGCTCGTAGCACCATCGGGAACCGGTCAGGCCGACGCCGGTCTGCACCTCGTCGAGCACGAGCAGCTGGGGCTGCAACCCGACATCGTCGCGTTCGGCAAGAAGCTGCACGTGGGCGGGATCATGGCGGGAGGGCGACTGGACGAC
>DASZZX010000014.1:0-2380 GCA_036260415.1 Nitriliruptorales bacterium
GGCCACAGGCTCCCCACGCCGCCGCTTCGACATCCCCGGCCCGTGTGGCACGCTCCTGGCGCAGACGCGAGGAGGGACGTCGCCCTGACGGAACTGTTCGGGGAGGAGGAGCTGGTCGGTGAGGTTCGCGGCGTCCACTACGCCGACCGGGCCACCGGCTTCGGGGTGATCGAGCTGGCCACCGACCCCAGGCGCGAGGGCGGTGGGGCGCGCTGCGCGGGACCGCTGGCCGATCTGGTGAAGGGACAGACCGTCCGGCTGGTGGGCAGCTGGGGCGACCACCCTACGTACGGGGCCACCTTCGAGGCCGCCTACTACGAGCAGACGGTCCCGACGACGGTCGCCGGTCTGCGCGCGTTCCTGCTCTCCGGCCGTTTCCCTGGCGTCGGCCCGGCGACGGTGGACCTCATCCTGACCGCCTTCGGGTCCACGAGCGGCTGGGTCATCGAACGCGAGCCCGAGCGCCTGCGCACCGAGGCCGGTCTCCGCCCCGACCTGGCTGCGCTGGTCCATGAGCGCTGGCAGCAGGGCAAGGCCCTGGCCGAGCTGGTCCGCCTGCTGGAGCCGGCCGGCGTCCCCTACGACGTGGTGCGGTCGGTGTTCGCCCGTTTCGGCGCCGACGCGGCCGCCGTCGCCCGCGACGACCCCTTCGCGCTGCTCGAGGCCGAGCGTTGCCGCTTCGCGCACGCCGACGCGCTCGCCCGCCACCTCGGCGTGGACCTCCTCGACCCGCGCCGGCTGGCAGCCGCCGCCGTGGCTGCCCACGCGGGCGCGCGCCGGCGCGACGGCCACCAGTACCTCACCCGCGCACAGTGCGTGGAGGAGGCTGCCCGGCTCCTGCGCCTCGACGCGGTCGCGGCCGCGGACGGGGTCGCCGGGGCACTGTCCGACGGCCGGCTGGTCACCGACTCCGTCGCTGTGGACGGCGAGGTCCCGATCGAGGCGGTGTACACGCCTTGCGGGCTGGCCGCCGAACGCGAGCTGGTCGAGGACATCGCCCGGTTGCTGGCAACCGACCGTTCGCGGCTCGTCCCCCACGCCGGGGACCTGCGGCCGTCGGCACAGCTGACCTCGGGGCAGGCGGCGGCCCTGCGGCTCGCCTTCGCCTCGCCGGTGACGATCGTCACCGGGGGTCCCGGCACGGGCAAGACCCGCAGCGTCCAGGAGGTGGTGCTGGCCGCGGAAGCGGCCGGCCTCAACGTCGCCTTGTGCGCCCCGACCGGGCGGGCCGCCAAGCGCCTCGAGGAGCTGGTGGGGCGCGCGGCCACGACCGTGCACCGGCTGCTGGAAGCGCGTCCCGTTACGCAGGAGGGGCGGCGGACCGGTGGCTTCGCGTTCCGCTACGGGCGCGTCGAGCGGCTGCCACACGACCTGGTGGTCTGTGACGAGGTGTCGATGTGCGACACGTGGCTGGCCGCGTCGCTGGTGGGAGCGGTGGACGACGGGGCGCACCTCGTCCTGGTGGGCGATCCCGACCAGCTGCCTCCGGTGGGCACGGGCGACGTGCTGCGTGACCTGCTGCGGTCGGGCGCCGTGCCCTGCACTCGGCTCACCGAGATCCACCGGCAGGCGGCCGCGAGCCGCATCGTCTCGCTGGCCAACGAGGTGAACGCTGGTCGTCTCGGCCCGGTCAAGGGCGTGGACGGGGACGTCATCTGGGCCGAGGAGCCGGTGCGCTCGCGCATCGTGCCACGTGTGGTCGAGGCGGTCGCCAACCGCGCCCCCGGGTACTTCGGTGTGGCCGTGGCGGACATCCAGGTCGTCGCGCCGGTCTACCGCGGCGAGGCCGGGGTGGACGCGCTCAACGCTGCGCTGAAGGCCGCGCTCAACCCGGGGCGTGGTCCCAGGGTGGCCGGCTTCCACGTCGGCGACCGGGTGATGCAGACGCGTAACGACGCCGAGCTGGACGTCTCCAACGGGGACGTGGGACACGTGGTCGACGTGGACCCGTCGCACGGCGAGCTGCGGGTGGGGTTCCCGCGAGGTGAGGTGACCTATGCCAGCGACCAGGCGCGCGACCTCACCCTGGCCTGGGCCGTCACCGTGCACAAGTCGCAGGGGGGCGAGTGGCCCGTGGTGGTGTTCGTGTGCGACCGCTCCCACCGCGGCATGCTCTGGCGGAACCTGGCGTACACGGCCATCACCCGCGCCCAGCGCGCGCTGGTGGGCGTCGGTCAGGTGGCTGCCCTCGCCCACGCCGCCGGGCACGACCGCCCGCGCGACCGCCAGACGTTGCTGGCGGCGCGGCTGCTGTCCACGGTCGCCGTCATGGGGTGACTCGGGGCGCCCCGACGGCCCGTCCGGTCGTCATGGGGTGACTCGGGGCGCGCCCCGATCGTGCGTCGTTCCGGGTCACCGGTGACCGTAAGGACGCACGATC
>DASZZX010000015.1:0-10503 GCA_036260415.1 Nitriliruptorales bacterium
CGCCCAGGCGGCCGATGCGAGCGCCGCCACCGCCCACGCACCGACCGGTCCGACGGGTCCGGCCGGTCCACCACCCGGGCCGGCGGCCGGGAGGCGGGCGGCGCGCCTCACCGCACCACCACCAGGTCGGCGAGCTGCTGGAACGTCCGCTCACCGATACCGGTGACCTCGCGCAGCTGCCCCACGTCGGTGAAGCGGCCGTACTCCTCCCGCCAGGCCACGATCCGCCCGGCCAGGACAGGTCCGATGCCGGGCAGGTCCTCGAGGTCGTCGACGGTGGCGGCGTTGAGGTCGAGGCGCCCGCCTGGGTCGCGGACGTGACCTGCGGGGGTGGACGTGGGGTCCGCGCCGTCACCGACCGGCGTGGCGGCGCTGGCGACCGCCACCTGTTCGCCGTCGGACAGGACCCGCGCGAGGTTGACCCCGCCGAGGGCGGCGTCGGGGCGCGCCCCGCCCGCCGCGGCGATCGCGTCCACGACCCGCGAGCCTCCTGGCAGCAGTACAACCCCCGGGGTGTGCACCGCCCCGGCGACGTGCACGGTGACGGGACCAGCAACCGGCGACGGCGCGGCCGTGGGGACGGTCCCGGTGGCGAGCGGTCGCGGCCCGCCGGTCCACCACAGCAGCGCGGCGAGCACGCCAGCGCCCATGAGCAGCAGTGCCAGCCCGGCTGCCTCGGCCGGGGTCGGGTCGAGGCGGGCGACCACGGCGCGCAGGGTCGCGCGGGGGGCAGGGTCGACAGGGTCCACCGCCGCAGCCTGCGCGACCGGGCGGCTGGGGTGGCCCCCGCAGCGCCTCCTGCCTGTGGACGACGGCTACACCGAAGCGGTCGTGACCGCGACCGCGACCGCGCCGGGACCGACGTGGGTGGCGACCACAGGCCCGATCACCGTCTCGAGCGCCTCGCCGACCTCGAGGGCGGATCGGAGGTGGGCCCAAACGGCTGCGGCGCGCTCCGGTACGAGGCCGTGGCTGACGATCACGTCGGCCGGGCGCCCGCCGGCGCGGTCGGCGACGAGCGCACCGAGCCGTTCCACCGCCTTCGACCAGGTGCGCACCTTCTCGAGGGGCACCACCCGCCCGTCCTCGATGGTGAGGATGGGTCTGACGCGCAGCACCCCACCGAGCATCGCCTGAGCGCCGGACAGACGCCCGCCCCGCTTGAGGTGCTCGAGGCTGTCCACCGCGAAGAACACACGGGCTTCCGCGGCGACGTGCCGGGCGAGGTCGGCGACCTGCTGCGCCGACGCCCCGCGCTCGGCCGCGCGGGAAGCCGCGAACACAGCCAGCGCCAGCGCACCGCCCGCCTGCCGGCTGTCGACCACCGTGACGGGCAGCGGCGCGTGGCGGGCGACCTGCTCCGCGACGTGGCAGGTGCCCGACAGCTCCGCCGACAGGTGGACGCTGACCACCGACCTCGCCCCGTTGTCGTGGGCGTCGGCGTAGGCCTCCTCGAACCAGGCGGGGGTGGGCTGGGAGGTGGTGGTGATCCGCTCGGCGACCGCGAGACGGTCGTAGAAGCGCTCGACGGACATGGTGACCCCCGAGACGAACACCTCGTCACCGAACGCCACCGTCATCGGAACCACCCGCAGCCCCCACTCCTCCGCGAGATCGGGGGGGATGTCGGCGGTCGAGTCCGTCACCACCGCGACGGTCACGGGTCACCGCCCGGCTGGTCGGCGCGAGCCCGCCCGCCAGCGCGGTCGAGGGCGGAGCCGCTCAGGCCGGACGCGTCACGAGGTTGATCAGCCGGTCGGGGACGACCACGCGGCTGACCACCTCGCGGCCCTCGAGGTGGCGGGCCACGTTGCGGGCGGCGCGTGCCGCGGCCTCGACCGACGCGTCGTCCGCCCCGGACGGCACCCGGACCCGGTCGCGGACCTTGCCATCGACCTGGACCACGATGTCGACGTCCTCCTCGACCAGCAGCGCCGGGTCGGCCTTCGGCCAGGTGGTGGCGTGGACCGACCCGTCGTGGCCGAGCCGCGCCCACAGCTCCTCGGTCAGGAAGCAGGCGATCGGTGCCATCAGCTGCAACAGCGCTTCGATCGCCTCCCGCACCGGCGTCCCGGCGAGCCCGTCGCGCCGGGCGGCGGCGATGGTGTTGGACAGCTCCATCATCTTCGCGATCGCGGTGTTGAACTTGAACGCGTCGTAATCCGCCGAGGCACCGGCGACGGCGCGGTGCGTGGCCTTGCGCAGAGCGAGCACCTGCTCGTCGCTGCCGGCGTCGGCGCTGTCCTGAGCGACGTGTTCCAGGATCAGCCGCCACACCCGGGTCAGCCACCGGTGGATCCCTTCGGGCGACACGTCGGCCCAGTCGATGTCGGCCTCGGGCGGTCCCGAGAACAGCATCGTGGCACGCAGCGTGTCGGCGCCGTAACGCTCGTACACCCCGCCCGGCACCACCAGGTTGCCGCGCGACTTGCTCATCGCGGCGCCCGCCATGATCACCTGGCCCTGGTTGAGCAGGCGGCGGAAGGGCTCGTCGACGTCGAGGTGGCCGAGGTCGCGAAGCGCCTTGCAGAGGAAGCGGCTGTACAGCAGGTGCAGGATGGCGTGCTCGACGCCACCGGTGTACTGGTCGACCGGCAGCCAGCGGTCCACCCCCTCGCGGTCCCACGCGCGCGTGTCGTCGTTGGGCGACAGGTAACGCAGGTAGTACCAGGACGAATCCACGAAGGTGTCCATCGTGTCGGTGTCGCGGCGGGCCGGACGCTGGCACGCCGGGCAGTCCACGCGCACGAACCCGTCGTGGTGCTCCAGCGGGTTGCCCTCGACGGTGAAGTCCACGTCGGGCGGCAGCCGCACCGGCAGCTGGTCGTCGGGGACCGGCACCTCGCCGCAGTCCTCGCAGTGGACGATCGGGATGGGCGCGCCCCAGTAGCGCTGACGCGAGATCAGCCAGTCCCGCAGCCGGAAGTTGACCCGGTGGCGGCCCAGCCCCCGTGCTGCGAGGTCGTCGGTGATGCGCCGCTTCGTCTCCTGCCAGACCAACCCGTCGTAGGGTCCGGAGTTGACCGTGGTGCCATCCCCCGCGTACGCCGCCGACATGGTGGCCGCGTCCAGGGGCGCGCCGTCTGCTGGTTGCACCACCACCCGGACCGGCAGGCCCTGCTGGCGTGCGAACTCGAAGTCACGCTGGTCGTGGGCTGGCACCGCCATGATCGCCCCGGTGCCGTACTCCATCAGCACGTAGTCGGCGGCGTAGGCGGGGATGCGCTCGCCGTTGACCGGGTTCAGCATGTCGAAGCCCAGGCGCACACCGCGCTTGCCCTGCAGGTCGGTGGACAGCCGCTCGATCTCCGACCGGTGCGCGACCTCCTCGAGGAACCCGTCGTAGGCAGGATCGCCCGCCATCTTGCGCCGCACCAGGGGGTGCTCCGGAGCGAACACGAAGTACGTCGCCCCGTAGAGGGTGTCGGGGCGGGTGGTGAAGACCACCACGTCCTCACCGCTGCCCGCCACCGTGAAGACCACCTCCGCACCGTCCGAGCGGCCGATCCAGTTGCGCTGCATGACACGCACACGCTCGGGCCAGGCGTCTTCCAGCTGGTCGAGATCGTCCAGCAGCTGCTGGGCGTACCGGGTGATGCGGAAGAACCACTGGGTCAGCGGGCGGCGCACCACCACGGCGTCGCAGCGTTCGCAGCGCCCGTCCACGACCTGCTCGTTGGCCAAGACGGTGCGGTCGTTGGGACACCAGTTGACCAGCGCCTCCGCGCGGTAGGCCAGCCCGGCCCGGTACAGCTGCAGGAAGATCCACTGCGTCCAGCGGTAGTACTCGGGATCGGAGGTGTGCACGACCCGGTCCCAGTCGAACGAGCAGCCCAGCCGGACGATCGACGCGCGCTGCTCCTCGATGTTGCGGTAGGTCCACTCACGCGGGTCGGCGCCGCGCCGCCGCGCCGCGTTCTCGGCCGGCAGGCCGAACGAGTCCCAGCCGATCGGGTTGAGCACGGCCTTGCCGGTCATGCGGGCGTGACGGACCAGGGCGTCGTGGATCGAGAAGATCTCGGCGTGACCCATGTGGAGGTCACCGGACGGGTAGGGGAACATGGTCAGCGCGTAGTAGCGCCCCTGCCCTTCGGCCTCCTCGTCCGCGCCTTCCCCGACGATCGCGCGTCCCGCGGCGTGGTTGGGGATGGAGTAGGTGCGCTCCTCGAACCAGCGGCGGGCGATCGGCGGCTCGAGGGTCAGCGGGTCGTACCGCTGAGCGGCATCGGCCGCGGCGGGCACCATCTCGGTGGACATGGGGCAGGTCTCCTGTGGGTGCGCTCGGGGGCGGTCTCCGCGGTCGCCGTCGTGGTGTGCGGGCGGGACGGCGCCGCGGCGTCAGAGGCCGAGTCGACCCTGGAGGAGCACGACCGTGCCGGCGGTCCGGTGGAGGGCCGGGGCGCCAGCGTGGTGGCGTGTTTCTGTCACGTCGCCATGATGCCCGCGCCCGCGGCGGGCACGCAACCGCCGGGGGGGCGCGGTCATCCGCAGCCACCATCCGCCGCGCCCGTCGGGACGCCCTCGCCGCGCGGGCCCGGCACGCCGCCGCCCTTGGGCTGCCGGCGACGCTCGAGCCGCGGCAGGTGCGTCCGGCGTGTGCCGTCGGTACCCTGCTCGGGCGGCCGGTCCGGCCGCACGTACCACACCTGGGCCCGTAGCGCAGTTGGCAGCGCGCCTCCATGGCATGGAGGAGGTCGTCGGTTCGAATCCGATCGGGTCCACCGACGGACGGCGGTTCCGGCCAGCGTCGTGGGACGCGGCCACGCCCCCGTGGCAGGGCCAGCCGGCGGAGCCGGGCGTCACCGTCGTCATGGCCGTGGACGATCAGGGGCCGACGGCCACGACCATCGCCACGGCGACACCCCCATCGTGGGCGAAGGACACCGCAGCCGCGGCGGGGGCGCCGCGGATCCACAGCACCGGATCCCCGTCGTCGCGCTGACGGACCTCGACCTCACGCCAGGTGAGTCCCGCGCCCAGCGCCTTCTTGGCGGCCTCCTTCGCGGCGAACCGTCCCGCCAGCCGGGCGGCCGCCACCGCGGATCCGACCTGCACCCCGTCGCGTACGCAGTCGGCGACCTCCCCGTCGGTGTAGACGCGCTCGAGGAAGCGGGGGCGGCGGGCGACCACCGCCGCGATGCGGTCGACGGCCACCACGTCCACCCCGACGAGCATCATCGGTCGGCCCGGCGCAGGAAGCCGTCGGCGCGGGGCGCCTGCGACAGCTCCGCCAGTGCAGCGTGCAACTGTTCCGCCAGGCCGCGACGAGATCCGGGCTCGTCCTTGGGCGCCTCCAAGGGAGCCCCGAAGCGGACGCGGACGCGACCACGCCGCAGCCGCGGCAACTGACCCACCGGCCACACGGTGGCGGTCCCGATGATGCCGACCGGCACGGTCGGGCACTTCGCCGCCGCGGCGAGGCGTGTCACCCCGCTGCGGGGCCGGTACACGTGCCCGTCCGGCGAACGCGACCCCTGCGGGAAGGCCACCAGCGCGGCGCCCTCCCCGAGGAGGCGCACGAACCGCTCCATCGCTTTCAGGTCCGCTTCGCCACGTTCCACCGGCACCATGCCGAGCCGCGGCAACAGCGGGCCGATCACCGGCCACTCGACGACGTGCGTGGAGCCGAAGTAGGTGACCGGACGGGGCGACGCCGCGCCCACCGCCAGAACGTCCGCGTTGGACACGTGGTGGGCTGCCAGGATGACCCCGCCCTCGCGGGGGACGTGGTGGGCTCCGCGCACGTCGAGCCGCAGCCACGCCCGGACGAGGGGACGCGCGACGGCGACGACCCAGTCCGGCGGGGTCGGAGGCGTCATCCTCGGCTCACCGGCGGTCGCGAGCCGAGGCGGTCGGTCGTCGGCGTCACCCCTGCCGTGCGATCGCGGTGACGGGCACGCTCTCCGGGATGCCCTCCCCACACCAACAGGCAGGAGCCCCAGGTGAGACCGGCGCCGAAGGCGGTCAACAGGACCCGGTCGCCGTCGCGCACGCGGCCCTGTGTGCGTGCCTCATGGAGAGCCAGCGGGATGGACGCAGCCGACGTGTTGCCGTAGCGGTCCACGCAGATGAACGCGCGCTCCTCGCCGATGCCCAGCCGCCCGGCGACCGCCTCGAGGATCCGGGCGTTGGCCTGGTGGCCCACCAGCAGGTCGACGTCCTGCACCCCCAGGCCGGCGGACTCGAGCACCGCCTGCGAGGAGCTCACCATCCGTCGCACCGCCTGCCGGTACACGGCCCTGCCCTCCATCCTGAGGGTGAGGTCGCGGGCTGCCACCGTCGCGCCGGGCGGCCTGCGGCTGCCACCGGCGGGCACGAACACGATGTCGGCGAGGCTGCCGTCGCAGCCGAGGTCGAACGGTCCGAGCGCGCCGGCACCGGGGCGCAGCACGAACGCGCCCGCGCCGTCGCCGAACAGCACCGCCGTGTCGCGCTCCGCGCGGTCGATCCACCGCGTCAGCGTCTCCGCTCCGATCACCAGGACCGGTCCGGGCAACAGGCCGACGGCCATCCCGGCGGCGACCGCCAGCCCGTACACGAAGCCGCTGCACCCCGCGCCGACGTCGAAAGCCGCCGCCTCGCTCCCCAGGCGGGCGGCGACCAGCGGGGCGGTCTGCGGGATCACGTGGTCCGGCGTGGTGGTCGCGAGGACCACCGCGGCCAGGTCCGCAGCGTCGACACCGGCGTCGGCCAGGGCCGCAACGGCGGCGTCCACCGCCAGGTCCGAGGTGGCCTGGCCCGGATCGGCGCGGCGCCGCTCGCGGATGCCCGTACGGCTGACGATCCACTCGTCGCTGGTATCCAGCACGGCCGCCCAGTCGTCGTTGGTGACGACCTCCTCGGGCAGCGCCACCCCGATGCCGGCCACGTCGACCGGCAGGACGCGGCCGGTCGTCGGGTGGGACGGGACCGTCAACGCGTCGACCACACCGCCCCCTGTCGACACGGCGTCACGGTCGCCCCTCCGCGCCGACGACGTCCAGCATCACGCATCGTCGTCTGCCTCCCGGGCGAGCGCGTCGGCCAGCCGGTCCAGGAACCCGCAGGCCGCGGCCGGGTCGGGCAGCGAGTAGTCGGCACGGGTGGGGCGGTCGTCGTCCTCGCCGCGCACGACGATGCCGATCCCTCGCTGCTCCAGCTCGCGGAACGCGTCCTCGTCGGTCACGTCGTCACCCACGTACAGAGGGAAGGCGGATTCGGCCAGGTCGAGGCTGTCCAGGACGGACCGCAGCGCCCGCCCCTTGTCCCAGTCGACGTCCGGGCGCAGCTCGAAGATGCGCTTGCCCGCCGTCAGCCGCAGTCGAGGATGCGCGGCCGCCACCTCCTCCACGGCGGCCTGCACGCGCTCGGAGTCGCTCTCCTCGACGTTGCGGTAATGCACCGCGATCGCGAAGGTCTTGCGTTCCAGCTCGGCACCCGGGATCGGGTCGAGCAACGGCTGGACCTGCTCCTGGGCGGCGTCGAGGTCGCCGAGGTACTCGCGCGCATGCCGGTACCGCTCACCGGACGCGGTCAGGATGTCGAAGCCGTGGCTGCCCGCGTAGGCCAGGTCGTCGATCGCGACCATCCCGCGGACGTCATCGAGGTCGCGGCCGCTCACCACCGCGACCGGGCAGCGGCCCCGCAGCCGCTCGATCGTCGCCCGGGCCTCCGGCGGCAGCGTCGCGTCCTCCGGGTCGTCCACGATCGGTGTCAGCGTCCCGTCGTAGTCGAGGAAGACCGCCAGCGGCCGGCCCCGAGCCTGTGCGACGATCTCCTCCACACGATCCTCCGCGGACGGCAGCTCGGCGATGGTCCGGTCGGGGTCGGACGCCGCACCCGCTGCCTCGTCCTCGCCCATGGCGTCCCTCGGCCGCCCGACGCTCTGCTGGTCGCCTCCCCACCCTTCCACATCCCGCGCGTCCAGGCGAGCCGACCTTCGGCTCGTGTCCGTAGGCTCCAGCCGAGGAGGCAACGTGGGCGAGACGATGTACGCCTGGCGAGTGGAGCAGCCCGCCCCGATCGACCAGGACCCGCTACGCCGCGCGGAGGTGGCGGTCCCCGAGCCGGGACCCGACGAGGTGCGCGTGCAGGTGTCGGTCTGCGGCGTGTGCCGCACCGACCTCCACGTGGCCGAAGGCGACCTGCCGGTGCGGCGCCCCGGCGTGATCCCGGGCCACGAGGTGGTCGGCACGGTCGAGGCCACGGGCAGCTCGACGCAGCGGTTCACCGTGGGCGACCGGATCGGGATCGCATGGCTCCGCCGCACGTGCGGACGGTGCCGCTTCTGCCGGCGCGGCGACGAGAACCTGTGCACCGACCCGAGCTTCACCGGGTGGACCGCCGACGGCGGCTACGCGCAACGCGCGGTCGTACCCGAGGCGTGGGCGTACCCGGTCCCCGACCGGTTCGACGACGAGCAGGCCGCGCCGCTGCTATGCGCCGGCATCATCGGCTACCGAGCGCTGCAGCGCGCCAACGTGCCCCCCGGCGGCCGGCTCGGCCTCTACGGGTTCGGGGCGTCCGCCCACCTGACCGCCCAACTGGCGCGGGCGCAGGGGACCGAGGTGCACGTGGTCACCCGCTCGTCGGACAGCCGGCGCCTGGCACGGGAGCTGGGAGCGTCGTGGGTGGGCGGGCCGGACGACAGCCCTCCTGAGCCGCTCGATGCGGCGATCATCTTCGCGCCGGCCGGCGAGCTGGTCCCCACAGCCCTGGCCGCTCTGGATCGTGGTGGCACGCTGGCGCTGGCGGGCATCCACATGACCGACGTGCCCCCCCTCGACTACGACGAGCACCTCTTCCAGGAGCGTCAGGTCCGCAGCGTGACCGCGAACACACGCGCGGACGGCGACGAGTTCCTACGGCTGGCCGCCCGGATCGGCGTCGAGCTGACGGTGACGACCTACCCCTTCGACGCCGCAGACCGGGCGTTGCGGGACCTGGCCCATGGCCGTTACGCGGGCGTGGCCGTCCTTGAGGTCGCCGCCGAGTAGAAGGACCCGTCCGGAAGGGGACGGACGTCCCGCCCAGTTCAGGCCCTGGGGGGGCGGCGACGCGCCCTAAGGGACGGCACAGTCCGTACCAGACAGACGATCAGGGAGGTGGCGTCATGCGGGTGGTCCGGAGCACCTGCCCCAGCTGCGGTCCAGTCGACCTGTACGCGTCGGAGATCGAGCTGACGATCGTCCCCGTCGACGGTTCCCGGGTGGGTCCCGGCAGCACCTACGCGTTCGCCTGCCCCAGCTGCGCCGCGCTGGTCACCAAGCCGGCCGACGACCGCATCGTGGAACTGCTGGTCACCGCCGGAGTCGACCCCAACCTGGTGCGGCGCGACCGCCACCCGGCGGGTCGCAGCACGCCACACCCCGAGCAGCCGCCGGACGGCCCCGCCCTGACCTACGACGACCTGATCGACCTGCACGTGCTGCTGCGGGACCCAGGCTGGTTCGACCAACTGGCGGCCCTGACCGCCTGACCCGCACCTCGGCGTCGCCGGGCGACCCCTCGGCCGCACCGCACGCCCGACCATCCGGTCCGGTCACCGCCCACCTATCGTGGGCGGCGTGGTCGCGTTCCTCAAACGTCTCGAGGCGGCCGTCCCCGACCGGCTGCGACCCGGCTGGGAACTCGCCCGGCGCACCGTCGAGGACACATTCGACGACCGCGTGCCAGGTCTGGCCGCCGAGGCGGCGTTCTTCGCCCTGCTGTCGCTGTTCCCGATGCTCCTGGCGGTCGTCGGGTCCATCGGCTACGTGGCGGACGCGTTCGGCGCCACGGCCGACGTGCGCGGCCGTCTCGAGACCTTGCCGGCCCCGTTCGTGTCCCCGGAGACCCAGCAGATCTATCGCCAGGTCATCGGGTCCATCTTCGAGGAGAGCCGCGGCGGGATCGTGTCGTTCGGCCTCTTGGTGGCGCTCTGGGGCGGGTCACGCGCCGTCAACGTGTACCTGCGGACGGTCACGATCGCCTACGACCTCGAGCCGCCACGCTCGCGCTGGCAGCGGCGGGCGCTGGCGTTCGGCCTCACGCTGGCGGGGACGGTGCTCGCCGTCGTTGTGGTACCGGGGCTCGTCCTCGGGCCGCGCCTGATCGGCTACGTCCTCCCCGACCTGATCCCCGTGGCAGCACCCGAGTGGTTGGTCGACAGCAGCTTCTACCTGGTCATGGCGGTGCTGGTCGTGGCCGTGCTCGCGACGTTCTACCACGTGGCGGTGCCGTTGCGCACACGGTGGCGACTGGACCTGCCCGGCGCCGTCTTGGCGATGGTGCTGTGGCTGGTCGGGGCCGCGGCGCTGCGCGCCTACATCGCGTTCACGTTCCGTGCGCGCGACAGCTTCTACGGCCCGTTCGCCACGCCGCTGGTCGTGCTGCTCTGGCTGTACGTCACCGCACTGGCCGTGCTCCTGGGTGCCGAGCTCAACGCGGAGATCCGCCGCATGTGGTCGAGCGCAGCCGCCCCCAGCGGAGTCGACGGCCGGTCGGCCGACCCGAGCAGCGGGCCCCGTCGCTCCGCTCCGTAGC
>DASZZX010000016.1:0-6964 GCA_036260415.1 Nitriliruptorales bacterium
CCCCTGGGCCACGGCGGTCGCCTCGTCGAACATCACGCCGAACCGGTACGCCCGACCGTCCGGGCGGCGGCTGACCCGAGAGGAGAGAGCACGTGAGCGAGGCACGCCCCTGGTGGCTCGTGGTCGTCGTCCTCGTGGCGATGGCCGCCCTGCTGCTGTCGGCGACCGCGTTCGTCGTCACCGTCGCGCCGGCGACGAGCGTCCCATCCCCGGACGCGACGACCGAGCCTGACCAGGTGGCGCCTGACGGCACCGTCGCTGTCCAGCTGACCGAGTGGGAGGTGACGGTCGACCAGGCGTCGGTTCCCGCAGGCCGCGTGATCCGGCCGTCACCAACGCGGGTGCCGTGCCGCACACGGTGGCGATCGACGGCGTGGAGGGCACCGAGACCCCGATGCTGGACGATGGCGAGACCGCGACGATCTCGACCGAGCTGGCCCCCGGGACGTACACGCTGCTGTGCACCGTCCCGGGGCACAGGGAGGCTGGCATGACGAGCGAGCTGACCGTCACCGCTGCTGGGGGGGCGATCCAGCCGCCCGACGACGAGGCCGGTCACGGCTCCGTGGGAGGGTCTGCATCCTCGGCTGCCACCCAGGCGGAGATCGAGCGGCTGATGCGGGAGTCGATCGACGCGTTCCCGGCGGGGACCGAGGGTTCCGGTGCGCAGCTGCTTCGGCCGACCGTGCTGGACGATGGCACCAAGCTCTACGAGCTGGTGGCCGACGAGATCCAGTGGGAGGTGGAGCCCGGCAGGTTCGTGCAGGCCGTCGGCTACAACGGGGCGGTTCCCGGACCCACAATGGAGGTCGACGTCGGCGACAGGGTGACGCTGCGGCTCATCAACCGGCTCGACGACCACACCAGCCTCCACCCGCACGGGCTGAAGGACCACGCCTTCGAGCTGGACGGGGTGACCTACATCAGCCAGGACCCCATCGGTCGCGGCGCGTCGATGGACCACACGTTCGTGGCGGACCAGCAGGCCGTGGTCACCTACCACAGCCACCACATGAGCCTTCACCAGGTACCCAACGGGCTGTTCGGGGCGCTCGTCATCGGCGACTACGCGACGCTGGCGGGTGTCGAAGGGGTCGCGGACGAGCAGGTCATGATCCTCAACGACGCCGGGACAATCGGGTTCAGCCTCAACGGCAAGTCGTTCCCGGCGACGCAGCCTTACCGCTACCGCAGCGGTGACAAGGTGGTCGTCCACTACGCGAACGAGGGTCAGATGGCCCACCCGATGCACCTGCACAACCAGGACGGGACGGTCATCGCCAAGGACGGCTACCTGCTGCCACCCGCTGCCCGCTGGCAGGGCGACACGTTCAACATCGCCCCCGGCGAGCGGTTGACCGTCGTGTGCGACCTCGACCAGCCCGGCACCTGGGCCTGGCACTGCCACATCCTGTCGCACGTCAAGCGGGCCGACGGCTCGATGCACGGGATGCTCACCGCGGTGGTGGTCGAGGAGTAGCGCTCGAGCGACCGGGGCCGCCGCGAACCGACGCAGGCCTCCAGTGCGGGCGGGTGAGCGGTCACGGCTAGCGTCGTGCCGACGAGAGGGTGTGGACATGCGCATGGTCGTGTTCAGCGCGCGCCCGTACGACGAGGAGTTCCTCACCTCGGTGAACCGTGACCACGGTCACGCGCTCACCTTCCTCGACACCCGCCTCGACGTGACCACCGCCTCTCTGGCGAACGGCTTCCCCGCTGTCTGCGCCTACGTCAACGACGACCTCTCGGCGCAGGTGCTGCAGCGCCTCGCGGAGGGAGGGACCCGCCTGATCGCGCTGCGTTCGGCCGGCTTCAACCACGTCGACGTCGACGCGGCGAGCCGGCTCGGACTGACGGTGGTGCGGGTCCCTGCCTACTCGCCGCACGCGGTCGCTGAACACACGGTCGGCCTGATCCTGGCACTCGACCGGAAGATCCACCGAGCATGGGCACGCGTCCGGGAGGGGAACTTCGCGCTGACCGGACTGCTGGGCTTCGACCTCCACGGCCGCACGGTGGGCATCGTCGGGACAGGGACGATCGGCAGCGTCTTCGCCCGCATCATGTCGGGTTTCGGTTGCCGGTTGGTGGCTTACGATCCACGACCCGACCCGCAGGCGGAGCTGCTGGGCGTGCGGTACGTCACGCTCGACGATCTCTTCGCGGTCGCCGACATCGTGTCGCTGCACTGCCCGCTGACACCTGACACGCACCATCTCATCGACGCGCGGGCGCTGGAGCGGATGCGCGACGGGGTCATGCTGATCAACACCAGCCGAGGGGCACTGATCGAGACCACCGCGGTGATCGACGCACTGAAGTCGGGCAAGTTAGCGTACCTGGCCCTGGACGTTCTACGAAGAGGAGGCTGGCCTCTTCTTCGAGGACCTGTCGGACCGGATCATCCGCGACGACGTCTTCTCACGGCTGCTGACGTTCCCCAACGTGATCGTCACCGGCCATCAAGCCTTCTTCACCGCCGATGCCCTCCAACAGATCGCGACCACGACTCTCGACAGCGTCACTCGCTTCCAGCGCGGCATGCCGTGGCCGTCCGACGTCCTCGTCGGCACCGCCACGCCGATCCCGCCCCGCAAGTTGGGAAGTGGTGGTCGAGGCTCACGGGCGCCGGCTGGGGCGCGCGGGCTTCGGGAGGAGCAACGAGCTTCAGCCACGCGCTGGCGTCCGAGCGGCTGTGGAACTCGCCGAGCGGGGCGGGGAAGCTGGGACGGGATCGGTCCGAGGGGAGAACTGGGACGGGATCGGCCCGCAGGACCGGATCCCGTCTTCGACCACTCTACCCTCACGTCACTGGAACCTCAGCGGACGCCCTGTGCATCCGTCCATCCAGTGGCGAGGTTCCTGCCGTCCATGACCGCGTGACGCAGTATGACGTTGAGCGGCGGTCGTGGGCGACCGGCGGTGTTGAGCTGCCGGCGAGGGTGGACGAGCGGTGGACACGGCCCATCCCGGGTGGCCAACCCCGAGCACCAGCTGCGAGCCCGCGCCTGCGCTCTTCGAGCGGCATGTGGAGGACACCCGACGAGCCCGTCGCGGACCTAGGGTATGCAGCGCGAGGGTCGAGTGGGAGCCGGCGTGTCCGCGACCGACCAGGCGAGCTACCAGATCGGCGAGGTCGCCGACCGGGTGGGGCTGTCGTTGCGGACGGTCCGCTACTACGAGGAGGTGGGCCTGGTCGAGCCCTCCGGTCGCACACCCGGCGGTTTCCGTCTCTACACAGACGATGACGTCGCGCGTCTGCATCTGATCAAACGCATGAAGCCGTTGGGGTTCACGCTGGAGGAGACCCGCGACCTCCTCGCCGTGCGGGACGCGCTGCACTCGGGCGAGCTCGACGCTGCCGCCGTGACCGAGGCCGCCGCTCGCCTGTCGATGTACGCGGCCGCCGCAACGGCGAGGTGCGAGGAGCTCGGCGCGCGTCTCGCCGCCGCGGAGAAGTTCGCGGCGGCGCTACGGCGGGAGACCGTGCGGCACGCCGGGCGGGAGCACCCCTAGCAGCGGGTGGCTCCGACGCTGGCCGGCTCGGCCCTCGTATGGCGGCCCCCGGACGGCTCGGCCTCGTCCGACCGGTCACCGGGCGACACGACCCTAACGCTACGTTCGGGCGCAGCCTGACGGGTGGGACATCGAGATCAGCGGGGGTCCGAGGATGGCGAACGAAGAGGTGACCGGCACCCGGGACGAGCACTACGACCTGATCAGCGTCGCGTACCACGCGATGCACGGGGCCTGGAACTACGACCGGTACATCAGGGACGCCGAGGAGAACGGCGACGACGAGCTCGCCGACTTCTTCCGTCAGATCAAGGAGGAGGACGCCCAGCGCGGCGAGCGGGCGAAACAGCTCCTGGCCAAGCGGCTGCCCTGACCGACGTCGCGCCGGCGCGAGCCGGGGCACCGCCCTCCGAACGGCGACGGCGGGGCGTCCAGACCGGTGCGCGGCAGGTCGGCGCCGGGTTGGCTGATCGGCGCCCTTGCATCGCCTCCGACCTCGCGGCGGCCGGCACGGCGTGTGATCACACCGACGAAGGTCGACGGTGACGCCCGACGCGTTGCGGCGGACTCGCTGACCGGTCACGCGACCGCTCCCGTGGGCGACCCTCCGCCAGGCTGGTGGGACCTGCGCCGGGGCACTCGCCTGCCCGATGTTGGTTCTGTAGGTTCCTGTTCTCCGTGACCACCGGAGTTTGACGTGTGGACCATCCGTCGCCTTGCCGCCGTCGCCGTCACCGCGCTGCTGACAGCCGGGCTTCCGGTGATCCCGGCCGCAGGACGACCGCCGACCGCCGACGTCCGCAGGATCACCGTCGCGCATTGGCGCCCCGCGCCCGGCGGCCTCCAGGCGGCAGGTTGGTTGGAGTCCGCCCCGCTGACCGCAGGCGACATCGTGATGGTGGGGGCCGACTGGGGGGGTGACCCCGACGTCGAGGTGCAGGTCCGCGGCCGAGTGCAGGGTGGTTGGGGCGGCTGGCGACCGCTGCGCCTGCCGTCCGACGAGCACCACCCGGACCCCGGTACCGGCGAAGCCGCCCGCGAACGACCCGGCCCCAGCGAGCCCGTGTGGCTGGGCCGTCTCGACGACCTCCAGCTGCGGCTCCGCGGGGCAGGGCCGCGCGACGTCACACTCCACGCGGTCGAACTGGCAGGGGGTGACGGGGTCCACTACCTGCCCCCCGAGCTGCGCTCGGTGCCGGCCGCCCAGGCCGCTCCCGCCCAACCGCAGGTCGTCCCGCGCAGCTCGTGGGACCCGCGCAACCAGTGCCGACCGCAGGAGCCGCCCTCCTACGCACCCGATGTCCGGTTCGCCTACGTGCACCACACCGCGTCGACCAACAGCTACGGCCGTTCGGAAGGTCCCGCGCAGGTGCTGTCGTTCTGCCTGTACCACGTCAACACCCGCGGGTGGGACGACCTCGGCTACAACGCGCTCGTCGACCGCTATGGCTACGTCTACGAGGGGCGTGCGGGCGGGCTCAGCGAGCCGGTCATCGGGGCGCACGCGGCCGGCTTCAACGGTGGTTCGTTCGGTGTCGCGATGATCGGCAACTTCGAGAGCTCACCGCCCACTGCGGAGGGCACGCAGGCGCTCCGAGGGTTGCTGGCCTGGAAGCTCGACCACCACCACGTCGACCCGCACGGAACGACCACCGAGATCTCCGGCGGCGGGGGGACCAACAAGATCGCCAAGGACGATGTCGTCACGCTCCCCACGATCCTGGGCCACCGCGACACCGGCACCACGGCCTGCCCGGGCGGCTACCTGTACCAGTACGTCACCGGTTCCCTCCGCCAGGACGTCGCCGCCGCGGGCGCACCCAAGCTGTACGGCGGCCCGCAGGCCCCCCGCCGCGCGGAGGAGCAGCCGGTGATCGGCGAGCGGCCGCACTGGGACGTCCGCGCCACCCGGGCGGGCGAGTGGCAGCTGGAGATCCGAGACCGCGGCGGGCAGATGGTCCGCTCCTCCAACGGGGCCGGTGACAGCATCGACCTGCGCTGGGACCTGCGCGACCGCCGCGGGCAGGAGGTCGCCCCCGGGACCTACCAGGCCACACTGCGCATGCTGGGCCAGGACGCCACCCCGCTCGCCACGGCCTTCCACGTGACGCCGGCCGCGGAGCGCCGCTCCGGCGACGAGCGCATCGCCACCGCGGTCGCGCTGTCGCGCTGGGCGTTCGACGAACCACGCCGGACCGAGCGCGGCTTCCCCGTGACCGAGACGGTGGTCATCGCCTCATCCGAGGTGTACGCCGACGCGCTCGTCGCCTCCCCCCTCGCGGGCTCGTTCGGCAGCCCGGTGCTGCTCACCGGCGGCGCGACCCTGCACCCAGACGCCGCGGAGGAGATCGACCGTCTGGGGGCGACCGAGGCCCTGATCGTCGGCGGCGAGGCTCGCCTGACAGAGCAGATCGAGCAGGACCTGCAGCAGCGCACCACGATCGAGACCACACGCAGGTTCGCCGGACCCACTCGCTACGACACCGCGGCGCGGGTCGCGTGGGAGATCGTTCGGCGCGAGGGTCCCGACGAGGCGCTGCTCGCGCTCGGGGACCACCCCGACCCGTCGCGCGGCTTCCCCGACGCCCTGTCCGCGGGGGCGTTCGGTGCCACCTTCGACCTGCCGGTCCTGCTGGTCCAGCGCGACCAGCTGCCGGAGCCGACCCGCTGGGCGCTGGCCAACCGCCCCTCCGGCGGTGGCAGCGCCAGCGGGCCGTGGGCGGATCGTCTGACGGTGTTCGGCGGGACCGCGGCGGTCAGCCCGGACGTCGAGATGGCGGCATCGCACGCCGCCGACGGCGCCCCGACCGGGCGCTTCGCCGGCGCGACCCGGTACGACACGTCGCGGCTGGCCGCGCAGGATCAGCTGCGACGCTGGGGCGAGGCACCACAGGATCCCCAGTCCTACTCCAAGGGGCTGGAGACGGTCCTGGCGACGGGGCAGAACTGGCCGGACGCGCTCGGCGCCGGAGCCGCCGCCGACCAGCGCGGTGCGGTCTTCCTGCTGGTCGCACCCACCACCCTGGTCGACTCCGCACCCGCCCGCGACTGGCTGCAGGAGCACGCTGCGGCGCTGGTCCACGCGGTCGCGGCGGGCGGCACCAAGGCCGTCAGCGACGGCGTGCTGCGGGAGGTCGAGGCCATCCTGCGGTCCGACGGACCCAACCGCGATCCTCCCGAGACGTGGGGACTCGCCGACGGCCCCTTCGCGCTGCCGAGTGCGCCCCGCGGTCGGGCCGGCGGCGCGTAGGGTGGCGCCAGCGTTCGCGGGAGGCGGGCGGTGGCAGACGTGGGCGTGCACTCCGAGGTCGGCCGCCTGCGGACGGTCCTCGTCCACCGGCCGGACCTGGAGCTGCGTCGGATCACACCGGCCAACAAGGACGAGCTGCTGTTCGACGAGCTGCTGTGGGTCGACCGCGCGCAGGAGGAACACGACGCGTTCGTGTCC
>DASZZX010000017.1:0-2485 GCA_036260415.1 Nitriliruptorales bacterium
CCCGTCGGAGCACAACAGGTAGCGGTCGCCCGCCCTGGCCTCGCGGATGGTGAGCGACGGCTCCACCTCCTGGCCGGTGATCGCGCGCAGCAGCAGCGACCGCTGCGGATGGGTGTGCGCCTCCTCCTCGGTGATGCGCCCCTCGTCGATCAGCGACTGGACGAACGTGTCGTCCTTCGTGATCTGCGTGAGGTAGCCGTCCCGGAGCTGGTAAGCACGGGAGTCGCCGATGTGCACCAGGCCCAGCCGGTTGCCGGCGAACAGGATCGCGGTGAGCGTGGTGCCCATGCCCTCGAGGTCGGGAGCGTCCGCGACGTGCCGCGTGATCGCGGCATTGCCCTCCACCGTGGCGTTGCGCAGCTCGGCGAGCAGGTCGTCGCCCGGATCGTCCTCGTCGAGCGGGGCGAGCGCCGCGATCACCAGTGATGACGCCACCTCGCCCGCGGCGTGGCCACCCATTCCGTCCGCCAGCGCGAGCAGCCGAGGACCGGCGTACACGGCATCCTGGTTGTTCTGCCGGACGAGCCCGCGGTCGCTGCGGGCGGAGTAGCGCAGGACCAGCGTCATCTCAGCGCTCCGACACTACGTTCAGGGGCAGATCTGCCGGCGCGGCCGGCCCGGGCGGCGAGCGCCGAGGCACGGCGGTGAAGCATGCGCCGGCTCATGATCGAAGCTCGATCACCGTCTTGCCGATGCGGACAGGGACGCCCGGGGGGACCCGGGTCGGCCCGGTGACCTTAGCCCGGTCGAGGTACGTGCCGTTGGTCGACCCGAGATCCTCGACGTACCACTCGTCACCCTGCATCGAAATGCGGGCATGACGGGTGGATGCGTAGTCGTCGTCGAGCACGAGCGTGGAATCGTCGGCCCGGCCGATCAGGATCGGCCGGGAGTCCAACGAGATCCGCGTGCCCGCCAGCGCACCCTGCGTGACAATGAGCTGGCTGGGCGTACGGCCGCGACCCCTGCGAGCCGTGGCGCGCCCGCCTGGCATCAGCGCGCGCAGGCCGGACGCGGCATAGAGATCAGAGCGCACCACCCGGAGCGCGACCAGCACGAACAGCCAGAGGAGGGCGAGGAAGCCCGCCCTGGTCAGCTGCAGCACCAACTCCGGCACTCGCGGCGAACTCCGTTCTGTGTCTTACCCACCCCGCCGGCTACGCAAGCTCCGCCGGCCTTCCGTCCCCCGAGCGTTGTCGTCCTCACCCACCTACTGCGTGCGGAAGACCAGGCTCGAGTGCCCGACCCGGATGACGTCGCCGTCGTTGAGCTGCCAGGTCTGCACCGGGTTGCCGTTGACGGTGGTGCCGTTCGTGGAACCGAGGTCCGTCAACGTTGCGCTGTGACCATCCCAGGTGATCTCCAGATGGCGGCGCGACACGCCGGTGTCGGGAAGCCGGAACGACGAGTCCTGGCCACGACCGATGACGTGGGTGCCCTGCGTGAGGTCGTAGGTGCGACCCGAGCCGTCCTCGAGGCTCAGCGTGGCGGTGAGCGTCTGCTGGTAGCCGCCCGGCTGGCCATAGCCCTGCTGACCGTAGCCCTGGTCGTAGCCGCCGTCGTAGCCCTGCTCGTACTGCTGCTGCTGCGGGTAGCCGCCGCCCTGCTGGCCGTAGCCCTGCTGACCCTGCTCGGCCTGGTCGTACCCCCCTTGGCGCTGGTCGTAGGCGGGCGGGGCGTACGTCTGCTGCTGCCCGTATCCGCCGGGGGCACCACGGTCGTATCCGTACTGCCCGTTCTCCTCGGGGTGGCCCGGTTGCTGGCTCATGGGTGCTTCTCCTGCGTCGCGTGCTCGGATGGCGTCCCGGCGGGAAGCGTCGGGGTCCACGGTCGAGCGGGTGCGGAACTGTCCCGTGTGCAGCGCATCGGAGCGCTCCAGGAAGACTACGACCTCGCCGTAGGTGTCCCATCCCTGGTCGGCGAGTTGCTCGGTGACAGAGCCGGACAGCGAGTTCACGATCTCCGCTCGGTCACCGCCCATGCGAGCGAGATCGGTGGGGCTGAGCAGCACGGTGAACCGGTTGGGCGCGAGTACGCGCCCCCCGGCCAGCTCCTGCACATGGCCTTCGGCTTCCCGCAGCAGCGCTTGCACAACTTCCTGGGGAACGACACTGCCGCCGAAGACCCGCGCGAAGGCATCGCCCACCAGTCCCTGAAGACGGCGTTCGAACCTGTCGACGCGGCCCAAACGATCATCCTCCGTTCGCATCGGCGTGTTGCTGGCAGTACCGATCGTATCTGTGCTAGTCCGTCAACTGCCGCCCCCCGACCAGGGGCCGCCCGAAACCCCCTCCCACCCCCGTGCTAACTTCGCATCTGCCAGGGCGAGTGGCGGAATGGCAGACGCGCACGGTTCAGGTCCGTGTGTCCGGAAGGACGTGAGGGTTCAACTCCCTCCTCGCCCACCCGATCGGTGGGCACCCCTACTCGCGCTGCGCGCTTCGCAGGGGCCCGATCATCGTCCCTTCTTCTGGGGGTGCAACCC
>DASZZX010000018.1:0-3910 GCA_036260415.1 Nitriliruptorales bacterium
GGCGGACCACGTCGGTGGATCCCATGCCCGCGGGCTTGTCGACGACCAGCACCCCGTCGCGGCTGCTGCTACGCCCCACTCAGCAGCCCCACGACCGCTGCGGCGATCTCGTCACGCGGCCGGTCGGACGTGAACCCCGACATGAAGTCGTGGCCACCACCACCCATCGCCACCGCGAGCGCCCCCACGTCGGTGCGACCCTTCGACCGCAGCGACACCCGCCAGCTGCCGTCCGGCTGCTCCTTGATGACCATGGTCACCTCGGCCGAGTCGGCCGTCCTCAGCACATCGATGATGCCCTCGGTCTCGTCGAGGGACATGCCGAAGCGTTCGAGGTCGGCCTGCTCCACCCACGCGTACACCAGACGGGCCTCCGGGACGAAGGTCGCCCGATCCAGCACGCGCGCGAGCACCTTCAGGTAGCCGAACGAGTGTGTGTCGAACATCTGCCGGCTCATCTCGGCGTGTTCGATCCCCTCACCCAGCAAGCGGCTGCCGAGCTCCATGGCGGAGCGGTCGGTGTTGCGGTACTGGAACCGCCCCGTGTCGGTGACGAGTCCCGTGTAGAGGCAGGCGGCGATGTCCCGGTCGGGGGCACCACCGAGGCGACGGATCAGCTCGTCGACCAGCATCACCGTCGCCGCGGCGCGTGGCGCCACCAGTTGGATGTCGCCGAACCGCTCGTTGCTCTCGTGGTGGTCGATCACGATCACCGTGGTGGCGTTGCGGGCAGCGTCCGCGAGCGCCCCGAGACGCCCCACCGTGTTCGCGTCGAGGGTGATCAGCAGATCGGGTTCCTGCGGGAACTGCCTCGGGGGCACCAGCGCGTGCAGGCCGGGGAGGAAGGTGTACTGCGGGGGGATCGTGAACGGGTCGCTGCCCCAGGACGCCACGGTCCGGCAGCCCATCCCGCTGAGGAACAGGTGCAACGCCAGCAGCGACCCGATCGCGTCGCCGTCCGGCTCGGCGTGACAGGCCAGGGCGATCGTGCGCCCGGCCGCGTTAGCCTCGTGGATCGCGTCCACCACGGCGCGCCATGCGGTGTCGGAGATGTCCGCGGCCCAGTTCGGCGGCTCACCGGTGGCGACCCGGCCGCCGGCGGCCCCGGCAACGCCGACGAGGTCGGGGTCAGCCATCGCCGTTCCCCGGCGCACCCTGGTCGTCTCCGACGCGGTGCAGCAGCTCGTCGATGCGGCGGGCCTCCGCCGCCACCCTGTCGGGTTCGAAGCGCAGCGTCGGCGTGTTGCGCAGCCGGACCCGCCGCGCCAGCAACCCCTGGACGCGCGGCGCGGCGCTGGCCAGCCCTTCGGCGACGTCCGCCTGAGGCGTGAGGACGTCCCCACCCGTGCGGGCGGGATCTGCGGTCAGGATGCCAGGATCCAGCGTCGTGTAGTAGACGGTGGCGTGCCGGGCGTCCTCCGACACCCGCACGTCGGTGATCGTGACATGCGCCACGCGGGGATCGGCGATCTCCTCCTCGAGCAGCTCCGCCACCGCCTGCTTGACGCGCTCCTCCACCCGCGGGTTGCGTCGCTTCGCCATCAGTCCACCTCACCGAGGTCCTCCCGCATCGAGGTCACGACCACACGAGGGTCGCGCTCGATCACGGCGACGAGTCGGTCCAGCACGCGGCGCGCCCCGGTGGGAGACGATGCGGCGGTGGCGACTCCCACGGTCGCCCGCTGCCAGAGGTCCTGGTAGCCGACCTCCGCGACGCTGCAGCCCAGCTCGTTCTGCAGCGCGGCCTTGAGCCTGTTCAGGATCGCGCGCTTGCCCTTCAGCGAGGCGACCCCGGGGATGTGCACCTCGACGCGTGCCACCCCCACGAAGACCGTACCGGGTTCAGTACCGCGGATCTGCATCGACGCCCGCCTCGTGTGCGAGACCCGGCGGATCCGGTCGCTCGTGGGGCCGCGTGGCCGCGATCGCGCTCAGACCCGCTGGACCTCCCGTTGCTCGAAGACCTCGAACAGGTCACCGACCTTCACGTCCTGGAAGCGGTCGAGACCGATGCCGCACTCGTAGCCGGCGGATACGTCGCGCACGTCGTCCTTGAACCGGCGCAGCGACGCGATCCGGTCCTCGGCCACGACCACACCCTCTCGGACGACCCGAACCCGGCCGCCACGACGGATCTCGCCGTTGGTGACCATGGCACCGAAGACGAAACCGGCGCGCGGGACCCTGAAGATCTCGCGGACCTCGGCCTCGCCCAGGGTGACCTCCTGGAACTCGGGGGCGAGCATGCCCTTCACCGCACGCTCGATGTCCTCGATCGCCTCGTAGATGATCCGGTAGGAACGCAGATCCACGCCCGACCGGTCGATCGCGTCACGTGCGTTGGCGTCGGGTCGGACGTTGAACGCCACGATCGTGGCATCCGACGCCTCGGCCAGCGCGACGTCGTTGGCGGTGACGGCACCGACCCCCTTGTGGACCACCCGGACCTCGACCTCGGGGATCTCCAGCTTCGTGAGCGCGTCCTCGAGGGCCTCCACCGACCCGGACACGTCGCCCTTGATGATGAGGTTCAGCGCGGCCACCTCGCCACGCTCCACCTCCGCGGCGAGGTCCTCCAGCGTCTTCGGGCGCTGCTGCTCGACCAGTTCCTTGCGGCGCGCACGTTCGGCGCGGCGCTCGGCGACGTCACGGGCGAGGCGCTCCTCGCCGACGACGCGGAACTCGTCACCTGCCTCCGGCACGTCGTTCCAGCCGAGGACCTGCACCGGTCGCGACGGCACGGCCGACTGCATCGGGTTGCCGTTCTCGTCGAACATCGCGCGGACCTTGCCGTCAGCGACTCCGGCGACGACCACGGCGCCGACCTCCAGCGTGCCGGCCTGCACCAGCACGGTCGCGACCGGGCCCCGACCCTTGTCGAGGTGGGCCTCGACAACGCGCCCACGGGCACGCTTCCGCGGGTTGGCCTTCAGCTCCATGATGTCGGCCTGCAGCAGGAGGATCTCGAGCAGGTCGTCGAGCCCCTGCTTGCTCTTCGCCGACACCTCGACCATGGCGGTGGTCCCGCCGTAGTCCTCGGCGATCAGCCCGTACTCGGTCAGCTGCCCCTTCACCTTGTCGGGGTCGGCGTCCGGCAGGTCCATCTTGTTGATCGCGACCACGATCGGTACCTCAGCCGCCTTGGCGTGGTTGATCGCTTCGACGGTCTGCGGCATCACGCCGTCGTTGGCCGCGACGACCAGCACCGCGATGTCGGTGATCTGCGCCCCCCGGGCGCGCATCGCGGTGAACGCCTGGTGGCCGGGCGTGTCGATGAACGTGATCAGTCGGCCGTCGCCGCCGGGGCCGGCTCCGGCCCCGACGGGCCCGTGGCGGACCTGGTAGGCACCGATGTGCTGCGTGATGCCTCCCGCCTCGCCGGAGACGACGTCGGCCTCCCGGATCGCGTCCAGGAGCAGCGTCTTGCCGTGGTCGACGTGGCCCATGACGGTGACCACCGGGGGACGGGGCGCGAGGTCCTCCTCGCGGTCGGGCTGCTCGACCCCGAACTCCAGCTCCTCCTCGGTCACGAACCGGACCTCGACGTCCAGCTCGTCGCAGAGGATCTCGACCGTGTCGTCGGGCAGCGACTGCTGCACGGTCACCATCTCGCCCATCTGGAACAGCTTCTTGACCAGCGCCGCGCCGGACAGGTCCAGCTTCTTCGCCAGCTCGTCGACGGTGACACCGTGGAGCACGTCGACCCGCTGGACGTCGGTCGCCAGCGGTTCGTCACGCCGCTGCCGCGGCTGCAGGTCGAACTGGTGCTCCTCCGGCCGGCGCTCCTTCTCCTTCTTGCGCCGCCGCTTGCCGGGCGGCCCTCCGCGGCCGGGTGCCGGGCGTCCTCCGGGGCCAGGGACGCCGGGGCCCCCGCGCCCGGCCGGTGGCGTGGTGGGGCCCGCCCCGGGGG
>DASZZX010000019.1:0-26046 GCA_036260415.1 Nitriliruptorales bacterium
ATCCCGAACAGCGCCCCCACGGCGGCGGAACCGTCGGGCAGAGCCACCATCACGCGCTCCTCCTGGCGCACCCCGAGGTCGCGCAGCGTGCTCGCCCAGCCGGCGGCCAGTCGCTCCACCTGCGCGTAGGTCAGCTGACCCTCCGGGACGTGCAGGGCCACGCGGTCGCCGTGTCCCTCGCGGAGACGGTCGCCCAGGTAGAAGTCCGCGATGTTCAGCGGCTCGGGCGGCTCGAACGCCATCCGTGTCTCCTGACCGGCGCGCATCGCCGAGGCTACTGGCGCCGGCGTCTCACCTCGCCGGCGAGGCGCCGCCACCGTCGCCCCGCGGGCAGTAACGTCGGACGGGCCGGTCCGGAGGTCCTCGACGGTGCAGCGTGACGGCGCCCTCTACTACTGGGACTACCTGCAGCTGGACCGCCTGCTGGCCTGTCAACGCCTCGAGTCGGCCGCGCACGGCGAGCCGGCTCACGACGAGATGCTCTTCATCGTCGTGCACCAGGCCTTCGAGCTGTGGTTCAAGCAGATCATCTGGGAGATCGACGCGGTCCGGCAGGTGATGGCCCGCGACGTCGTCGCTGACCGCGACATGAGCCAGGTCGTGGCCCGCCTGGACCGTGTGACCGCGATCCAGCCGCTGCTGATCCACCAGCTGGAGGTCCTCGAGACGATGACGCCGCTGGACTTCCTCGACTTCCGCGACCACCTCGTCCCCGCCTCGGGCTTCCAGTCGGTGCAGTTCCGGCTGATCGAGAACAAGCTCGGCATCGACCCCGACCACCGCATGCGGATCGGCGGAGCCGCCTACACCGCGGCGCTCAGCGACGAGCACGCCGACCTGCTGCGCCGCAGCGAGCAGCAACCCTCGCTGCTCGCACACGTCGAGCGGTGGCTGCAGCGCACGCCGTTCCTCCACTTCGGCACCTTCGACTTCTGGCGTGCCTACCGCCAGACGGTCGCTGATCTGCTCGACCGCGAGCGCGCGGTGATCGAGCGCAACCCCAACCTTGGTGAGCACGAGCGTCAGGAGCAGCTGGCCAACCACGCCAAGACCCGCGACACCTTCGCCGCCCTCTTCGACACCGGCCGTTGGGAGGAGCAGCGGGCTGAGGGCAGACGCCGCCTGTCGCACGAGGCGTTCCTCGCGGCGCTGCTCATCAACCTCTACCGGGACGAGCCCGTGTTCCATATGCCCTTCCGGCTTCTGACCGCACTGGTCGAGATCGACGAGGGCTTCACCGCCTGGCGCCAGCGACACGCCCTCATGGTGCACCGCATGATCGGCGGCAAGATCGGCACAGGCGGCACCACCGGCCACCGCTACCTGCAGGCCACCAGCGACCAGCACCGCGTCTTCCGCGACCTGTTCGACCTGTCCACCTTCCTCGTCCCCCGCTCGGCGCTGCCGCAGTTGCCCCCGGAGGTGACCGAGCAGATGCAGTTCCGCTACGCCGGCGCCGGCTGAGCACCCGCAGTGAAGGAGCACTTCACGCGGTTCCTCCACAGCGACCCCGAACGGCTCCACGTCGCCGCCCACAGCCACCATCCCTGGCCGGACGTGAGCTTCGAGGCGCACCAACGAGCCTGGCTGGACGCCGCCGCGCTGCACGACGACAAGTGGGACCGCATCCTTGACGAGGTCCTGCCCGAAGCGCGCGCCCACGTCGCCCGACAGCTCGGCCTGCCGGACCCGACGACCATCGTGTTCGCGCCGAACACCCACAGCTTCGTCCTGCGGCTGCTGTCCTGCCTGCCGCGCCCCACGCGGATCCTCACGACCAGCAGCGAGTTCCACTCGTTCAGCCGCCAGACGCGCCGGCTGGAGGAGGACGGGCTCGCGCAGGTCGAGTGGGTTCCGCTCGAGCCCTTCGCCGACTTCCCCGACCGTCTCGCCGCCTCGGTCGGAGCGGGCGGACACCACCTGGTGTTCGTGAGCCAGGTGTTCTTCGATTCGGGCTACGCGCTGCCCGACCCTGCCACAGTGGTGGGCGCGGTCCCCGATCCCGACACGTTCGTCGTGCTGGACGGCTACCACGGGTTCATGGCGTTGCCGACGGACCTGGGCAACATCGCTGATCGGGCCTTCTACCTCGCCGGGGGCTACAAGTACGCCATGGCGGGCGAGGGAGCGGTGTTCCTCCACGCCCCGCCCGGCTACGGGCCGCGGCCCACCGACACAGGCTGGTTCGCTGCCTTCGGGCACCTCGAGCGGGGCGGCGACGACCAGGTCACCTACCCGACCGACGCGAGGCGGTTCGCAGGCTCCACCTTCGACCCGTCGGGCGTCTACCGCTTCAACGCGGTGCAGCGGTGGCTGGCCGCCGAGGTCATCGGCGTGGCCGACATCCACGCGCATGTCCGCGGGCTGCAGCGCCGGTTCCTCGACCGTCTCGCCGACCTCGACCTCACCGGCCTCACGCCCGACGCGCTCGTCCCAGGCTGGGACGTCGTGGCCGACCGTGGTCACTTCCTGACGTTCCGGGTGGCCGGCGCCGAACGGCTGTGCCGCCGGCTGCGGGACCGCAAGGTGATCGCCGACCGGCGCCGTGACCGTGTGCGCTTCGGTTTCGGCATCTACCACGACGACGGCGACGTGGACCTGCTCTGCGACCGGCTGCTCGACGCCGAGCGACACGGCTAGCCAACGCGCCCACCCTGCCCAGGCGCCTCGGCCGCCACGTCCGGTCGTCGGCCGACGTCCACTGGGCCACCGCCGATAACCGCTTAGACGTGGCGGTTGTCGCGCAGGTCGCTCAGGTCGGCGAGCTCCAGGACCCGTGACACGTCGGTGGGCGAGACGATGCCACGCACCGTGTCGTCGACCACCACCAGCAGCCGCCCATCGGGCGATCCCCGCATGGCCGGCAGCACCTCCGCCAGCGGCTGGTCGGGGCTGGCGGTGGGCACGTCATCCATGGGGCACGCGACCGACCGGACCGATGTGGTCGCGCGCGCCTGGGCTGGGACCTGCTTGACCCGCTGCAGCGAGATCAGCCCGACCGGTCGACCTTCCTCCACCAGCGGGAAGGTCGAGTGGCGGTGGCCGAAGACGTAGTCATCGAGGAACGACTGCACCGACAGGTGGGCGGGGGTCACGGTCGGGTCGACCGTCATGACGTCGCCGACGCGCACCCCCGCCAGCGCGCCACGCATGCGCGCGTACTGCTCCTCGCTGTTGGCCGCGTTGATGAGGAACCAGCCAATGAGCACGAACCACATGCCCCCGAGCCCCTGACCGAACGCGAACTCGACCAGCCCCAGACCGATCAAGAGCGCCCCGAACCCCTTGCCGGCCCGCGACGCGGTGATGGTGGCGCTGAGGCGGTCGTGGCGACGGCGCCACAGGAACGCCCGCAGGATGCGGCCACCGTCGAGGGGGGCGGCGGGCACGAGGTTGAACACGGCCAGGGCCAGGTTGATAGCTCCCAGCCAGCCGAACGAGCTGGCCATCAACCCGGCCTCGGTGCCGCCGAGCAGCCAGAACACCACCAGGAACAGCGCGGACAGGACCAGGCTCACCAGTGGACCCACGCCGGCGATGCGCAGCTCCGCTCCGGGGTCGGCCGCCTCGCCGCTCAGGCGTGCCACCCCACCGAACAGCCAGAGGGTGATGCCCTCCACCTCGATGCCGTTGCGGCGGGCGACCACCGCGTGGGCGACCTCGTGTGCCAGCAGTGAGACGAAGAACACCACCGACGCGAACCCGCCGGCCGCGGCGTACGCGGACGTGGAACGCCCGGGGTGCTCCAGGGGGAAGCGGCCCCCCGACAGGCTGAGCCAGATCAGGGCGAAGATCGCCAGCACGCTCCAGTTGATGCCCACGCGCACCCCGGCGATCCGGCCCAGTCGCAGGCTCTCTTCCATGTCTCCTCCTGCCCCGCGCGCTCGCCCGGGCTGCCGCTCATGGTGCAACGCTACTCATCGGAGGCTGGCGGGATGGCGGCGGCCGAGGCGGTGACGACTCCGCCGGGGCCCAGGCGCTCGACTCCGCGGCGGCCGGGGTGCCGATGAACCCCGGGCGGCGCCACCAGCGGGCGTGCGGACGGCCACGCCAGCGCAGTGGCGTGGATACAAGGGGTGCTCACCGCCCCCCGGCGTCTGGTCCGGGGAACCGAGCCGGGCCACGACCGGCGCGACCTCCCCGTCGAGAACGGCCACGCCGGACGCCTGCGGCTGGCGTGAGGCGGAGCCGGGTGGACTCGTGCCAGCCGTGTGGGCCCGCTACCCCGTACTGCCGCCGAGCCGGCCAGCGATCTGGTCCTCGTACTCGGGGAAGTAGCTCTGGATGTCGGAGAGTGCGAACTGGCTGAGGATCTGCTGCCGGGGCTCGCGTTCGAGCAGGAACCGCACCGACTCCCGGACCAGGTCCTGGTGGGACACGTGCCCAGCTCCCACCTTGTCGGCGTAGCCGTCGGGGACGGTCACCTCGTGGGTCGAGCTGCCCTGATCGTCGCGGATCTCGACCTGGTACAGGTCGTTGCCGGCCGGTGTGATCTCGATCGTTGCCATGGTCGCCTCCCGGCCCGACCCTACCCACGGCAGTTGGGGTGCCGGGCCGTCCGGGCGTCCGGACGGCCCAGCGTCTCGTCGACCAGCCGGTCGGATCCGAGCGGCGACCGCGACCGTGACCCGAGCCGGTCAGCTCGCCGGGCGGTCCACGACCTGCAGGACGCCACCCGCCGGCTCGACGATCGAGCGGTGCCCGTCGTCCCAGGTGACCTCGAGCTTCAAAGGCTCGGGTTGGAGGACACGCTCGACCGTGCCACGGCGCGGGGGTTGGCCCACCTTGTTGGAACCGATCTCGATCATGTCGCCGGTATTGACCTCCACGTCGCCCTCCTTCGACACAGCTGCCTCCGCCCGTGCAGCGGGCACATCGAACCTACGCCGCCGAACGGGCGACGACCAGGCCACCGCGCTCCTACCGTGTCAGGAGACGGGCAGAGGAGGACGACGGTGAGCGTCGACGAGTACGAGTACGGCCGGATCGTCATCGACGGCCGCGAGGAGCGCAACGACGTCATCCTGACCGACGACACCCTCCACGCGAACTGGTGGCGCGCCGAAGGGCACGCGCTGCAGCTGGACGACCTGGAGCCCGTGCTGGAGACGCGCCCCGAGCTGCTGGTCGTGGGCACCGGTACCTCGGGCAACATGCGTCCCGCCCCGGGGCTGGAGGAGGCCCTCTCCGAACGTGGGATCGCGATGGAGGCCTATCGGTCGCCCGACGCGGTGGAGCGCTACAACCAGCTGCGCGGACAGGCCGACGTGGCGCTCGCCATCCACCTGACCTGCTGAGAGCCCGAGCAGGCGACCCGGCCGACCAAGCCCGCGTGTCACGCCGACACGACCAGCCCGCGTGTCACGCCGATATGACCGGGACCCTCGCCATGGCCTCGCGGACCCGCTCCTCGGGGTACTCGTAGTCGACCAGCTCGCCACGGAAGTAGGCGTCGTAGGCGCTCATGTCGAAGTGACCGTGCCCACACAGCGCGGTCAGGATCACCTTCTCCTCGCCGGTCTCCCGGCAGCGCTGCGCCTCGCGAACGGTCGACGCGATCGCGTGGGTCGGTTCCGGTGCCGGGATGATGCCCTCATGGCGCGCGAACAGCACCGCCCGGTCGAAGCACTCCAGCTGGTTGATCGCCTCCGCCTCGAACAGTCCCAGCTCGTACATGTGCGACAGCAGCGGCGACATGCCGTGGTACCGCAGGCCACCGGCGTGGATCGGTTCGGGGATGAAGTCGTGCCCGAGGGTGTGCATCTTGATGAGCGGGGTCATGCCGGCGGTGTCACCGAAGTCGTAGCGGTACTCCCCCCGGGTGAACGACGGGCACGCGGCCGGCTCGACCGCTCGGATGACCGGATCGATCCTCCCTGCGAGCTTCTCGCGCAGGAACGGGAAGAACAGGCCGGCGAAGTTCGACCCGCCGCCGGTGCACCCGACGATGACGTCCGGCATCTCGCCGATCCGCTCGAACTGGGCGAGCGCCTCCTCCCCGATCACCGTCTGGTGCAGCAGCACGTGGTTCAGGACGCTTCCCAGCGCGTACTTCGTGTCGTCGTTCTGGGCGGCGACCTCCACCGCCTCGCTGATCGCGATGCCGAGGCTGCCGGGGCTGTCGGGGTGGTCCCTGCGGATGCTGAGCCCCGCCTGCGTGAGGTCCGACGGGCTGGAGTGGATCGTGGCGCCCCACGCCTCGATCATCGACCTGCGGTACGGCTTCTGCTGGTACGAGGCGGCGACCTGCCAGACCTCGCACTCGAGACCGAACTGGCTGCACGCGAACGCCAGTGCGCTGCCCCACTGGCCGGCGCCGGTCTCGGTGGTCAGGCGCCGCACACCCTCGGCCCGGTTGAAGAACGCCTGGGCTGTCGCCGTGTTGGGCTTGTGGGAGCCGGCCGGGCTCACGCCCTCGTACTTGTAGTAGATGCGCGCGGGGGTCTCCAGGGCCCGCTCCAGCCGCCGGGCGCGGTACAGCGGCGTGGGTCGCCATAGCGCGTAGACGTCGCGCACCTCGTCGGGGATGTCGATGTACGACTCGGTCGTCACCTCTTGTCCGATGAGCGCCATCGGGAACAGAGGCGCGAGGTCGTCGGGGCCGATCGGCTCGAGCGTGCCCGGGTGCAGGACGGGGGGCGGGGGCGCCGGAAGGTCCGGGATGATGTTGTACCAGCGGTTCGGGATGTCCGACTCGTCGAGCAGGAACTTGGTCGTCTCGGCCATCCCGGTCGCCTCCCTGGTGCGTCAGCGGACGGGCCGACCGTAGTACGGCGCGATGCGCATGGGACCGCTCGTGGGGCTAGCTCATCCGCACGACCGGCGAGGTACCGAAGCGGTCGGCCAGCGCCTGCTTGAGGCCGCGGGGGAAGTCCTCGGTGGCCGCGCGGTGGGCAGCGGCCAGCCGGCGTTGGGCGTCGCCGTCGCCGGCGAACGCCGCCGCGCACAGTCGCGGCTCGAGGTTGGCCAGCGCCAGGATCGCCCCTGCACAGCCCAGCTCCCCGGCCTGCGTCAGCAACGCCGACGACCCGACGTAGACATCGCCGGCGTACGTGTCGACCGTCGCCAGCAGCCGGTCGGGGTCGCCTGACGAGTCCTTCACGCCCCGCACCGGCAGCCGGGGGAGCACGTCGACCGGGATGCCAGGCGGCGACATCGCCGGGAAGTGGTAGGCGAGGACCGGCAGGTCGCCAGCCGCCTCCGCCACCGCCTGGTAGTAGGGCACCGGATCGGCCGACCGCAGCGGCGACAGCACCAGCGCCGCGTCGGCGCCTTCACGCCGGGCGCTGAGGGTGAGAGTGACCGCCTGCCCGGTCCACGCCGCGCCCGTGCCGGCGATCACCGGCACCTCTCCCCCGACCCGGTCGCGGACGGCGGTCAGCAGGACGGCACGCTCCTCGAGGCTGAGCGTCGGAGCCTCCCCGGTGCTGCCAGCGACCACCACCGCGCGCACGCCGTCGGCCACCAGACGGGCCGCGTGACCAGCGGTTGCGTCGAGGTCCACCGCGGCGCGGTCGTCGAACAGCGTGGCCAGGGCCACGCCAACCCCAGCGAACACCGGTGCGTCAGCCGCCATGAGGGATCACCGCGGTCGCGAGCAGTTCGACCTTGGCGTGGGGGTCGAACAGGCCGCTCACCTCGAACAGCGACACCGTCGGGTAACGGTCCCCGAGCAGCTCGCGCCACGCGCCGCCGATCGTGCCCAGGGACGCGCGGTACTCGCCGACGTCCGTGACGAAGATCTGCAGCGCGACCAGGTGGTCGGTGCGGGCCCCCGCGGCGGCCAGGGCGGTCCGCAGGTTGCGCGCGGCGGCGGTGAACTGTTCGGCCATCGTCGCTCCCTGCACGCGGCCGTCCCGGCCGTGGGCGGTCTGCCCGGCGACGAAGACGAGCTGCCCGCTGGCCGGCAAGGCGACGTGGGAGAAGCCGCGCGGCGGCAGGAGCCCTTGGGGGTCGAGGAACCGGTGGCCGGCGGGGCGTGTCACCGCTGCAGACCTCCGCCGTCGATGACCAGCGACTGGCCGTTGACGCTACCGGCCGCGTCGGACGCGAGGAACGCCACGGCGGCGGCCACTTCGGCGGGCTCGATCAGCCGCCCGTGGGCGTTCATCCGCTCGAGGGTGGTACGCGCTTCGTGCGGGCTGCGTCCGGTCGCGCTCACGACTGTGGCGACGCTGCGGTCGGTCATCGGCGTGTCCACGAAGCCGGGGCAGACCGCGTTGGCGGTCACGCCGGTCCCGACCAGCTCGGTCGCCACCGCGCGTGTGAAGCCGACCGCGGCGTGCTTGGAGGCCGTGTAGGCGGCGGCGTAGCGCACGCCGTGGTGGGCCGCGACCGACGCGACGGTGACGAGACGTCCCCAGCCACGTTCGCGCATCCCGGGCAGGAGCGCCTGGGCGGTGAGGAAGACGCCGGTGGCGTTCACTCGGAGCACGCGCTCCCAGTCCTCATGGCTGGTGCGGTGTAACGGCGCCGACAGGGCGATGCCGGCGTTGGCGACCAGCACGTCGGCCGCCAGGGGTGCGAGGTGTCGCGCCACCGCCGGCTCGTCGCCCACGTCGAAGACCAGCGTGTCGATCTCTCCTAGGTCGTCGAGGTCCTGGCGTGCCTGCTGCAACGCCGGGCGGTCGCGGCCGGTGATGACCACGCGGTGACCGTCCCGGAGGAAGCGCTCGGCGCAGGCCTTGCCGATCCCCTTGCTGCCGCCGGTGATCACCACGAGGCGTGCGGTCACGGCCGTCTCCGGGTGCGGTCGGGCAGGTAGTGGCGGCCCGGGTCGAGGACGACGAGGTCGGCGCGGCCCGCGGCGACGATGGTGTCGACCTCGTCGAAGGTGGTGATGGCACCGCTGGTCACGGTCGCCACGCCGGCCTCGTTGCGGACCCGGTCGCTCAGGCCGACCAGGAACTGTCGGCGGTAGTCGGGTGCGGTCGCGCCGTCCGCGACGGTGTGGCCGGCGACGACGTCGACGAGGTGGCAGCCGTGCTCGCGCAGGATCCGGGCGATCGCGACGCCGTCTTCGGGAGCCAGCCCGTCGGGGTGACGGTCGTCGACGTTGAGCCGCACCGCCAGGGGACGCTCGCGCGGCCAGACGGCCCGCACCGCGTCGAGCACCCGCAGCGGGTAGCGCAGACGGACGTCCAGCGGACCGCCCCACAGGTCGTCACGCCGGTTGGTGAGCGGCGAGAGCACGCTGGCCAGCAGGTAGCCGTCGGACATGTCCACGACGAGCAGGTCGAAGCCGGCTGCGGCGGCGTGCGCGGCCGCGGCGGCGAAGTCCCCGACAACGTCGTCGTCACGTTCGAACAGGTCACGCGGCACCTGGGCTCGCGGCGTGTAGGGCAGCGGGGACGGGGCGAGCAGCGGCCAGGCCTCCTTGGGCGGCAACGGACGGTCGAGGCCCAGCCGCCGCGGTCGGGTGGCGCCGCGCCGCCCGGCGTGGCCGGATCGGGCGGCGACCAGGGTGTCGCCCTCGCTGCGCAGCCGCGCGAGGATCGTGTGCCACGCCTCGACGTGCGCCTCGTGGTAGAGCCCGGCCGAGCCGGACGTCACACGACCGTGGGCCGAGACCGCCAGCGGCTCGGTCACGACGAGCCCGGCCCCGGCGGTGACCGCCGCGAGCAGCGACGTTTCGTGCGGCCTCCCCGGCGCGCCCTCTTGCGCGACGTCGGTCGCGGCGAGTGACAGCACCACGCGGTTGGGTAGGGTCACGCCGGCCAGGGTGAGCGGGGCGTGCCGGGGCGCGGCGGCCACCAGCGGCTCCGCGGTGAGGGCCCGGCCGGTGGCGTGTGCCTGGTGCCAGCGGTCGACCCGGTTGACGATCGCGGGGTCGCGCAGCTCCAGCCCGAGTCGGGTGATGCGCCCGCTGCGTGTCAGCAGGTTGAAAGCGAACTGATCCGGCGCGAAGCCGACGTGGCGGCCGACGTGCTCGAAGTAGCGGGCGCTGTCGGCGGCCGCGTCCTGGAAGCGTTCGACCGGGATCTGCCGGTCCAGCTCGTAGTGGGTGAAGGCCGCCTCCAGGTCGTGGGGGGACTCGGTCAGCGCCCTCGCCAGTGCGATCGCGTCCTCCATGGCGAGCTTGGTCCCCGACCCGATCGAGAAGTGCGCCGTGTGCGCCGCGTCGCCCACGAGCACCACGTTGCGATGGTGCCAGGTGCGGTTGCGGACGGTGACGAACCGTGTCCACACCGAGCGGTTGCTCATCAGCTTGTGCCCGCCGAGGTGGTCAGCGAACAGGGTCTGGCAGAACTGCAGGCTCTCCTCCTCGCTCATCCGGTCGAGGCCTGCCCGCTGCCACGTGTCACGCGAGACCTCGACGATGAAGGTCGAGGTCCCGCCGTCGAATGGGTAGCCGTGCACGGTGAACAGGCCGTGCGGGGTCTCCTCGAAGATGAACGTGAACACGTCGAACAGCAGGTCGGTACCGAACCACGCGTAGCGGCTCGCGTGCGGTTGGAATGAGGTGCCGAACGCGTCCTGCAGCCGCGTGCGGACCGTGGAGGCGATCCCGTCCGCCCCGACGACCAGGTCGCGGTCGGCGAAGGTCTCCGGTCCCGCCGCCTCGTGCTCGAACCTCAGCCTCACGCCGAGGGAGCGCGCTCGCTCCTGCAGCGTCCCCAGAAGCTGGACGCGGGAGATGGCTGAGAAGCCGTGGCCGCGGCTGCGGATGGTCTGTCCGCGGTAGCGGATGTCGAGCGCCTGCCAGCGGACCAGGAGGTCGTCCAGCGCGACGAACGTCTCGTGGTCCACGTCACGCAGCTCGGCGAGGGTTTCCTCGCTGAACACCACCCCCCATCCGAAGGTCGCGTCGGGCGAGTTGCGCTCCACGACCGTGACCTCGTGCGTCGGGTCGGCGCGGGCGAGCAGCGTGGCCAGGTACAGCCCCGCCGGGCCGCCGCCGATGATGCCAACGCGCATGACGTCTCACCCGACGATGTCGGCGAGGCGGTCGAGCTCGGCCGGGTCGGACGTCGCTGGCAGCAACACCAGTTCGTGGCAGCCACCCTCCTCGTAGCCACGGATCTGCTCGCGGATCGCCGTGGGGCTCGTCAGCAGGCCAGCTGCGATCTTCTCGGCGAACGCCCCGGCGAACCCGTAGTAGTCGCGCATGTACGCCTCCCCGGCCGCAGCATCCCCTAGCGCGAAGTAGGACTGGCCCCACAGGACCGGCTCGCCGGGGCGCCCGGCGTCGAGCCACGCGGCCCGGGCCCGGTTTGCAGCGCCGGCGAACGCGCGCGGGGGGCCGCCACCGTGGACGTACCCGTCCGCGTAGCGCGCGGCGCGCAGGAACGACGCGCCCGACAGGCCACCGACCAGGAGCTCGGGTCCGTCCGGCTGCGCCGGCGCCGGCCCGATGTGGCTGTCCCTAGGCTGGTCGTCCGCGGAGCGGGCGGTCTCCCAGATGTCGCGCAGCTCGGCCAGCTGCTGCGACAGATGGTGGCCACGCCGGCTCCACCGCGCACCCACCGCGTCGTAGTCCTCACGCCGCGCCCCGATGGACAGGCCGAGGGTGAGACGCCCGCCCGACAGCTGGTCGATCGAGGCCGCCTGCTTGGCGAGCAGGGTGGTGTTGCGCAGCGGTCCGATGACGATCATGGTGCACAGCCGGATCCGCCGGGTGACGGCTGCCGCCGCAGCCAGGCTCGTCAGTGGGTCGTGGCTGCGGTAGACGATGCGGTCGATCACGCCCAGGCTCGAGAACGGCCCCTCATCCGCGCGGCGGGCCCAGTCTGTCAGCAGCGACCCGTCGCCCCCCGGGGTGCTGGTCGGCAGGCCGATGCCGATGTGCACGCGCCGTCCTCCCGCCGGAGGTCCATCCTGCCACGGGGCGGTCGGGGCGCGGTGCGTCCATGTCGTCCCGGCACACGCACGTTTCCGTCGATGGACGAGTGAGGGTGAGAGGCAACCACGGGTTCGTCAACGACCGCGACAGCCACCGCGACGGGCCGCACACTGCGGTGTGACGCGACCGCGGCGAGGCCGGCCCGCAACGGAGGTGCCGTGATGTTGGGTGCACTTCGCGACGCTGCCGGCGGCGGACCTCGACCGCGTCAAGGGTGGCACCGCGACAAGCTCGGGATCGAGCCGGCCGGGGAGGACCCGGGCGGGGTCTGGTACGAGACCGGCGGGGTGCGCTTCATCGTCTACCCCTCGGCCTTCGCCCGGCGAGCTCCGACCAGCCGGCGGCGCGCAGCATCACCGACGCACCGGTGACGATGCGGTGCGCCAGCAACCGCGCAGAGCACCGCGATCGGCGTGTTCGTCGACGACCTGCGCGCGACGGTGGACGCGCTGCGGGCCCGCGGTCGCGTACCTGGAGGACGACCTGCCGACTTCAAGACCGACGACGCGGTCGCCGGGATCGGTCCCTACCGCGCGGCCTGGTTCACCGACTGCGCGGTCAACATCTGGATGCTGAGCCAGCAGATCGGCTGGCCGAGGGCATCCGGGGTCAGCCGACCTCCGTGGTCACCGTGTCAGCCACCGGGACCGTGACCAGGACCGGTCACGGTCCCGACCGGATCCTGTGGTGAAGTATGACCGAGCCGCGTCAGGAGCAGCCGCTGGTCGCCCCGCACTGCTGGCAGACGTGGCAGCTGCCCGCCCGGGTCATCCTGGTGCCGCACGCGTAGCACAGCGGTGCGTCCGCGTCGTAGGGGACCGATGATGTGCCTGCCTGCGCCGCGGGCAGCGCAGACGGCGGCGTGGCAGGGGTGGGCGGCTGCGCGACGGTGTCCGTCGGACCTGCGGTGCCGTACGGGTTGTCCAGGGCCGCAGTGCGCTCCCCGGTCGTGAAGACACCCAGCTCGGCGCGCTTGTCGGACGGCAGGTACTCGATCGCCAGCTTGCGGGCGATGTAGTCGACGATCGACGTCGCGAAGCGGATCTCGTCGTCGTCGGTCAGGCCGGCCGGCTCGAAGCGCATGTTCATGAACTTCTGCACGTACGCCTCCAGCGGCACGCCGTACTGCAGGCCCAGCGACACGCTGATCGCGAAGGCGTCCATCACCCCCGAGAGGGTCGAGCCCTGCTTGCCGAGCTTGACGAAGATCTCGCCCAGCCCGTCGCCCGGGTACTCGCCGGCGGTGAGGTAGCCCTCCGCATCGGCCACCCGGAACGAGATCGTCTGCGACGGCCGCTGCTTGGGCAGCTTGCGACGGATCATCCCGTCGAGGACCTGCACCGCCCCGACCTCGCCGACCTGCTCGCCGCCCTGCGCGGTCTTCGTGATCGCCAGCGGCTGGGCGACCTTGCAGTTGTCGCGGTAGATCGCGATCGCCTTGATGCCCAGCTTCCACGCGTCGTAGAAGAGCTGCTCGACCTCCTCGACCGTGGTCTCCTCCGGCATGTTCACCGTGTTGTGGTTGACGATCCCGTTGCCGACGAACGCGTGGGTGGTGGGGACGGAAACGTCGTACACCTCGCGGTCGCCGGCGTCGCCCACCTTCGTCACCGGGCTGAAGTGCAGGTCATCGGTCAGCACGGTCAGCAGCCAGTCCGGCAGCTCGACGCCCGGGATGACCGATACCCGTTCCAGCGTGCGGCGGCTGACGTGCTGGGTCCTCGGGTCGCACAGGAACGCGAAGTCGCTGCGGTCGCGGTCGCCGACACGGTTCGACCGTGCGGCCGGGATCAGCTCGTACAGCTCACGTGGCGTGATACCCGGCACCACGTCCGCCGTGCTCTGCGACGGGTCGGCGACCAGCAGCTGCTCCGCGCGGGCACGCTTGTCCGGCTCGAGGAACGGGAACAGCCGCAGCAGCGCCTGCGCCTGCTCGCCGCTGGCGTACACCTCCTCGTACGTCCGGCCGTTCTGCCGGTCCAGCGTGCTGTTGCGGCCGTGCACGATGCCGAGGTTGGTCAGGACCGCCTGGAGGTCGTCCAGCAGCGCAGGTGCGTTGAGGCAGAGTCCCCACTTGGGCGTCGCGTCAGCCCACGTCCCGTCGGCGTCGAGGGCGAGGCCCTGCAGAAAGGCGAGCACCATCGCCTTCGGCGAGCGCAACACCGCGTCGGGCATGCGCTTCTCCGATGACACGCGCCCGCAACCGAGGTGGGCGAGGAACTCCACGATGATCCTGGAGGCCACCGCGACCGACGGGCAGCGGTCGGCGGGGCGGACAATCTTCGCCTCGACCCCGAACACCTCCCGCCACGCGCCGGCGACCCGCTCCAGCACCTCGCCGACCGGGCTGGTGATGCTGACGGTGCAGTCGGATTCCGACGTGTGGCCTTCCGCGGCGTACGCGCCGAGCAGGAAGGCCAGATCCTCGGTCATCTCCCGCGGGAGACGCACGTCCTGCTGCCACCCGTACCTCGCCGACGGGGCGAAGTCGTCGAGCCGCGCGGGGACCGCCGACCACAGGTCCGACCCGTACTGCACGGCGACGTGATCGCCGGGCTCGAGGTCGCACAGCATCTTCCACCGCAGACCAGCGTCGGTCGCCACGAGCAGGCGGTGGTTGGGTGTGCCGACGAGGCGGTGGCCCGACCGCAGCTGCACCTCGCGGACGGGGCGAACACCGCCGTAGTAGAAGGCGTCGGTCTTCTGGACCCCTTCCAGGGAGGCGACCGCCATGCGGTGGTCACGGAAGCTGACGGGCGCCTCACCGTCGTAGAGGGAGCCGATACGGACGAGCCCGTCCTCGGACGCCACCAGCGTCTCGGCGGTGACACACTTGGAGATCGCCCCGCTGATGAACGGCTGCGCGGCCGCCATCATCTTGACGTGGCCCATGTAGTGGATGGCGTTGTCACCCATCGCGCAGCTGAACACCGGCAGGTGCTCGTCGCGGATGGCCGGCGCCCCGGCGATCGTCCGGTGCTGGTCGATGTGCGCGACGATCGCCTCGACCTGCTCGTGGTTGTAGCCGAGTCGTCGGAGCGCCTGGGGGACGGTCTGGTTGACGATGGACATCGAGCCGCCGCCGACCAGCTTCTTGGTCTTGACCAGCCCGAGGTCGGGCTCGATCCCGGTCGTGTCACAGTCCATCAGGAAGCTGATGGTGCCGGTCGGCGCAGTGACACTTGCCTGGGAGTTGCGGAAGCCGTACCGCGCCCCAAGGTCGTAGGCCTGCTTCCAGGCCTGCTTGGCAGCCCCGAGCAGCTCGCCGGGCACGGGCCGGGGGTCGATCTTCTCGACCTCGTCGCCGTGCATCTCGATGACCTTCAGCATCGCCGAGGCGTTCTTGGGGTAGCCGGCGAACGGCCCGGTGACCTTAGAGATCTCCGCGGACGTGCGGTAGGCGTGGCCGGTCATGAGGGCCGTGAGGGCACTGCACCACGAGCGTCCCTCGTCGGAGTCGTACGGCAGCCCGAGCGACATGAGCAACCCGCCGAGGTTGGCGTAGCCAAGTCCGAGCTCGCGGAAGGCGATGGCGTTGTCGCGGATCTTGTCGGTCGGGTACGACGAGTGGCCGACGATGATCTCCTGCGCGGTGATCGTGAGCTCGACCGCGCGCTGGTACGCCTCGACGTCGAAGCGGTCGGCCTCGTAGTCGTAGAACTTCTTGAGGTTCAGCGACGCGAGGTTGCATGCGGAGTTGTCGAGGTGCATGTACTCGGAGTTCGAGACCAGCACACCGTGGCACGACGAGTGGGCGTCGTCCGTGACGGCGAAGTTGTGTGTCCCCTGGACCTCCATGTCGAAGACGACGACGGGCTCGTCCACGTCGACGCGTAGGACCCCGGCGACGTGATCCACCCGGTCGCCGCCGGCATCGACGGCCCGCAGTGCCGTTCCCGGCTGGAGGTCCTGCGCCTGGACGTAGTCGCCACCAGAGGTCAGGAACCGGTGCTCAGGCGTACACCGCAACGTGAGCCCGTCGACGGTGACGACTTCGACGAGGAACGGTGCCCAGCCGGCGACCCAGACGTGGTTGGCCGGCCGGAGGACGTGTTGGCCGCGCAAGCGGTCGTAGGAGCGGACCCGCGGCAGGCCCTCACCGGCACGCGCCATCTTCTCCAGGACGTCGAACCGGACCAAGCCGTGCTCGGTCTCCACCATGGTGGCGCCGACGAAGCAGCACGGGTTCGACGCATTGATGCGCCCCGACTCGGGACAGGTGTGCCAGCGGTTGATGGTGGTGTCGTACTGCATGCCCGGGTCGGCGCACTCCCATCCCGCCTGGGCGATCTGGCGCATCACGTCGCGGGCGCGCTTGCGGTCGAGGACGTCGCCGGTGGTGACCGCGCGCAGGTCGTACTCCGCGTCCGCCTCCCACGCACGCATGAACTCGTCGGTGACCCGGACCGAGTTGTTGGCATTCTGGTACTGGATCGACGCGTAGTCCGGGCTGTCCAGGTCCATGTCGAAGCCGGACTCGCGCAGGACGCGGATCTTTCGCTCCTCGCGGGCCTTGCACCAGATGAACTCCTCGACGTCGGGGTGGTCGACGTTGAGGACCACCATCTTGGCGGCGCGACGGGTCTTGCCGCCCGAACGGATCGTGCCGGCCGACGCGTCGGCGCCCCGCATGAAGCTGACCGGGCCGGACGGCTCCCCGCCGCCCGACAGGTGCTCCTTGGACGACCGGATCGTGGACAGGTTGACCCCCGACCCCGAGCCGCCCTTGAAGATGATCCCCTCCTCGACGTACCAGTTGAGGATCGACGCCATGGTGTCCTCGACGGCCAGGATGAAGCAGTTGTGCACGACGATCGAGTTCGACAGGTACTCGCCGGACTCGGTCTGGATGTCGTAGACGCGCTGCTCGCCGAGGTCGACGATCGCGACGATCTCCTCCTCGCGGAGGTCCGGCACCGTCTTGCCGTGCATCGACAGCGTCGCGTCGAGGCGGTCCTGCTTGTCCCAGCCGATGAAGCCGACGCGCTCGGCGAACCGGCGCCGCTCGCTCAGGTACCCGATGTCGATCTGCCACTGGTCGCTGCGGTCGGAGCGAGCCTCGCGCTTGCGGTAGCGGCGCGAGTAGATCCCCAACCGGAGCAGGAGCAGCTGGAGGTCCTCGGTCCACCGTTCGCTGATGACCGCGAACCCGAGTCGAGCCGTACTACCCCGGATGGTGACGAAGCCCTCGCTCTGCCAGACGCTGCGGAGGTAGGCGACCACCACCTCCGTGGGGGCGGTCCAGACCACCTCGGGGACGCGGATGTCGTGGCGACGGTCCAGCAGCCCGTAGCGCTCCACGAACGGCCGCAGCTGCTCGCCGTACAGGCGGATGCGGGACATGTCCGGCCGCCGGTCGACCGGACGCTCCTTGCGGTGCACGTGCGGGAAGACCACGTCGAGGTGCTGCTTGATCCACGCCCGCTCGTCGTCGTTGGCGACGATGAACTCGATGGTGAGCGACCGGTTGGTGCCGTGGTCGTACTGCCCGACGAACCCGTCGGCCTGCAACCAGCCCGCCAGCGCAGCCTCCGAGACCGCCATCTCGTCAGCGGACCCCGGACCCTCCGTGGCACGGTGGGCGTGCAGGTGCATGCGCGTGCCCGGTCGGAGCTGGTCGACGCGAAGCCACGCCGGTTCGTTGCGCCGCTCCGCCACCGCCCGTACGACGTGGTCGCCGGTCGCCTCGACGAAGGTGCCGTTGCGGAGCTCGACCCGGAACACCCGCTTGACGCCGTTGTCCTTCGTGGCCACGACGCGGGTGGTGCCGTGAGAGTCGAACACCTCCAAGCCGACGAGGTCCTCGTCGACGATCCGGCCGATCGGGATGTACCCGTCGGGGGTGCTGACGAGGGCGTGCCACGGCTGGCACGCCGAGCACTGCGGGCGCTCCTCGACGCCCACGTTGAACCAGACAGGCGAGTTGAACGCCATCTTCTGGTTGACCAGCAGGTGCTTGAGCTCCAGGCCGAAGTGCTCGGCGGACGCCTGGTCGGCGAAATAGCCGTCCTCCACGCCCCAGGCGGTGATCGTGTCGGCCACACGGTCGATCATCTGCTTGACCGACCGCTCCCGCTGCGGGGTCCCGAGCTGGCCGCGGAAGTACTTCTGCGCCACGATCGTGGTGGCGTTCATCGACCAGGTGCTGGGGAACTCCACGCCCCGCTGCTCGAACGACAACGACCCGTCACGCCAGTTGGTGATGACCGCGTCGCGCAGCTCCCACTCCACCTCGTCGTAGGGGTGCACGCCGTCGCGCGTGAAGAAGCGTGAGACCTCCAGGCCGAGGAAGCCGTCGTCGGCGGTGACCGCGTGCAGCGACGACCCTGTTCGGTTGGCCTCAGCAGCGGTCGTACGGCCGGCCGCGACCTCGCCGTTGCTCGTCTCACTGGCCTGTGCCATGCGGTCGACCCTCCCGCAGCGGACGTGGAGTCACATGGGTGTCGTTCGGCTGGCCGAAGTGTAACGCGCACGTGTCAGTGCGCGAGCATCTCCCCGCGGTTTCCAGAGCGTGCCCACAGCTCCGTGCGCCGTCTGTCGGTGCTTGCTGGCTGCGAACAGCGCGCTGCCCGCACGAGGTCCTCGCCCGACCGCCGCGAGCCGCCACCGGTCCCCCGACCGCCGCGACCTGCCAGACGTGGCCGACGGCTCGGCCGGCAGATGATCCCGCCTCCGGGACGGCACCGGCCACAGGCAGGCGGGTCAGGCGCCCAGCTCGCGTGGCGTCACGTAGGCGGCCAGCTGACCTTCCGCCGCCTCCAGGGAGCCCCAGACGGTGATCTCGAACCGCAGCGTGGCCAGCGCCCCGGCCGGGAACCTGGCCTCGACCCGGTCTCGCAAGCGGCCATCGGCGGAGAGCAGCAGCACCAGCTCCTGCGCTCCGGGGTTGTGGCCGACCAGCAGGACGGACGACACCGAGTCGGCGACCTGCCGCAGACGACGCAGCAGCCGTCCGGCGGAGGCGAGGTACAGGCCGTCCTCCTCGCACACCTCGGCGCCACTCAGCACGTCCCGCAGCTCCTCGAGGGTCTGGCGCGTGCGCCGCGACGGCGAGCACAGCACGAGCTCGACGCCTTGTCCGCGCAGCCGCGCCGCCATGGCACGGGCGCCCCGGACCCCGCGTGGGGCGAGAGATCGCTCGTGGTCTCCCGGACCGGGGCCTCCCCGGTCGGCTTCGGCGTGGCGCAGCACGTGGAGGGTCTTCACGCCGGCATCCTGCCACGCTCGCCGGACCAGGGCCGGGCACGCTCCCGATATCGTCGCTGGTCGCGGTGGACGGGTGAACCTCGACCTGGAGGACCGCGTCGAGCGCCCGATCACTCGGGGCGGGACTCGTGAGCTGGTTCGTGCAAGCCCGGCACCCTGCGCGACCGATCGCCCGCCCGGCGGCTGCCTCTACGCCGAGCGCCCCCGCCGGCTGCCTCTGCGCCGAGCGGTCATCGCCGGTGCGCGGTCAGGGCGAGGGGGGCGTCGTCGGGTACAGCTTCGTCGGGGTCGCGTCCAGGAAGTCGCGGGGCTCGAGGTGGAGCGCAAGGAACTCGTAGGGCAGCGTGATGGTCTCCTCCCCGACCGGTCGAGCCTCGTGATGGTGACGCACGCAGCACCACACGACCACGTCGGCACCGTCCACCACCGTGCCGGGTGGGTGCAGATAGGTCGTGTGCAGCACGCGGTCGTCGTTGCCCACGGCGTAGCCGTCCTGCGACGGGTCGTACGCCAGCACCCACAGGTCGCCCGAGGACGACACGTGGTCAGGTGCCATGTCGGAGTGCGCGAGGATCTCGTAGGAGCGCAGCTTCCCGTTCGGCTTGGGAACCTTGTTGACGACCCGCCACTTGGTCGCATGGGTTGGGATCGCAGTGCGACGACCCTCCATGGTCAGGGTGGTCCACCCGTCGCTGCCCAGGATGTTGTTGGGGTGGCTGAACTCCTGGACGGCGTTGTTGCCGGCTCCACCGATGTCGAGATCCAGGCGGAAGTAGAAGTTGTGCACGTGGTTGGCCTGGGGCGGGTTCTTGGTCCACAGGACGCCGCCCAGCCCCACGCCTGCCTCGATCGACCCGTCCGCCTGGAACTCCCAACGATGCACGTACTGGTAGTTGACGCACTGGAACTTGGACCAGATGACCAGTCGCGCCGGCTCGACCAGGGTCGCGGCTTCCTGCTCGACGACCACGGCTCCCTTCGGATTCGTGGTGGGGTCCCACTGGTTGTCGTTGTTCGCCGGCGGGGTCCCCGGCCCCTGGAAGGCGTTGGCAGAGGTCGGCAGAACCGGCGTGTACGGGGCGCCCTGATGGTTGATGCCGTCCTTGAAGATCGGATAGTTGCCGTGATAGGGGACGAGCACGAAGGGCACGGTGCCCCGCCAGAGCACCATGGTGCCGCGGAACCGGGCGTGGGCGACGACCAGCCCTCCTCCCCAACCGGTCGGGATGGACCAGCTGACGTCCCAGTCGGCGAAGCTCACCGATCCCGGCATGACGACCGCTCCTATCGCCGAGCCCGTCGCCTCTTCGCACGTCCACCTCGTCGGCTGCGAAGGATCTCCGGCAACTCGTCGTCGGGCACGACCTCGCGCGCGCTCAGGTCGACGACCACGCTCCAGCTCTCCTCGTCCCGGCTGCCTGCCGCATACAGGACGCAGCCGCGGTGGCGCAACGACCCCGGTCGGGCTGCGAACGCGTAGCTGGGCGTCGGGAAGGCCACGACCGGGGCTCTGCGGTCTGCCCACACCTCGGCGGCGCCGGGCCGGCGTGCCGCGATGTCGCGCGCCTCCTCCAGTTCCTCGTGCGTGATCGGAGGCGCCGCTCCCTCCCGCTCGGAGACGTCCACCACCCCGCCCGAACGCAGGTCGACCGTCGCGACGACCAGGACATCGCGGTCGTAGTCGTAGAAGCCGGCGTCGGCCAGCCGGGACGGCGGGTCGCCCTCGGGCGCCTTGTCCTCCCGGTAGTCGACAGTCAAGGTCCGGTGACGCGCGTCTCTCAGACGCTCCTCGACCCGCTCGTCCCTGCGGGCCACCTCGACGACCCCCTCACGGAGCCGCTCGAGGAAGGCACCGAGCTCGCCGGCCGACCCGGGCTGGGTACCCAACAGCCGCGACAGGTGAGCCTCGTCGCCCGCATCCAGCACGGGTCGCTCGTTCACGTCCCGACCCTTCCGTCACCGCCCGGGCTGTGTCCGGTCTCGCACGATCACCTCGGCTGCTGCCAGCAGCGCACGTCGGCCGTCGACCACACTCGAACGTCCGAGACCGCACTCCGCGCCCGGCGACGCGAACGTCGGCCCTCCCGAGCGCATCTTGGCTGCTGTGCCAGGCTCGACCAGCGCCCTGCTCGTTCGACCCGGGAGGTTCCGCGGCCCTGGAGTGGCGCGGACGACGGGCCGCAGACGCTCCCGGCGGAGTCTCGCTCCGAGGATCTCGACGTGTCAACGTGTCCGCAGAGCGACGACGCCCGGGCGTTCGTCGTGGTCTCGGCGCGGACCGACGCCACCAGCGCCACGTGGTGCGACGGCCGTCGGCCGGGCGCTACGCCGGGTAGGCTCACGGTGCCGTTGCGTGTTGGGGAGCGAGGAGGACGTGTGCCCAGCGACGACCGCCCCGAGGTCCACTTGCGCATGCTCACCGCCGAGGACGCCCGCTGGATGGTGGCGCTCGATGCGGCCGTCCGCGGCTTCGTCCACCCGTTCGGCTGGGAGGAGGAGAAGCTCGCCGCCGAGCTCGAGGAGGGCATCTTGGCCTCCGAGGAGCAGGTGGGGTGGGCGGTGGTCGTCGACGGTCGACCCGCCGGCGTGGCATTCGCGCGCGATCTCACGAGCGGCGAGGGCGTGCTCGACATCCGGCTGCTCGAGAGCGTCCGCGGTCACGGCGTGGGGCGGGAGGTGCTGCGCCAGCTCGCCGACCACCACTTCGCCGACCAGCCGACGCTGCGCCGCCTCGAGGGGCGCACCCATGAGGACAACGTCCCGATGCAGCGCGCCTTCACCGCCGCCGGTTTCCTGATGGAGGCGCGCTACCGCGACTCGTTCCAGGAGCCCGACGGGACCCTGGCGTCGGAGTGGGGCTACGCCCTGACCCGCCACGACTGGGAGGCCGGCCGCCACCGCGCCGACGACCACGGCTACAACCTGCACGGCCTGACGTTCCGGCTGGAGAACGGCCCGGACGAAGGCGCGCACATGGTCCCGGGCTCGGCGTTGAAGTTCCTGCACGAGGGCCGCCGACTGCTCGCCAGGTACGGCGGCGGCAAGGTCAGCGACGGCGAGGCGGCGGGCATCATCCTCGATGACCAGATCCGCTACCGGTTCGTCCACCGTTACATGGAGCACGAGATCATCACCGGCTTCGGCCAGGTGCGCGTGCAGCGGCGGGCGGACGGACGGCTCGAGCTGATCGACGACTTCCAGCGCGACAAGGACGGGGCGCGCGGCCACCACGTGTGGGTCGAGCGACGCTGAACCTGGCGACGACGGCCGACAGCGAGCACGTCCCGTTGCGAGCGCGTCCGGCAGCGAGCGCGTCCGACAGCGGGCACGTCCGACATGACGGTGGCCACCTCGGTCGGCCGCGATCCCGACTGGCCGCTCCGTCGCGGATGCTGGGCGTGACGCGGCCGCGCGGGTAGCGTCCGACCCCAACATCTTGGGGCGGGAGGCGAGGGTGCGCTGCCCGAGCTGCGGCCAGGACCGGGACCGCGTCGTGGATTCTCGTCCGGCCAGCGACGCGACCGCGGTCCGGCGGCGGCGCGAGTGCCGGGCCTGCGGTACCCGCTTCACGACCTTCGAGCGTGTGGAACCACCCGACCTGCTGGTGCGCAAGAGCTCCGGTGCGCTGCAGGTCTTCGACCGCAGCAAGGTGCGTGAGGGGATGGACCGCGCGGCCAAGGGCCGGCTCGGTCCCGAGCAGCTCGACCATGCCGTCGCCGCCGTCGAAGCGTCGGTCCGGGCGCACCGCACGCGCGAGGTGACCAGCGAGCAGGTCGGCCTGCAGGTGCTCGCGCAGCTCCGCGAACTCGACGAGGTCGCCTACGTGCGCTTCGCCTCGGTGTACAAGGACTTCCAGGGGCCGGAGGACTTCGAGAAGGAGCTCAAGTCGTTGCGCAAGGACGAGGATGCGTCCGCCCGCCTGCACGACGACGCCCCGGTCGACGCTGTGACCTGACAGCCCCGCCCGACTGGCGCGCGACGGTGTCGACGGTGCCCCTCAAACACGCCACCCACTGGACCCCGACGGTCCCGTTGCGGACGTCGCCGTGTCACCGATGACCTGTCAGCGGCCGTCGAGGGTTGCACGGCTGGATCGTGCGTCGTGATGGTCACCAGCAACCGCGAGGACGCACGATCGCGTGGGCGTCGGGGCTCGGACACGGGTGGGCAGGTCACCCTCCGGGCAAGCCACAGGCGCGCAGATCACCTCACCGGCCGGACCGGTCCAAGGAGCGCTCGGTCAGCCAGCCCGACAGGTCATCGGACCGGCTCGTCAGGGGAGGGGAGGAGCACCACGGTCCAGGGGGAGACCTCCGCCCCGCGGAGCCCGTTCAGGGCGCGCAGCCGCGCGAGGTAGTCGCGTGGATCGGTCCCCTCGGGGGCGTTGGCCACGGCGACCTCCCACAGGGTGTCGCCCGGCACCACCGTCACGGTGCCACCGATCAGCGGTCGATCCAGGTCCGCCCGCGCCCCCACCCGACCCGCCGCCACCAGCAGGACGGCGAGCACGCAGATCGCCCACACGGCCAGACGACGTCGGGTCGCGGTGCGCGAACGCACCGCCGCAGGTTCCAGGCGGGCGGGACGAGCGGGCCCGTCCTCGACGACGGCCACCGCGCGTCGGGCCGCGGTGCACGAACGCACCGCCGCCGCGCGCATCGCGCGCCGGTTTCCCGCCCCCGACCGCGGAGGCGCCCGTCGCTCGGTGGGCGTTGCATCGTCCCAGGCGGAACGGCCCAGCGCGCCAGCGTCGACGGTCACGCCCAGCCGCATGGTGGCCCCCGTCATCGTTGCACCTCCGTGATCGCGTGGTCCGCAGCCACCCTCGTGTCACCGCTCGACGGTAGGGGGAGGGTGTGACACGATCCGTACACACGTTCGAGCGCACGAGGCCATGGTGGCGAACGTGCGTTCGAATGTCAAGCCGCCGAACAGGTGTTTGTCGCCGCGGCCGGCGCGGTGTACGGTGCACCGACGAACGTTCGTTCGGTGGCCGCCTCGGCGGACAGATGGGGCAGGAGGTGCGTGTGATGACACCGGCCCTTGGGGACCTGACTGACCGCCAGCAGCGCATCCTCGAGGTGATCAACTCGCACCTCGAGGCGCACGGCTACCCGCCGTCCGTGCGCGAGATCGGCGAGCAGGTGGGGCTGTCCTCCCCCTCCTCGGTGCACGCCCAGCTCGCCCAGCTCGAACGCAAGGGTTTCCTGCGGCGCGACGCCACCAAGCCGCGAGCGCTGGAGCTGCGGGTGGACGCCGACACCGACCTGGACCTGCGCCCCGCCCCGACCCGCAACGTCCCGCTGGTCGGCGAGATCGCAGCTGGCGCCCCGGTCGTCGCCGAGGAACGTGTCGAGGCGCTCCTCCCGCTGCCCCGCGAGCTCGTGGGTGAGGGGGACCTGTTCATGCTGCGTGTCCGCGGCGAGTCGATGATCGAGGCAGGCGTGCTCCCCGGCGACCTCGTGGTCGTCCGCCAACAGCCCAGTGTCGATCAGGGCGAGATGTGCGCGGCGCTGGTTGACGGCGAGGCCACAGTGAAGTTCCTGCGGCGCGCGCGCAGTGGCGAGGTCTACCTGGACCCGGCCAACGCCCGCTACGAACCGATCCCGCTGCACGCTGGGCAGGACGTGAGAATCATGGGCAAGGTCGTGACGGTGCTGCGAAGCCTCTGACGCGCTGGCCGCCCCCAGCGCTCATCGCCCGGGCGGCCTCCTGCGGAGCCCCACGGCGGGCACTCAGACGCGGTCGCGGCGGTCGGGGCCGTCGGAGCGGTCGGGGCGCTTGGAGCGACCGGGGCGGTCGGGATCGAAGGGATCGGGGTCGAGCAGATCGCGCATCGCCAGCGCGACGTGCTCGTCGACCGTGGCGACCAGCTCGGTGCCACGCTCCGAGTGCTCCTGCTTGTGGACGTCGCCGTGTCGGTGCGCGAGGTGAACCAGCCCCGTGCGCTCGTAGGGGATGGTCACGTTGACCTGGTAGCGCAGGTCGGGCAGCCGCAGCGCGATCCGCTCGACCAGCTCGTCGATCCCCGCCCCCGTCGCCGCCGACACGCGCGCGGGCTCCAGCCCGTCGCCTCCCACCGCACGCGCGAGCCTCGCGACGTCGCCGGGATCGGCGACGTCCACCTTGTTCAGCACGAGCTGCTCGGGCACCCGCTCAGCGCCGATCTCGGCGAGCACGTCACGCACCGCGGCCACCTGCAGCTCGGCCTCGGGGTGGTTCGCGTCGACGACGTGCAGCAGCAGGTCGGCTCGGGCGGACTCCTCCAGCGTCGACTTGAACGCCTCGACCAGGCCGTGGGGCAGCTTGCGCACGAACCCGACGGTATCGGTGACCACCACGTCGCGGCCGTCCGACAGCGACAGGCGCCGAGCAGTGGTGTCGACGGTGGCGAACAGCGCGTCTCGGACGAGGGCGTCGGCACCGGTCAGCCGGTTGAGCAGCGAGGACTTGCCCGCATTGGTGTAGCCGACCAGCGCCACGGTCGGCACACGGTTGCGAGCCCGCTCCTGGGACTTGGTGCGACGGATCCGCTCGTGCGTCTCGAGATCGTCCTTCAGCTTGCGGATGCGACGGTGGATGCGCCGGCGGTCAACCTCCAGCTGGGACTCGCCCGGGCCACGCGTCCCGATGCGTCCCTCCTGCCGCGACAGCGCCTCGCCCCAGCCCCGCAGGCGGGGCAGCAGGTAGGTCAGTTGCGCCAACTCGACCTGCGTCTTGCCCTCCCGCGACGTGGCGTGCTGGGCGAAGATGTCGAGGATCACGATGGTGCGGTCGAGGACCTTCTGACGCACCTCCTCCTCCAGGTTGCGCTGCTGCGCCGGGGTTAGCTCTTCGTCGAAGATCACAGCGTCGGCGCCGCACGCCGCGAGGACACGACGCAGCTCCGACACCTTGCCCCTGCCGATGTAGGTAGCCGGGTCGGGCGCGGACCGACGCTGCACGATCCGGTCGACGACCTCGCCCCCGGCGGTCTCGACGAGCGCCTCGAGCTCGTC
>DASZZX010000020.1:0-1886 GCA_036260415.1 Nitriliruptorales bacterium
CCCGTGTGGGGGCGTCCGCTCAGACGGACGCCCTCCTCGCGTGTACTGCGGACTGGCGCAGCCTGGGTCAGCTGCCGGTGCGTGCTGCCGCGACGCTTTCGCGCAGGGCGGGAAGGTCGCCGTAGAGCGTGGTGCCGGGGCACTCGGTGGCGAGCCAGTCACGGTGGCCGCTGATCGTCTGCACGTCCTTGGTGATGGTGTCCCTCGTCGTGGTGTAGGCGATCAGCTGGCGGGCTTGTTCGGGGTGTTGGGTAGTGCGGGGGCGCTTTCGGGGAGTTCACGGTAGAGCTCGTCCATGCTGCCTTCTGGGAGGTAGCGGCGGGGGAAGGCGATCCATTCGTCGTGCATCTCGAAGAGCACGGCGGTGACCAGCCGCAGCAGGGCGTCGTCGTTGGGGAAGACCTGGACGACGTCGGTCCTGCGCTTGATCTCCCGGTTGATCCGCTCCAGCGGGTTCGTGGACTGGATCTTTTTCCAGTGCCTCGGCGGGAAGTCCGCGAATGCGGTCAGGTCCTCCTTCGCCTCCAGGAGCATGGCCCTGACCTTGGGAAACTGCTGCCCGAGCATGTCGGCGACGGTGTCGAGCTGGGTGCGCACGAGGTCGGCGGTGGGCTGGGTGAAGATCGTGCGGATCGTCGCGGCGACCATCTCACCGGAGTCCCGGTCGATCACGCCGAAGACGTTGCGCAGAAAATGGACACGACAACGCTGCCAGGCGGCACCGAGCATGACCTTGCGGACCGCGGCGACCAGGCCCGAGTGCTGGTCGGTGACGACCAGGCGGACACCGGACAGGCCGCGTTCACGCAGGGAGCGCAGGAACTCCTTCCAGAACGCCTCGCTCTCGCTGTCGCCGACCATCAGCCCCAGGACCTCGCGGTTGCCGTCCTCGGTGATGCCGGTTGCGACCACGACGGCCCGCGAGACGATCTGGTGGTTCACCCGCGCCTTGCAATAGGTCGCGTCCAGATAGACGTAGGGAAAGCGGACATGATCCAGCGGGCGGGTGCGGAACGCGGTCAGCGGCTCGTCCAGCGCCGCGCAGATCCGCGAGACCTCCGACTTGGAGATCCCGCTGTCCCCGCCGAGTGCTTTGACCAGGTCGTCCACGCTGCGAGTGGAGACGCCGTGCACGTATGCCTCCATGATCACGGCGTAGAGGGCCTGGTCGATACGGCGCCGGCGTTCCAGCAGCGACGGGAAGAAGCTGCCGGTGCGGACCTTGGGTATCTCCAGCTCCAGATCGCCGGCCAGCGTGGTCAGCACCTTCTCCCGGTGCCCGTTGCGGACGTTGGTCCGCGTCGACGTGTGCTCGTTCCACTCCGCGCCGATGTGGGCACTCGCTTCGGCCTCGATCAGCTCCTGCACCATTCGCTCGGCGATGGCGCGGATGAGCTCGATTCCGTCGGTCGAGCGTAGTGACTCAAGGAGCCGTATCAGTTCAGACTGGGACAGGGCCATCGTGCACTCCTCGTGGTTGAACTGGGCGTTCATCAAGGAGAGTTACGCGATGGCCCGCCTCCTGTTCAGGGAGCGGAACTCACCCGTGGAAGTGCGCCCCGGGCAGACGCCCGCGCACTCCCAGCCGCTGATCCCGTACACCACGACGAGGGACGCCATCCCTGGCCACGTTCTTCGACTGTCACCGGGCCGCGTTCGCGCACTTCGGCGGGGTGCCGATGAGCATCGTCTATGACCGCACCAAGACGGTCGTGCGCCGGCACGTCGCCCCCGGTGAGGCGGTCCCGCTGCACCCGGAGGCGGTCGCCTTCGCCGGGCACTACGACTTCGACATTGACGTGCTGGCCGCCTACCGCCCGCAGGGCAAGGGCCGGGTCGAGCGACAGGTGAACATCGTCCGGGACCACGTCCTGGCCGGCCGGGCC
>DASZZX010000021.1:0-12738 GCA_036260415.1 Nitriliruptorales bacterium
ACTGGTGGCCCTGGCCCAGGAGACGGAGCTGGTCCGCGCGGCGCTCGTCGGAGTCGGGGCCGGGATGGTCGAACGGGCGGGGCGGGAACCGTGACCACGGCGGTCGGCGACGGCGGTCGCGCGGCGATCGTGGGGGTCCGCGACGAGGTCGGCAAGGTCGTGGTCGGCCAGGAGGGCGTCGTGTCCGGCCTCGTGGTCGCGCTGCTGGTGCGCGGCCACGTGCTGCTGGAGGGGGCGCCCGGGCTGGCGAAGACGCTGCTGGTCAAGACGCTGTCGGCCGCGCTGGATCTGCAGTTCAAGCGGGTGCAGTTCACGCCCGACCTGATGCCCGCGGACATCACGGGTCAGACGATCCTGGGGCGCGATGACGGTTCGTTCCGGTTCCGGCCCGGCCCGGTGTTCACCAACCTGCTCCTGGCCGACGAGGTGAACCGCACCCCGCCCAAGACGCAGGCGGCTCTGCTGGAGGCGATGGAGGAGCGCCAGGTGTCGGTGGAGGGCTCGCCACGCCACCTCCCCGACCCCTTCCTGGTGGTCGCCACCCAGAACCCGGTGGAGTACGAGGGGACCTACCCCCTTCCGGAGGCGCAGCTCGACCGCTTCCTCCTCAAGCTGGTGGTCGGCTACCCGACAGCCGCGCAGGAGGACGAGATCCTCGCCCGTCACGACGCCGGCCTCGACCCGCACGACCTCCCCGCAGCCGGCGTGTCCCCGGTCGCGGGTCGTGACGATCTGGCCGGCGCGCGGAGGGAGGTCCAGGCCGTGCGCACGGACGAGCGCGTGCGGCAGTACATCGTCGCGCTCGCACGCGCCACCCGGCAGACACCCGCCCTGACGCTCGGCGTGTCGCCGCGGGGGGCGACGATGCTGCTGCACGGCGCCAAGGCTTGGGCGTGGCTGTCCGGCCGCAGCTTCGTGACCCCGGACGAGGTCAAGGCGATGATGAAGCCGACGTTCCGTCATCGCATCCAGCTGCGGCCGGAGGTCGAGTTGGAGGGCGCCGACCCGGACGGAGTGCTCGACGGCATCCTGGCGTCGGTCCCCGTCCCAAGGTGATCGCGCCAAGGGCCGTCACGGGTGCGGACGGCCCGTCCGCGGCGCCGCCCGCGCCCGCGCGGTGGTGGCAGCGGGCGCCGGTCCCGACCTGGCGTGCGGCGGCGGTGGCGGCCGCCGCCACCCCTCTCGCCGCCGTACTGCCGTTGCCGTTCCCGTGGAGCGTGGGGGCGTTGGCCGGGGCGCTGCTCCTGCTGATCGCCGCCGACGCGGCGTTGGCGGTCGATCCTCGTCGTCTGGTGATCAGGCGGGACGCGCCGGGCATCGTGCCGCTGCACGCGGTCGGCGAGCTGCGCTGGTCGGTGGCCAACCCGACCGACCGGCGCCTCGACGTGGCGTTGGCAGATGCCCTCGCGCCGTCCCTGGGCGCTGTCCGCCGTCGGGCGCGGCTGCAGCTGCCGGCACACGGCCGCAGCGCGGCCACCACGACGATCACACCTCGCCGGCGTGGTCGGTTCGACCTGCAGCTGGTGGAGCTGCGTGTGGCGGGTCCGCTCGGGCTGGCTGCACGTCAGGCCCGTCAGGTGGTACGCGGGACCATCCGCGTGTACCCGTCGTTCCACTCCCGCGACGAGGCGGAGCTGCGCATCCACCGGGGTCGCATCCTCGAGGTGGGGCTGCGATCGGCGCGGGGACGGGGTGGGGGGACGGACTTCGACTCCCTGAGGGAGTACGTGCAGGGCGACGAGTTCCGCCGCATCGACTGGGCCGCCACGGCCCGTGCCGGGGCGCCGATCGTGCGCGAGTACCGCGCGGAGCGCAACCAGATGGTCGTGGTGCTGCTCGATGTCGGACGTGTCATGGCCGGCAGGATCATGGTGGGCGCCCCGGGCCTGTCGCCCGGCCGGGTGGAGGTCCCGAGACTCGACCACGCGATGGACGCGGTGATGGCGCTCACGACCGTGGCGACACGGCTGGGGGACCGGGTGGGGCTGGTGGCCTTCGGAGCGGACATCCGAGCGGTCGTCCCGCCGGGGCGCGCGCGACACCAGCTCCGACGGGTGACCGAGGCGATGTACCGGCTGGAGCCCGAACTGGCCGAGAGTGACTACCGCGGGGCGTTCCTGACCACGCTGACACGCTTCCGGCGACGCTCGATGCTGGTCGTGCTCACCGAGCTCGCCGCGGAGGCCCTCGCCGAGAGCCTGTTGCCCGCCCTGCCCCTGGTGGTCCGTGACCACCTGGTGGTGGTCGCCAGCGTGCAGGACCCCGATGTGCTCCGCTGGGCGTACGGCGTGCCCCAGGACGCCGGGGCCGCCTACCGCAAGGCGGCGGCCCTCGACGCGCTAGCGGACCGACGGCGGTTCGCTCGACGACTCACCACGGCCGGCGTGCCGGTCGTGGACGCTCCACCCACCGAGCTGGCGGGGCGTGTCGCGGACACGTACCTGCAGGCGAAGGCGGCCGGCCGTCTGTGAGACGGCTGTGCGGCCGGGCGCGGAGGGCACGAGGTCACCCTCCACCATCCGCTCCAATCACACCCTCATCCTCAACTGGAGGTTGAGGATGAGGGTGTGATTGCGGCTCTGCTCGTGGTGTGGACCCAGCCGGCGTCGAGCTCGCCCAGCGCCCCGGTCCTGCCCTCGGCGGCGGCCAGGCGGCCCTGCACGACGAGGTAGGTCACGAACCCGGTCTCGACGGCCACGCCGACGCCGACCCGGCCCCAGGTTGGCAACGGCGAGGGGGTGATGACCGCCTCGAGCAGGGCGGCGACCAGGAAGACACCGACCAGGCCGGCGACGACCACCACCGCGCGGCGCCCCTGCTCGGCGACGGCGACGCGTCTTGGGTGGTCACCGGGGTCGATGACCGCCCACCCCAGACGCAGGCCGACGCCCCCGGCGATGAAGACGGCGGTCAGCTCCAGCAGCCCGTGCGGCAGGATCAGGCCCCAGAAGCGCGGGGCGAGATCGGCGCCGGCGAAGAGGCCGGCGGCCACGCCCACGTGGGCACCGTTGACGAGCAGGACCCACGCGGTCGGCAGGCACAGCGCGATGCCGCCCGCGAACGCCGTGATCGCGACCCGCACGTTGTTGGTGAACACCCACGATGCGAACTGCGCCGCCGGCTGGGAGGAGTAGTAGGCCTCGAAATCCTCCGTCAGGTACGCCTCCCTGACCGGGGTGGGCATCGCGGCCTCGTACGCCGCGGGGGAGCGTGCGATCCACAAGCCGACCGTGAGCGCGGCCACCGTGAACAGCGAGGCGGCGGCGAGGACCGCGGCGCGGGAGTGCCACACGGCCGCAGGGAAGGTCGAGGTTGCGAAGCGCAGGACCGTGCGCCACGTGCGCGGCCGACTACCGTAGACCAGCGTGCCGGCCCGACCCACCAGGCCGGACAGGTGCGCGGCCAGGCCCGGATCTCGGTAGGTCGTGCGGGCGGTGGACAGGTGGCTGGACACGCGGAGGTAGAGGCGGACCAGTTCATCGAGCTCGTCGGGTTCCAGCCGCTCAACCCCTCGGCGGGCGCGCTCGGTGAGCCTGTCCAGACGGGCCCACACCGGCTCGTTGGCCGCGATGAACCGGTCGATGTCCACGACGGGAGTGTAGGGAGGCCGACCGTGAACCAGGTGGCGCCACGGTGAGCAGCCCGGCGGGGATCGTCACCCCCGAGGCGGTGCTCCTCGACCTCGACACCGCCAGCGTCGGGTCGCGCGCGATCGCACTCCTGCTCGACCTGATCCTCATGGCGGTCGCAGGTGTCGCACTGGTCCTCGCTGTGGTCGGGATGGACAGCGCCGCGGGCGACGCCGGGGCGGGCTGGGTGGCGGTGACGCTGGCCCTCATGCTGCTGCTCGGCGTGCAGTTCGGCTACCCGATCGCCTTCGAGACCCTCTGGCACGGCCGCACACCGGGGAAGGCAGCGCTGGGCCTGCGTGTGGTCACCGCCGAGGGTGGGCCAGTCGGCTTCCGGCACGCCGCGATCCGAGCCGCCTTCGGCATCGTCGACTTCTACGTCTCTTTCGGCGCGGTCGCGGTGATCAGCGCGCTGCTGAGCCCGCGGGATCAACGCGTGGGCGACCTGGCTGCCGGGACCGTCGTGCTGCGCGAGCGCACCGGCCGTGAGGCGCCCCAGGTCGTCCGGTTCACGCCGCCTGCTGGCTTGGAGGGCTACGTCGCACTGCTCGACGTCAGCACGCTGACGCCCCGTGTCTACGGGGCGGCACGTGCCTTCCTGCGGCGGGCGCCGACCCTGCCCGCCGAGGTCCGGGCCGGACTGGCAGGCCAGCTCGCCGACGAGCTCGTGCGGCGGGTGCGACCCCCGGCCGCCCCGACCGAGATCGACGCCGAGACGTTCGTGCGGTGCGTGGCCGCCGCGTACCAGCGGCGATACGAGGCGACGACACCGCCGCTGGCAGGCCAGCCACGTCGGACCAGCGCGGATGGGACCCCGGCCGCGGAAACCCGCGATCCACCGCGGCCGCCGCCCGACCGCCTCCGACCTCCGAGCTGAGTGCGCGCCCAGGACGACATCGCGCTGAGGCAGGGCATGGGAACGTTCGCCGCTCCGACGGTCCTTGAGCCCCGGCCGGGGGTGTCGGCGGCGCCGGACACGCCCCGCCGTGTCGTGCTCGCCCGTCAGGCGGCCGAGGCCGTCGTGGCGAAGCCGGCCGGGGCCTGCTCCTCGCTCGGCGGGTGGTCATGTGACGACCGGAACAGCCCGGCTCGCGCCAGCTGCTCGTCGCCCGCCAGCGAGGCCGCCCGCGACGGTGTCATGCGCCGGAGGGCGGCACGTCGGGCGTCGCTCGCCAAGGACGTGCCCTCGAGACCTGGCAGCTCGCGGATGGTGGCGTCGAGCTCCTCCACCCGCCGGGCGCCGCCGCCGTGGCCGAAGAGCGTCGCGACGACGAAATCGGTCTCCTCCTGCGGGCGGACGCCGGTTCCCACCGGGGCCCACAGGTGCTGCATCGTCCACCGCGTGAGCCGCCGGGCTCGGGCGCTGCGCGCCAGGCGGAGCCGGGCCTGGGCGCGGTAGAAGGCGAAATGACGCCGTTCGTCCTTGATGATGGCCCGTAGCAGCTGGACCAGCATGGGGTGCTTCGTGCGCTCGATCAAGGCGTGGTAGCCGGTCAGCGTCGACAGCTCGTTCAACGCGCCCCACGTCATGTGCACCGCCACGAAGTCGTCGCCGGCCAGGGCGGACCCGGCCATGGTCGCGAGGTGGCTGACGGCGCTGCTGCCGGCGAGCGTGCGCCGGATCCATGCGTTGCGTCCGGCCTTGGTGGGGTAGGGGCTGTCGCCGGCGACGGCCTCACGGTCGGGCGCGAGGGTGAACCCCGCCTCTCCGAGGAAGCGGCTGAACGCTTCGCCGTGCCACAGCTCCTCGTACACCCAGCAGGACAGGAACGCGGTGACGTCCGGTTGGAACGCCGCCCGGGTGGCGAGCAGGTCCCGCAGGAAGATCACCGTGTGGGACTCGATGTCCATCATGTAGGCCAGGCAGCGCGCCTCCGCGCCGTCCAACCGGTGGACGGAGACCGCCGGCCAGTCGACGCTGGAGAGGTCGACACGGCCCGACGCGCGCAGGTACCGATCGAGATCGAACTCGGCGTCTTTGGGCATCGGCGGCTCCGATCGTCGGTTCGCCAGGTCGTTCGTCCCAGGGGTGGCCGCGGATGGGTCCAACGCCCCCCTGCGCTACGACCGATCCGGGCCGCCGCGGGCTCCGAACTACTCGGACAACCGACGCGCAGTATGGACGAGGAGCCCATCCTGGAGCTAGATGCAACTGGTAACGAGGTCTCGAGGGCGGACGGTGACGTGCTCGCCCCGAGGCTCGTCGACGACGACCTGCATCTGGTCAGAGCCCCGGTAGCGTTCGCCTCGCGCGATCGCCCCGTGAGGGGCTGGTGCCCTGAGCCGGTCGGCTGATCTGACACCCCCACCGGGAACGGGCGCCGAGACAGGAGGCTCCGCGTGGCTGAGGGACCCCGGCACCTGAGCGCGACGTCCGGGTCGAGCCTGCACGCCGAGCCCCGCGACGCCGACCTCATGCGCGCCGTTGCCCGAGGCGATCAGGAAGCGTTCGCGGTGCTGTACGACCGCTACGCGGACCGGGTCTTCGGGCTGATCCGGAAGGTCCTGCGCGACCCCTCCCAGTCCGAGGAGGTGGCTCAGGAGGTGTTCGTCGAGATCTGGCGAACCGCCCGCCGTTACGATCCGGACAAGGGGGCGGTCGCCACCTGGTTCATGACCCTCGCACACCGCCGCGCGGTCGATCGCGTCCGCAGCGAGCAGTCCTCCCGAAAGCGCGAGAGCCGTGCCGGCGCGGGCGACGTCGAGCGCCCCTTCGACGAGGTCGAGGAACAGATCGAGACCCGGGTGGAGCACCAGAGGGTCCGCCGCGCCCTGGAGGCTTTGACCGACCTGCAGCGGCAAGCCATCGAGCTCGCCTACTACGGGGGGAACACCTACAGAGAGGTCGCCGAGCTCCTGGACACCCCGCTCGGGACCATCAAGACGCGTATGCGCGACGGACTCGTACGCCTCCGAGACGCCCTGGGGGTGACGCCGTGATGGCAAGCGCCGAGATCCACACGCTCGCAGGCCCCTACGCGCTGGACGCGCTGCCAGCCGACGAGCGACGCTTCTTCGAAGCTCACCTCCACGCGTGCGACGCCTGCCGCGCCGAGGTCGCCGAGCTCCACGCCACCGCAGCCAAGCTCGGCGCCGCCGCCGCCGAGCCCGCTCCCTCCGGGCTGCGGAGCCGGGTGCTGGCAGCCGTCGACACCGTGCGCCAGGACCCACCGCCTCCTGCGGCGGTCGACGAGCATGGACTGTGGCAGCGCACTCGTGGGGCCGTCCTCGCCGCCGCCGCGGCAGTGCTCATCGTCGCCGTCGGCCTCACCGGGGTCGTCGCGCGGATGAACGCACGGATCGACCAGCTGGAAGCCCGTCACGCGCAGGTACGCGAGATCCTCGCGGCGGAGGACCTGCGGACCGTCTCGGTTCGGGGGCGGGGCGGCCTCCGCGCTCGGTTCGTCGTCTCCGACGCGCAGGACAGCGCAATGATGATCGCCGAGGGGCTCCCACAGCTCCCAGAGGACCGCGTCTACGAGCTGTGGTTCATCAGCGACGCCGGGGCCCGTCCGGCGGGCCTGTTCCGTCCCGACGAGGAGGGACCCACCGTCCACGTACTGCGCGGCGGCGTGCCCGGCGAGGCGAAGGTCGGCCTCACCGTCGAGCCAGCCCGCGGTTCGCGGCGACCCACCACCGACCCTCTGTTCGTGTTGGACGTGTGACGACGTCCCGCCGGGCCCCACGACGGGCGATCGCAGTCGTGGTCGCGTGACGCCTGCTCGGCTCCTCAGCGCCCCGACGTCTGCGGTATGGCCCAGTCGCGTACCCGGTCGATCAGGTCGCGGGCACCGGGCAGCGCCTGCTCCTCCTCGTCGAGGATCGCCAAGAACAGCTGCGAGCACCAGCGCTTGACGTCGCCGTGGTCGCGTCCGAGGAGGATGCCCACCAGCCGTTCGGCCGCGTCGAGACGTCCCCACAGGTAGTCCTTCTCACGTCCGGGGCGATCGAGGAACGCGCCGAAGTGATGCCACCCCGCCCCCGCGAGCTTGGGTTGGCTGTCGACGTCCAGCAGCCGGGCGTCACGCGGGCTGAGGCGGACGACCTCGACGTGGTCGCGTTCCCCCACGTCCGCGGCCCATTGCATCGGGAACAGCACCGCGTCCCACAACGGGAAACCCATGTAACGGATCATCAGCCGCCGCCGTGCCTCGGGCTGCCAGGCAGCAGTGATCTTGTGCATGTCGCCGTACACCCGGCTCGCGAAGCCGCGGAAGCGTTCGTTCAGGTGGGACCCCAGGTCAGCCACGAGCTGGTCGAGCTCGACCTGCTTGTGCTCGAGGTACTCATCGACGCGTCGACCGGGCCGGTCGAGGAACCGATCGAGGACGTCCTCGTGGAAGCAGGCGGACAGCTGGCGGGTCAGCTCTGTGGGCATGTCCTGCCCGCGCATCGCCGCCCGGAGCTCAGCCACCGCCTCGTACAGGCGGGCCTTCCCGGTGTCGAGCTGTGACCGCGTGGGCAGGGAGAAGTCGCTGGACTCGTTGGCAGGGTCGTACCACCAGCTCAACCCCGCGATCACGAACCTCAGGCGACGTTCGCTGTACAGCAGATCGAAGTCGCGCAGGAACCGCACCTGCCGTGGCACCGGCCGTAACCGTGTCTTCTGGAACAGCCCGGCTCGGTCTGCCCAGCCGCGCAGAGCCTGACGGACGAACAACGCCTGGTTGGAGTCGTCGGGGAACTCCAGCCGACGGCAGGCCGTGTCCGCCCACCCGTCGACGACCGCCCCGAGCTTGGTGCGCAGGTAGGTGGTGTACGACGGACCGACCTGGCGCATGGCCTCGCGGTGCAGCGACCGCTGCGAGCGAGCGAGCGCGTGATCGCCCATGTCGGCCGGCGGATCGGCGAGGTCCACACCGTGGAGCGTCGTGAGGACGCACTGCGCGACGCCTGGCCAGTTGGTCTCGATCACGTCGCGGATCTGGCGGACCCGCTGGTTCGTCGCGCTCAGGTTGAGGATGTCGTCCAGGATCGGTTCGTGACGTGGCAGCCCGGCGAGGGACCCCAGGACGGTGGCGAGGGAGGTGGGTTCCTCTTCGACCGCGGCCGCGTCGCGCTGGGCCGGGTCGGGGTCCAGGTACAGCAGACGCCGGTCCACCTCCCCGGGCGCCGGCTGCTGGCGGATGGCTGAGATGGCGTGACCGAACGGGAAGTTGTCCAGCACGCCGCCGTCGATGAAGAAGCGTGCCGTCGCCGTGGTGCGGGCCAGCGGGTAGTGGCGGAACAGCTGGGTCGACTCCATCGCCGAGAGGTCCAGCTCGACCCGGTTGTGACGGCGGACGTCGCCCTCGAACGCGGCGAGGCTCACCGGCGGGAAGCCGCCAGGGAAGCAGGACGTGGTGCGTGCCGCGAAGGCCAACGGCCCGTTGCTGGCACCGCCCGGCTGGAAATCGTCATGGCCGTCGCCGAACGTGAACGTCAGCACGTGACGGTGCCGACGGTCGTGCACCACCGGCGGGTCGTCGATCAGCGCCTCTCGGTCGTAGCCGTAGAAGTCGGTCACGGTCACGAACAGGTGCATCTGCTGCCCGGAGGGAACCAGCGACCGTGGTTCGTCGCCGTCCGACTCCCCGCGCTCGTCCATCTCCTCCAGGGCGCCGAACAGCCAGCCAGCCATCTCGTCGCCCTGGAGCAGCGGCTTGCGCCAGACCATGGGGACGGCCCACATCGCGCGCAGCTGCCATGGCACCCATTTCGGGCCACGGATCAGCTTGCCGATGTCTCCCTTGTTGAGCCAGAGGTCGCGCAGCGGTTCCTGCGGCAGATCGTGCGCGAGCGCCTTCGCCAGGTAGACGCCGTTGATACCTCCCGCCGACGTCCCGGTGATCACGTCGACCACCACCCGGGTGGCGACACCGTCGTGGCCCGCCTTCTCCTCGAGCAACCGGCGCCACACCTGCTCCGTCGGGGTCGCGGCGCGGTCATCGTCGGGCGGGGCGGCGGACGCACGCACCAGCCGATGGATCTCCTTGACCGTGCCATGCATGTAGATGGCGAGCGACACCCCGCCGTAGAGGACCAGCCCCAGGCGCAGCTGGCGCTCGTCGCCTGTCGTCGCGTCCTTGCTCGTCGCTGCGGTGCTCACCACCGTCATCGCCGCTCCCATCCACGAGATCGCTGCCGTGTCGATGTCTTCTGGGGGTCGCCTGTCCCGGGGGCCGGGACGGGCCGCCGCTTCCACAACTTCCGCGGCGAACCGCAACCCGTCAGCGCCTCCTTCGGGCGGGTTGCGACCAGGCCGTCCTGTCCGACGGACCACGGCTGGCGTGGCCCCGCCCTGTCGAGTGCGCGCAGGTTGCCGACTGGCCACCGTGGCCAGGCGACCACGAACCGCTCATGCGCCGTACAGTGTCCGAATGGCCGGGAGTATCCGTCGGGCCGTGGCCAGCGTCAAGAGGCACCTCCAGGGGTGTTCGCCACCTCACGGGACCGTCGCCTACCCTCGCACGATCACGTCACGTGCAGGAGCGACACGATCGAGTTGGAGGACACGGCCGCCCGGCCGCCCGAGGTCGTCCCTCAGGGGAGCGGCTACCAGGTGCGCCTGCCGGTCTTTGAGGGCCCCTTCGACCTGCTTCTGCAGCTGATCGCCCGCCGCAGGCTCGACGTGTCCGAGGTCGACCTCGCCGAGATCACCGCGGACTTCCTGGGGTCCATCGGTCGGGCGGGCGACGGTGGCGCGGGACGGCCTCGCCGCACCAGCGGGGCCGACGGCGAGGCGGGGCGCGACCCAGACCACGGGTTCGCGCACGGGCTCGACCTCGACACCGCCACCCGCTTCTTGCTCGTGGCGGCGACCCTCGCCGAATTGAAGGCGGCGCGGCTTCTCCCCGCGGGTCAGCGCGCCGAGTTCGACGATCTGCTCGTCGAAGCCCGCGACGTGCTCTACGCGAGGCTCCTTGAGTACCGCGCGTTCCACGAGGTGAGCGGTCTGCTGGCCGACGCGATGGCGGCGAACGAGGGCTACGTCCCACGCACTGTGCCGCTCGAGCCCCGCTTCCGGCAGCTCGCGCCGGACGTGGATCTGGAGGTCGGCGCGGAGGGGCTCGGGGCGCTGGCGGCCGCGGCGCTCGCCCCACGACCCAGGCCGACGGTCAGCCTCGCGCACATCCCACCCGCGGGCCTCAGCCTGCGTGAGGCGGCCCGACGACTGCTCGCGCGACTGCCCTGGCCAGGTGACGGACGCACGTTCAGGGAGCTGGTGACCGGCCTCACACGGTCGGAGCAGGTGGTGCACTTCCTGGCCGCGCTGGAGCTGTACAAGCTCGGGTACCTGGACCTCGATCAGCCCAGCCCCTTCGGGGACCTGCACGTCGAGCGCCGTCGTGCCGGCGGAGCGGACCTGGCCCTGCTCGATCGACTCGATCGACCGCAGGCACCCGTCGGCGCCGCTGCGGCGGATGACTCGGATGGGCAGGGGCAAGGCGCGCCGGCTCCGGACCCGCGCTGACGGCTGGAGGACGCGGTGGACGCCACCACCAGACAGGCGCTGGAAGCCATCCTGTTCGTCGTCGACGAACCGGTCGATGAGACCACGCTGAGTCAGGTCCTCGAGGTCGGCCGGCGTGAGGTGGAGGCGGAGCTCGCCGCGCTCGCCGAGCAGCTCCGGCAAGAGCGCCGCGGCTTCGTCCTGCGTCAGGTCGCCGGTGGCTGGCGTCTGTACACCGCGGCCGAGGCCGCGCCCTACATCGAGCGCTGGGTGCTCCACGGGCGCAGCGGTCGGCTCACCCAAGCCGCGCTCGAGACGCTGGCGGTGGTCGCGTACAAACAGCCGGTGTCACGCCACGAGGTCAGCGAAGTGCGTGGCGTCAACGCCGATGGGGCGCTGAGGACGCTGCTGGGTCGGGGACTGGTGCAGGAGGTTGGTCGCGACAGCGGGCCCGGTCAAGCGGTCCTCTACGGCACCACGGACGCGTTCCTGGAGAAGCTCGGCATCGACCGTCTGCAGGACCTGCCGCCTCTGCCGGACCTGTTGCCGGAGGGTCCGGCACCGGACGAGCCGGTCGCCGCGGGGCTGCGCGCGGCGCGGGAGCGCCTGCGAGCTGGCCAGGACCTGGTCGCGTCCGGACGGCCCCGGTGGGATCCCGCCGAGGAGCCGCCTGGTCCCGGCGAGGCCGACCGCCAGTGGCCCGAGCCCGACGCGCTCGAGCGCTCCGGTCCACCGCTGACCGGTGCGCCCGGCCCCTCCCTCCAGCCGGGAGAGCCCCTGGCTAGGTCACGCGGGCAGGACATGGACGACCTCACGGAGGCTCTCGAGCGGGCCGCTCGCAACGCGATGGCGACCCTGGAGCAGGCCATGCGCGCGGCCGAGGACACCGATCGCTCCGACGAGACCGACGGCGCGCACGCCGACGCGGCGGATCGCGCCCGACACGCAGACGACTCCGCCGGCGAAGCCGGGCCATGAGCGAGCGGCTGCAGAAGGTCCTGGCCGCGGCGGGACTTGGTTCGCGGCGTGCTTGCGAGGAACTCATCAGCGCCGGCCGCGTGACGGTGGACGGCGAGGTGGCGCAGCTCGGCACGAAGGTCGATCCCGCGTCGGCGGACGTACGCGTCGACGGGGAGCGGGTGAACATCGACCCGCGGCGCGTCTACCTGGCCCTCAACAAGCCGCGCGGCTACGTGACGACCGTGGACGACCCGCGGGGTCGGCCCACGGTGCTCGACCTCGTCCGGGCGCCGCAGCGGCTGTTCCCCGTGGGGCGGTTGGATATCGACACGGAAGGCCTGCTCCTGCTCACCAACGACGGTGAGCTCGCGCACGCCCTGATGCATCCCTCCTACGAGGTGGAACGCCAGTACGTCGTGCAGGTGGACGGTCAGGTCAGCGCACGCGACCTGGCCCGGCTACGGCGCGGCCTGGAGCTGGAGGACGGGCCGGCGGTGGCGAGGTCCGCGCACGTGCTCGCCGAGGGCAAGGGAAAGACGCTCCTCCAGCTGGTGCTGACGGAGGGACGCAAGCGGGAGGTCCGGCGCATGCTCGCAGCGGTCGGCCATCCGGTCGAGCGGCTGGCCCGGGTGGCGTACGGCGGGGTCCAGCTCGGCGACCTCCGCCAGGGGCGTTGGCGGCACCTTGGCCCGGCGGAGGTGGCCCGGCTGTACGCGG
>DASZZX010000022.1:0-10168 GCA_036260415.1 Nitriliruptorales bacterium
CGCCCAGGAGGTGTGCGACCGGCTCGTGGACGCCGCCAAGGAGCGCGGCGGCCGCGACAACATCAGCGTCATCGTGGTCGATGCGGGCTTGTAGCCGACGGGTCGGACGAACCAGGTCTGAGTCATACCCTCGTCCCTCGCCGCCGTCACGGACGGTTCCGAGCCGACCTCACGACCGTCGCACGGCGGCCCGGAACCGGCCTCACCCCGGACGGTCCCGCAGCACGGTTACGCTGGGCGCATCGAGCAGGAGGTGGCGCGTGGCCGGCTGGGTGAGCCAGAGCAGCCAGTCGGGGGGGCGCACGGTCGAGGAAGTCGAATCGGAGTTGCGTGCTGCAGGGCTGAGCCCACGGACCTTCAGCAACGCGCCGGGTGACACCTACGGGTGGCACGAGCACGCAGACCACAAGATCCTGTTCTGCGTGGACGGGTCGATCACGTTCCACACCCACGACGCCGATCTGCCCATGCACAGCGGCGACCGGCTCGACCTGGAGCCCGGCACCGAGCACAGCGCCACCGTCGGTGACGACGGGGTGGTGTGCACCGAGGCCTACGCCGACGGGCCCGACGCGCTGTAGCCGATCCCCCGCTCGCGCAGCACCCGTGCGAGCAGCGTCGGGCGGTCGGTGACGATCCCGTCGACGCCGAGGTCGAGCAGACGACCCATCTCCGCCTCGTCATCGATCGTCCAGACGTGCACGGCGAGACCGTGCCGGTGGGCGCGCTCGACGAAGGGCCCCGTCACGACCTCGAGGTCCTGGAAGGTGGTGGGGACCTGCACCGCCACCACCCGTCCGGTCGCCGGAGGGCCCCAGGCGTCCGACCACAGCGCCGCCACCTCCTGCGGTGAGGCCGACGTGGTGACGTGTGGGGCCACGCTGCGGAACGCGTCCAGTGCGGCCTGGTGGAACGACGCCACTATGACGTCGTCCGTGCGGCCGAACGCCCGCAGGATCTCGGCCAGCAGACGCTCGTAGGGCGCCGTACGCGGCACGGTCGCCTTGATGTCGATGTTGACGAACGTCGCTGGGAAGCGCTCGAGCACCGCGCGCAGCGTGGGAACGGCGACCGAACCGCCCACCCCGACCGCCGGGCCTAGCACCGCGAGCCGGCACAGCTCGTCGGCGGTCAGCCGGTCCACCCTGCCGGTGGCGGCGGTGACCCGGTCGACACGGTCGTCGTGGAAGACGACCAGCTCACGATCGGCGCTGGCGCGGACCTCCAGCTCGAGCCCGTGTGCGCCCACCCGGACCGAGTGCTCGAAGGCGGCCAGCGTGTTCTCCGGCGCCTCCTTGGCCCCGCCACGGTGCGCGTAGTTCAGCACGCGCCGCCCCAGCCACGGGTTGTCGGCGCTCATCCTTCCGCGTAGGACCAGTCGGGGCGCTTGCGGTGGTAGTCAAGGTCGTAGACCACCTCGCCGTCGGCATGGTCGAGGTGGTCGATCTTGGGCACCGCCGGCTCGCGTTCCGACCAGCAGGCCCTGCCGAGGTGGTCGCTGAACTCCGCGGCGAACCGCTGCAGGGTGCTGCCGACCATCAGCTGCTCGCCGACCGGCAGGTAGCAACGGTTCTGGTCGGTCACCGTGGCGGCGCGTTCCAGGAGCCGTTCCAGGTCGTTCGGCACGCCGCCGCCCCGGTCGATGCGAACCAGGACCTCGGTGATGGCCTCCGTCCCCAGCTTGCAGGCATTGCACTGGCCGCACGACTCGATCGCCAGGAAGTGCGACAGGGTCGCCAGCACCCGCACGATGCAGTGCGAGGAGTCGTAGACGATGAAACCGCCACTGCCCAGACCGGTGTTGGCGGCGGTGAACGCGTCGAAGTCCAGAGGCAGGTCCAGCAGGTCGGGGGTCACGACCGTGTTGGAGGTGCCGCTGTACACCGCCTTGACGTCGTCGGCACCCGCGATGTCGACGAGCAACGTGCGCAGCGGCGTCCCCATCGGCAGCTCGTACACCCCCGGGCTGCCGACGTCGCCGGTGACCGTGAAGAGCATGGTGCCGGGCGAAGCGTCGGTGCCCACCTCGCGGAACCAGTCGGCCCCGCGGGTCAGGATGCTGGCGACGTGGGCGTAGCTCTCGACGTTGTTGACCACCGTCGGATTGGGCTGGTCGATCGTGGCGAACAGGCCCTGCAGGTAGGGCGGGTTGATGCGTGGCATCGGCAGCTTGCCCTCGATCACCTCCAGCATCGCCGACTCCTCGCCGAACAGGTACTCGTCAGGTCCCGGCACCACCTCGACGAGTTCGGCCCCGTGCCAGCCGTGCGCGGCCACGGCCGCCACCGCGTCCGCCAGGTTGCGCAACGGAGCCCCGAACGTGCGCTTGATGGCGACGTAGCCGCGCCGGGCGCCGGTGGCGTGGAGCGCGATCAGGATGCCCTCGACCACCTGGAACGGGTTGGCTTCGAGCAGCGTGCGGTCCTTGAAGGTGCCCGGCTCGCCCTCCGCCCCGTTGACCACCAGGTAGACGGGCTGATCCCGCTCGGCGGCGGACGCCACGACCGACTCCCACTTGACGCCGGTGGGGAACCCGGCACCGCCGCGGCCCCGCAACCCGGAGGCCTTCACCTCGCCGATCACGTCGGCGGGCGTCATGTCGAGCGCCCGTAGCAGACCCTGACCTCCGCCGCTCCGCAGGTACGCGTCGAGCGTGGTCAGCGGCTCGTCCGGCAGCAGACGGTGCGCGTCGACGATCACAGCCCGTCGAACGCCCGGCGCAGCAGCTGCTCCTGCTCCTGCTGGTGGATGGTGTGGCTGCCGGCGGCGGGGCTGGCCGACTCCGGGCGGGACACGTGTGTCAGCTGGCGGTCGCGCTCACGCAGCAGCCGGTGCAGCCGCGAGTGCGCGAAGGGCCACGGGCCCATGTTCTCCGGCTCCTCCTGCAGCCAGAGGACCTGATGGGCGTTGGGGTAGCCGTCGAGGATCTCGGCGAGCTGCTCGGCCGGCCACGGGTACAGCTGCTCGACGCGGACCACGGCGACCGGGGCGGAGAGCTCGTCGCGCCGCTGCATCGCCTCGAACGCCACCTTGCCGCTGCACAGGATCACGCGCTCGACGGCGTCGCGGCCGGCCACGTTGGGATCGTCGATCGTCTCGTGGAAGCGTCCGGTGGTCAGGTCCTCGACCGGGGAGGCGGAGTGCTTGGAACGCAGCAGCGACTTGGGGGTGAAGATGATCAGCGGCTCGTGCCCGCCACGGTGCTTCTGCCGTCGCAGAAGGTGGAAGTACTGCGCGGCGGTGGTGGCGTTGCAGACCTGGATGTTGTCTTCAGCAGCCAGGACGAGGAAACGCTCGATGCGGGCTGAGGAGTGCTCGGGTCCCTGCCCTTCGTAGCCGTGCGGCAGCAGCATCACCAGGCTCGAGGTCTGTCCCCACTTGTCCTCGGCGGCGACGATGAACTGGTCGATGACGATCTGGGCGCCGTTGACGAAGTCGCCGAACTGCGCCTCCCAGATCGTCAGCGCCTCCTTGTTGGCCACCGAGTAGCCGTACTCGAACCCGACCGCTGCGTACTCGCTCAGCAAGGAGTCGTAGATGAAGAACTTGCCCTGCTCGTCCGCCAGGTGGGCCAGCGGCGTGTACTCCTCGCCCGTCTCGTAGTCGACCAGCACCGCGTGTCGCTGCGAGAACGTCCCGCGTCGGCTGTCCTGACCGGCCAGCCGAACCCAGGTGCGCTCCCCCAGCAGCGACCCGAAGGCGAGCTGCTCGGCGAGAGGCCAGTCGACCCGGCCCTCCTCGCGGTAGCGGTCAGCCGCCCGGTCGAACAGCCGCTTCAGCTTGGGGTGCATCGTAAACCCCTCGGGCTCACCGAATATGGTGTCGACGATGCGGTCGAGCACGTCCTTCTTGACGCCGGTCTCGACGCTGGGTGCGACGCCCCGCGGGGGCGGCGGACGGTGGACGGGCGGGGTGGCGGGAGGGTGCGACTCCTTGGTGCGTTCGAACGCCTCGTCGAGTCGCTGCTGGAAGTCGTCGAGCAGTTCCTCCGCCTCGTTCATCGAGATGTCGCCGCGCTTGACCAGCCGTTCGGTGTAGATCTTGCGTGCCGAGCGCTTCTGGTCGATGGTCTCGTACATCAGCGGCTGGGTGTAGGAAGGGTCGTCGGCCTCGTTGTGCCCGAGCTTGCGGTAGCACACCAGGTCGATCACCACGTCCCGGTGGAACTGCTGGCGGTAGGCGAACGCCAGCCGGCCGACGCGCACCACCGCCTCGGGGTCGTCGCCGTTGACATGGATGATCGGCGCCTGGACGGCCCGTGCGATGTCGGTCGAGTACTCCGACGAGCGTCCCGCCTCGGGCGGCGTCGTGAAGCCCAGCTGGTTGTTGACGACGATGTGGATGGTCCCACCGGTGCGGTAGCCACGCAGTTGGGAGAGGTTGAACACCTCGGCGACCACACCCTGACCGGCGAAAGCCGCATCGCCGTGCACCAGGACCGGCAGCACGCGGAACGTCTCTGGCACGTCGAGCAGGTCCTGCCGCGCCCGGGCGATGCCCTCGACCACCGGGTCCACCGCCTCGAGATGCGACGGGTTGGACGGCAGGGTGATGCGGACCTCCCCACCCGTACGGGACCGGAAGACGCCGGTCTGGCCGACGTGGTACTTCACGTCACCGGAGCCCTGCACGGTCTGGGGGTCGATGTCGCCCTCGAACTCGCTGAAGATCTCGCGGTACGACTTGCCGACGATGTTGGCGAGGACGTTGAGGCGACCACGGTGGGCCATGCCCATCACGACCTCCTCGATGTGCACCGTCGACGCGTCCTCCAGGATCGCGTCGAGCAGCGGGATGAAGCTCTCGCCACCTTCGAGGCTGAACCGTTTGTGTCCCAGGTACTTGGTGTGCAGGAACCGTTCGAAGGCCTCGGCTGCGTTCAACCTCTCCAGCACGTGGCGCTTGTCCTCGGGGGCGAGCTCCCACTCGACGCCCTCGACCTGCTCCTGGATCCAGCGTTTCTGCGCCGGATCCTGGATGTGCATGTACTCGATCCCGACCGTGCGGCAGTACGCGTCGCGCAGGATCCCCAGCAGCTGGCCCAGCTGCATGCTGCGCTGGCCGGCGACGTTGGCCACGAACTCGCGGTCGAGGTCCCAGATCGACAGTCCGTAGGTGATGGGGTCCAGCTCGCTGTGCATGCGGGGGGGCTTCTGCGACAGCGGATCGAGGTCGGCGATGAGGTGACCCCGCACCCGGTACATGTGCGCCAGCTGGTCGACCTGCACCTGCTTGTCGAGCATGGCGAGCTCGGAGTCCAGCGGGCTGGTGTCGCGGCGCCAACGCGCCGGCTCGTAGGGGACGCCCAGTGTCTGGAAGATGTCGTCGTAGTAACCGTCCTCGCCGAGCAGCAACGCGTGGATCCGCGCCAGCCACGAGCCGGACTCGGCCCCCTGGATGACGCGGTGGTCGTAGGTCGATGAGAGCGCGATCTGCTTGGACACGCCCAGCTTGGCGAGGGTGGCCGGGTCGGCGGCCTGGTACTCCACCGGGTAGTCGATCGCCCCGACCCCCAGGATCACGCTCTGGCCCTGCATCAGACGCGGGACCGACAGCACCGTCCCCAGGGTGCCCGGGTTGGTGATGGTCATGGTGGTGTCCCGGAAGTCGTCGGGGGTCAGCCGGTTGGTACGGACCTTGCGGATCAGGTCCTCGTACGCCTCGAGGAACGCGTCGAACGCGAGGGTGTCGGCTTGCTTGATGGACGGCACCAGCAGGACCCGCTCGCCGTCACGCTCGACGTCCACGGCCAGTCCGAGGTTGACGTGCTCGAGCCGGAGCGCGCCCGGCCTGGAGTCCACCTCGGCGTAGACGGTCCGCATGTTGGGGACCGCGTCGAGCGCCTTGACCGCTGCGTACGAGATGATGTGGGTGAACGAGACCTTGCCGCCGTAGGTGCGGCGCAGGTAGTTGTTGGCGATGCTGCGGTTGACCTCGAGCAGCTTCGCCGGGACCGTGCGCACGCTGGTTGCTGTCGGCACGCTCAGGCTCGTCGCCATGTTCTCGGCGATCCGGGCCTTGATGCCGCGCAGACGCTCCGCGGCCGGCTGCTCCGCGCCACGCGCTGTCTCGGCGGCCTCCGGCCGGCGCCCCTCCTGCCCGCGCTCGGCCGTCCGTGCGGCCGCGTGCTCGGCGTCCTCCGGGGACGCCTCCTCGGCTGCCTGGCCGTCGCCGGCCGCAGCCGACTTCGCGCGCGCGCGCAGTGCGTCACGATCGTCGGCGGTCGTCTGCACCGCAGGCTGGTCGTCGCGCGGAGGTTGCGGCCGGTCCTCGGGGCGGTAGTCCTCGAAGAACTCCTGCCAGCTCTCGCTCAGCGCGTCGGGATCCTCCCGGTACTGCTCGTACAGCTCGTCGACGAGCCAGGCGTTGACCCCGAACCCCTCGGCACCGGTGCGTGACGTCCGTCCATCAGCCATGACGTCCAGTCTTCCGCGGGACGTAGGCCGATGCTACCCAGGGGCTCCACCCCGTCCCGGGGCCGGCGGGACGGCCCACCCGTCGCCGACGCGACGGCCCCGACCGCCACTCCCGTCCCCGATCGTGCGTCGTCCCGGTCACCGGCGGCCGTGAACACGCACGATCCGATCTCGACCGCCCTGCAGGCTCATCGTGCGTCGTCGCGGTCACCGGCGACCGTGAACACGCACGATCCCGAGGTGGCCGACGTGATCGCCGTGGACGATGACACGCTGGCGTGACGGGGTCTCCGAACCCGGAGGCTCCCGGCTCGCCCCGACGGGTACTGGCCGATCAGCTCTCGAGTTCGAACGTCACCTTCAGGATCACCTGGTACGTCGCGATCTGGTCGTTCTCCAGGTAGACCTCCTGCTCCTTGACCCACGCGGATCGCACGTTGCGCAACGTGCTCGTGGCACGATCGACTCCGACCCTGACAGCGTCGTCGAAGCTCTCGTTGGAGCGGGCGCTGATCTCGGTGATGCGTGCGACGGATCCCATCCGCGTTCCCTTCCGACTGCGACGTACCGCCCCACAGTCGCAGCTCCGCGACCGCCAGCCAACCGGCGGGCACCGACGACAGGTCACCGCGTGGCAGCGCGGGGATCGTCGTCGCGCAGGCGGTCCCAGGCGTCCACCGCGACCGCCCAGCCGCCCTGCGGGTCGGCGATCGCCACGCGCAGGTTCCAGCCCAGATCCCCCTCACCGCCGCCGATCACGTACCAGCGCAAGCGCTGCAGGGCCCGGCCGAGCTCGTCCGGCGCCGCTGCGGCGGGCAGTCCGGTGGCCACCGTGGCGACCCACCACGCCGCCGATCGCCCCGCCGCAATGCCCGCTCGACGCCCGTACGCGCCCCCGGACGCGGCCGTCCAGGCCAGCCGCGCCAGCACATCGGCCGGGGCCACCGGCGCCAGGGCGGTCTCGCCGCTCACCAGCGCGGCGACCGCCCCGGCGGCGTCACCCCGCACGGTCGCGACGTGGCAGCCGCCGTTGGAGCCGTCCGCCCAGGTGGCCGCCGCGTCGGTCAACGCCCGGGTCAGCTCCGGCAACTCGAGGGGCGGGGCCGGTGGGGCGTCCACGGCTCGGTGCGCCAGTTCGAGCGGTGGCGGACCCCCTTCGATCAGCTCGTATGGCCGGTAGGTGGGCAGCGGGTAGTCCGGCTCCCACGGGTGGAGCACCGGCGGGAGCTCCAGTTCCTCGGTGTGTGCGCGGACGTCCCCGGTGAGGTCCTCGCCCCGCAACACGCGCTCCTGCGCCACCGTCGCAGCGATCCACGGTTCGGTCAGGTGATCGGCCAGCTCCGCCCAGCGGTGGGTGCTGGCCGCAACCTCGGTCAGCGGCCCGAGAGCGAACCGACCCGCCCCGCTGCGGCACATCGCGGCCGCGTACGGGCCCGGCGCCTCGAGCGCCAGCCGGTACTCGGCGAACTGCGCCACCGACCACAGCTGCTTGCCGAGCTCGACGGCCGCGTCGCAGAGGTCCCGCAGGCGGACCAGACCGGCCCAGTCGCGACCCGCCACGAGCCGGTCGACCTCGAGCAGGAGCTCCTGGGGGTCAGCCCGCTGGACCAGCTCCTCGAGTCCGCCCCGGCCCTCGGCGGCCGTCACCGTCCCCGCCGCCCGCCGTCGTGGCGCGGCGCCTCCGGCAACGTCACGGGGACACGCCGGCGTCCTCGGCCATCCGCCCGGTCATCGGACGACCGCGATCAGATCGATGACGAACACCAGGGCTCCCGCCGGCGCGGCACCGTCAGGGCGGGTCCCGTACGCGTCGTCGGCGGGGACGAGCGCGAGCCGGCGGCCGCCCACGCGCATGGGATCGATGCCCTCGGTCCCGCCGATGGACTTGGCCACACCGGGGACCACCTGGTCGAGGCGGAAGGTGACAGGCCGACCGCGGTCCCAGGTATCGGTGGCCTCGTGACCGTCGGCGTGCCGCACACCGACGAGGTTGACGGTCACGACGTCACCCGCCGCGGCGGGCACGCCCGATCCCACCACGATGTCGGTCACGGTGAGTCGGGTCGGCTCCACACCCTGCGGGACGGGGACCTGCGGTTTCTCGGCAAGGTCGGCCACCGGCGGGGGTGGCGGATCGGACCCCGTGACGTTGTCGGCCGTCCCGCCCCCACGGAGGGCGCAGGCCGCCGCCAAGGACGCCACGAGGACACCAGGCACAGGAGCCCGTCGCCGCAGACCGCTCACCGAACGCATCCGCACGTGAGGGTAGCTGCGCCCCCGCCCGCGCCCGAGCGGCGCGGACGTCGTCACCTCCCCCTCTACGCTGGGGCGCATGACCGAGCCCGAGCGGGAGCAGGAGGAGGACGGCTTCGACTACGGCGAGACGCTGGTCGTCCAGCACGCGACCGCGACCGGGCCGTCCGCGCTGACCGAGGTTCTGGACGCCCGCGCCGGCCGTCGTCCGTGGCGGCTGGTGGACGTCGCCAGCGGTGCGCCGTTCCCGTCGCTGGACAGCGCCCGCGGGATCATCCTGCTGGGCGGACCGATGGCCGTGGGTGACAGCAAGGCGCATCCCTGGCTCGCTGGGGAGCAGGAGGCGGTCGCGGCGGCGCTCCAGCGCGAGATCGCGGTGTTCGGCATCTGCCTCGGGGCGCAGCTGCTCGCGTCCGTGCTCGGCGGGGAGGTGGGCAGTCGCGCCGTCCCCGAGGTGGGCTTCCTGCCGCTGGAGCGGACCGAGGTCGGACGGACCGATCGGGTCTTCGCGGGCTGGGCCGACGGTGCCGCAACGCTCTTCTTCCACGACGACGAGGTCGTCCGCATGCCGGTCGGCGCCGAGACCATGCTGGTCGGGTCGGACGGGACCTCCGCGTGGCGTGCGCCGGACGGTCGTTCGTACGGTGTGCAGTTCCACCCCGAGGTGGACGCCGCGCAGGTCGCGGCGTGGTGCAGCACGGACCACAACCGCGACCGCTGCCACCGGGCAGGTGTCGATCCGGACGCCCTCGCGGTCGAGGCGCAGCGCCGCGACCGCTTCGTCCGCGCGGTGGGCCTGACGCTGGTCGGCCGCTGGCTCGACGCCGTCGTCGGGCACGGCGACCCCGACCCCACGAGGGGTCGGAGGGCGCGGTGAGCCGGTCCGCGTCAGCTGCGCGACCCGGCTGCACCGACGGTCGTCCGGGTGGGCCGTGGTGGACCAGGTCCTGCGGCCGTCCCGCCACCGCGCCCGCCACGGGACGCCATAGGCTCCTGCGGACCGCAGTGACCGACTGGAGGGACCGTGCGCCGGCTCGCGCTGGTGGCCGGGGCGACCGCCCTGACGCTCGCCGCTTGCGGCGGTGAGGCCGCGCTCGAGGCGGACCGTCCGGCAGCGCTAAACCCCCCGCCGGCCGAGGTCGCCCAGGCGCCTCTGGAGGCCGATGTCGCCGGGGCGACCGTCCGCGCTCAGGCGCGCGCCTGGCGCGACGTGCAGCCCTACGCCGGTGGAGGCGGGTTGCCCCGCTGCGCCAACCTCTGCGCCGTGATCGACCTGGTTGCGGTCGACGGTCGCGACCTCAGACGGCTGGAGGTGGAGGAACTGTGGGCCGTGCGCGACGACGGCGCGGGGGAGTTCGAACGGCTGGTGGTGCGTGAGGTCTCGGGCGGGCTGGAGGTCACGGGGCGACGCGGTCCACGCACCGAGGCGGGTCGCCGGATCACGCTGGTCGTCGGGCTCGCCGGCCCCGGCGGGACCGTCGCGTACGCGCGCACCGCCC
>DASZZX010000023.1:0-12441 GCA_036260415.1 Nitriliruptorales bacterium
CGGTAGGGTCGGCCTCCCTGCTCGATGCCCGCGGTGCTGGGCGGTCAGGCAGCGACACGGGGGAACGTGGGGGCGACCTCGACCGGCGGCTCACCGGCACGGTGTGCGATCGCGTTGACGATCGACCGGCTGAACTCGCCGAACGCTACGAGCACGAGACCGGTCGCCACGGGGTGCATCCACGCGGCGCGCAGGTCCTGGTCGAACGCGGCGAAGACGGAGTAGTCGAGCAGCCACGCCAGGCCGATCGCGACGAGAACGGTGATGGTCCGCGTCATCGCGGCCGGGACCTGGATGGGCACCAGCTCATCGAAGGTGCGCTGCACGACCGCCAGCGACAGCGCCAGGGCGATCAGGACGACGAAGGCGTACATGGGGTCGGTTCCTCTCTCGGGGACGGACGGGGCTCGTGCCCGCCTCGAACAGTTGGACTCGCCGGTCCCCGGTTGGTTACAGGCCCCCGCGTCGGGTGCACCACAATGGTGTGGTGGAGGTCGACACTGCTCTGGTGCGCGCCGTCCAGCGCGGAGCTCCCGGTGCCATGGACGCGCTGGTGCGCAGCACCTACGCCGACGTCCACCGGCTGTGCCTTCGCCTCCTGGGCGACCCGGCGGATGCGGCCGACGCCACGCAAGAGGTGTTCGTGCGCGTCACCCGGTCGGTCATGGGGTTCCGCGGCGAGGCTGCCTTCGGGACCTGGCTGCATCGCGTGACGGTCAACGTGTGCGCCACGGCGTTGCGCAAGCGCGGCGACCATCGCGCCCGGGTCCAGCTCGCCGGCTGGAGGGCCTTCGCGGTCCCGGATGACCACCGCGACGACGCGACCGGCGCGACCGTGGCGGAGGACGATCCGGCGGGGCGCGTGGTCGAACTCGACCAGGCGAGCCGAGTGGCGAGGGCGATCCAGGAGCTCCCCGAGCAGGATCGTGCCATCGTGATCCTGAGGGATATCGAGGGTCTGTCGACCAAGCAGGCGGCGAAGCTGATCGGGATCAGCGAAGGGGCCGCGAAGGTGCGCCTGCACCGAGCACACACCAAACTGCGACAGGCGATCGACCGATGAGCGGACAGCGATCACGAAGGTGCGAGCGGGTGCGAGACGGGCTGCCGCACCTGGTGGACGGCACGCTCCCGGGCTGGCGCCGCCGCCTGCTGCAGCGACACCTCGCCCGGTGCGCGGCCTGCACGGACGAGCTGAGGAGGCAACGGACGGTCGCCGAAGGCCTGCGCGAACTCGGTGAGGGCCCGCCGATCCCCCAACCCGACCCCCCTGACGAAGTCCTCGACGTCATCCTCGATCGGGTGCGCGACCCCGGTCTCCGTGAGCGCGTCGCCGCGCCCGCACGTGGAGCTGTGAGCGGGGCGCGCCCGGAACTGTCGGTCTCGGCGCTGCTGCTGTCGCTGCTCGTGACCTATCTCGTCTGGCGTGCCGCCCGCCGTCTCGTCGACCGGTTCGACGGGTCTGGTTGGTGACGCCCCCGGACGGGCAGCTTCTCAGTGCTCGTGCGTCGCGGTCCGCCGCACCGGCAGGCCGGCGGCGGCCATCTCCTCTTTGACGTCGACGATGCGCAGCTCCCCGAAGTGGAAGATCGACGCGGCTAGGACCGCCGCCGCTCCCCCAACGGTCACCGCCTCCACCATGTGGTGCGGGGTGCCCGCGCCGCCGCTGGCGATGACCGGCAGGTTAACCGCTGCCACGACCGCGTCCAGGAGGTCGAGGTCGAAGCCCTGCTTGGTGCCGTCCCGATCCATGGACGTCAGCAGGATCTCGCCCGCCCCCCTGCGCTCGCACTCGGCGGCCCAGCGGACCGCGTCGACACCGGTCGGGGTGCGTCCACCGTGGACGTACACCTGCCACCCGGCGCCGGGGTCGTGCACCTCCAGGCGGCGTGCGTCGATCGCGGCGACCACACACTGGGACCCGAAGGCGTCGGCGGCGTCCGAGAGGACGTCCGGACGCTGCACCGCAGCGGTGTTGAGGGCGATCTTGTCCGCGCCGGCTCGTAGCAGTCGCCGGACGTCGGCCACGGTGCGGACCCCTCCTCCGACGGTGAGCGGGATGAACACCTGCTCTGCGGTGCGCGCGACGACGTCGATGATCGTCTCGCGCTCGTCGGCCGACGCGGTGATGTCCAGGAAGACGAGCTCGTCGGCGCCCTCGGCGTCGTAGGTGCGGGCGAGCTCGACCGGATCGCCCGCGTCGCGTAGCTGCACGAACCGCACGCCCTTCACCACGCGTCCCGCGTCGACGTCGAGGCACGGGATGACACGCACGGCGAGGTCCGCCATGGCGGAGGTGGTCGCCGGAGGGGTGGCCTCCGTGTGCCGACCGCTGGCGTTGCCCGATGCGCTCACGCCGGGCTCCGGGAGGCCGCGAGCGCGTCCTCGAGCCGGAAGCGACCCGCGTACAGCGCCTTGCCGACGATGGCTGCGTCGACCCGGGGATGGCATGCGGCGAGGGCGCGCACGTCGACGAGGCTCGCCACCCCGCCGGACGCGGTGACCCGCGCGGCGGTCGCGTCCGCGACCGCGACCAACATCGCGAGGTTGGGACCGTGCAGCATCCCGTCCCGGGCGACGTCGGTGTAGACGAAGCGGCTGACACCCATCACGGTGAACCGCTCGAGCGCCTCGAACAAGTCGCCGGCTTCCTCGGTCCAGCCCCGGGCCTGCAGTGTCCGTCCCCGGGCGTCCAGCCCGACCGCCACCGCGTCGGCGAACCGTTGCACGCACTCGGCCACGAACGAGGGCTGATGCAGCGCCATCGTGCCGACCACCACGCGCCTGGCACCGTAGTGCAGCGAGCTGGCCACGTCGTCGAGGGTGCGGATGCCACCCGATGCCTGGACGGGCAGTCCGGTGGCGTCCACGATTTCGGCGATGAGGTGGCGGTTGCGGGGGTGGCCGGTGAAGGCCGCGTCGAGATCCACGACGTGCAGCCACTCGGCGCCGGCGTCGGCCCACCGCAGGGCCGCCGCGACCGGGTCGGTGTCGTAGACCGTCTCGTGGGCGGCCCGACCCTGCCGCAGCCGGACGGCCCGGCCGTCTCTGATGTCCACGGCCGGGTACAGGGTCAAGCTCATCGGGCCGCGCACGTCCGGACGCCAACGGTCACGCGGCGGCCGCCCTCGCGAGCTGCGCCACCCAGTTGGCCAGCAGCCGCGCGCCCACGTCGGCCGACTTCTCCGGGTGGAACTGGGTGCCGACGACCCGGCCGGCGCGCACCACACAGGGGAAGGGCTGCGGGTAGGCACAGGTCGCGACCACGTGGTCGGGTTCGGCGGGTGCCGCGTAGTACGAGTGGACGAAGTACGCCCGCTCGCCCTCGACCCCGGCGAGCAGCGGGTCGTCGCGGTGAGCGTCGGTGGGGCGGACCACGTCCCATCCCATGTGCGGGACCCGGACGTCGGCCGGCAAGCGCACCACCCGCCCGGGCAGGACGCCGAGCCCCGGGCGGTCGCCCTCCTCGCTGTGCTCGTACAGCAGCTGCATGCCGACGCAGATACCGAGCAGGTCACGTCCGTCCTCGACCCAGCGTTCGACCAGCGCGGCCAGCCCGGCGGTGCGGAGGTTGTCCAGGCACGCCCCGAAGTGGCCCACGCCCGGGACCACCAGCGCGTCGGCCCCGCCAGCGACCTCGGCGTCGCTGGTCACCACGACCTGGGCACCGGCCCGCTGCAGACCACGCTGCGCGGAGCGCAGGTTGCCCGCCTCGTAGTCGAGCACGGCGACCAGCGGCCCGTTCACGCTGCGCTCCCGTGGCTCAGGCGAGCACCCCCTTGGTGGACGGGACGCCCCCGCCGACAGCGGCGACCGCGCGGCGCAGCGCCACCGCGACCGCCTTGAAGACGGCCTCGTGGGCGTGGTGGCTGTTGCGCGTGCGGATGACCTCCACGTGGAGCGTGATCCGTGCGTTGGCCACCAGGGCCTCCAGGAAGTGCGGCGTCAACGACGTCTCGTAGGTCCCGATCAGCTCGACCGGGGCGTCCATCTCACACACCAGGTACGGGCGTCCCGACAGGTCGACGGCTGCGCGGGCCAGCGTCTCGTCGATGGGCACGGTGGCATCCCCGAAGCGGGCCACCCCGGCGCGGTCCCCCCACGCCTCGGCGAGGGCCTGACCCAGCGCGATGCCGACGTCCTCGACGGTGTGGTGCGCGTCGACGGCGATGTCGCCCTCGGCACGCACCGTCAGGTCGAGTCGCCCGTGCCGCCCCAGCTGCTCGAGCATGTGGTCGAAGAAGGGCACGCCGCTCGCCACGTCGGTGTGTCCCTCCCCGTCGAGATCGACCTCGACCGTGACGGTGGTCTCTCTGGTGGCCCGCTCGATGGTGGCGCGGCGCGGCGCGTCGGTCATGCAGTCCTCGGGACGGGAGCGTGACAAGGTAGCGGTTCCGCCCGTGTTCGTGCCGGGCCGCCGCCGCTCAGCCGCGCGCTTCGGGCGCCGCCAGGACCGCGCGGAGAGCGTCGAGGAACGCGTCGTTCTCGCGCACCGTCCCGATCGTGACCCGCAGACACCCTTCCAACCGTGGGTGGGTGGAGAAGTCGCGGACCAGCACGCCCCGTTCGAGCAGCCGGTGGAACAGCTCGGGCAGCGCCGTGCGGAACAGCACGAAGTTGGCGGACGACGGGAAGGGCTCCACGCCGGCCAGCGCTTGGAGGGCCTGCACCACTCGGGTGCGCTCCGCGACCACACGCGGGATGTGGGTCAGCATGGCGGGTCCCAGCTCCAGCGCGGCGAGCGCCGCCACCTGCTTCAGCGTGTCGAGGTGGTACGGGAGACGCACCCGCTGCAGGTCCTCGACCACCCAGTCGTGTGCGAGCAGGCAGCCCAACCGCAGCCCGGCCAGCCGGTAGGCCTTGGAGAACGTCCTGGTCACGACCAGCCGGGGGAGCACGTCGAGCAGGGAACGGGCGGAGGTCGCCCCGAACTCGACGTAGGCCTCGTCGACGACGACCAGCGCCCGGCCGGCGTCGTGCAGGGCCCGCACCGCATCGAGGGGCACCGGCACGCCGGTGGGGTTGTTGGGGTGTGCGACGGTGACGATCGCCGGATCGTGCGCCGTGACGGCCTCCTCGGCCAGTGCGGCGGTCAGTCGGAAGTCGTCCGGCAGGTCGAGCTCGACCACGTCCGTGGCCGCCACCCGTGCGATCAGCGGGTGGGCGGAGTAGCCGGGGCGGAGCAGCAGCATGCGCCGACCCGGGCCGCCGTACGCGAGGAACAGCTGCAGGAGCACCTCGTTGGATCCGTTCGCCACCCAGACACGGTCGGGATCCAGACCATGGACCTGGCCGAGGCGCTCACGCAGCTCGGCCACCTGCCGGTCGGGGTAGCGGTGCAGGTCGAGCGCACGCAGCCGACGGCGGACGGCTGCTTCGAACTCGCGCGGTGGCGGTTCGGCGGTCTCGTTCGTGTTCAAGCGGATGGGCACATCCAGCTGCGGGGCCCCGTACGGTTCCACGTCCGACAGGTCGTCGCGGACGGGGACCCGCTCCACGCTCACCACCGGTCCCCGACCCGCACCTCCACCGCGCGTGCGTGGGCAGGCAGGTCCTCCGCGGCGGCCAGCCGCCGCACCGTCGCCGCCAGGTCACGCAGAGACGCCTCGTCGTACTGCACCCAGTTGACGCGGACGAGGAAGTCGGCGGTGGTGAGCCCTCCCCGGAAGCGGGCCGTGCGGGCGGTCGGCAGCGTGTGGTTGGGTCCGGCGGCGTAGTCACCCAGCGACACCGGTGAGCTGGTGCCGACGAACACGGCCCCCGCGAACCGGATTCGCTCCGCGACCGCGGCCGGGTCCGCCGTGTGCACCTCGAGGTGCTCGGGCGCGAACGTGTCCGCCACCTCGACCGCGTGGTCCAAGTCGTCGACGAGTGCGGCCGTGCCCTGACCTGCCAGCGCGGCCTCCACCCGGGCGCGGTGGTGGGTGGCGGCGACCTCCTCCTCGAGTGCCGCGGCGACGCGTTCCACCAGTTCCGCGTGAGGGGTGATCAGCAGGCAGGTGGCGAGCTCGTCGTGCTCAGCTTGCGCGACCAGGTCGACGGCCACGGACCTGGGATCGGCCGTGGCGTCCGCGATGATCGCCACCTCGGTGGGACCCTCGAAGCCGTCGCTGCCACAGCGACCCTCGGCGTGGACCAGCTGCTTGGCGGAGGCCACGTACCGGTTGCCCGGGCCGACGATCTTGTCGCACGGCGGGACGGTGGCCGTCCCGTAGGCCATGGCTGCGATCGCGTGGGCGGCGTGCACAGCACGATCTCGTCCACCCCCGCCCAGGTGGCGGGGACCACCGCCATGATCACGGTCGACGGGTAGACCGCCCGCCCGCCGGGTACGTACGCGCCGACCCGGTGCAGCGGCCGGAAGCGCTGTCCCAGCAGGGCACCGTGACGCTCCTCGGTCCAGTCGCGTGGACGGGCGCGCTCGTGGAACCAGCGCACCTGGTCGGCGGCGCGTTCCACGGCCGCGCGCAGGTCCGTCGGCAGCCCGTCCAGCGCGCGGGCGCGGACCGCGGCGGGGACCTCCAGGCCGTCCAGCTCGACCCTGTCGAAGCGGGCTGTGAGCTCGCGCAGCGCCGCGTCGCCGCTCTCGCGGACCGCCTCGAGGATCGCCGCTACCTCCTCCCGGGCGGTGTGCAGATCGATGTGGGGTCGCAGCCCGTCCACGGCGGCGCGGCGGTCGCCCCGCAGGTCGACGACACGCAGCCGCATGCTGGGCTCCCGATCGGCGAGGGACGAGTGGAGGGGTCTCGGGGCGGACGAGCCTAGGTCACCCATGTCGCGGAGCGGTAGTGATCGCCACCCTCGCGCCGCACGTCCACGCCTCCACGGCGCTCAGGCGGAGCCGTCCCTCGAACCGGTCCGGGAGCCGGCCGTGACGCTCTCCTCCGCGCCCCCGGTGCGAGGGGTGACCTCGGCGGCCGCCTCGTCCCCGTGCGACCGCAGTGGCAGCGCCACCGTGAACGTGGCGCCTTGACCGGCGTCGGAACTGGCCCAGACCCGACCGCCGTGGGACAGCACCAGTTGGCGGACGATGTACAGGCCCAGACCCACGCTCCCAGCCGTGATCGCGGCGGTGCTGCGACGGAAGCGCTCGAACACCGTCCCCAGCTCGCTCTCGGGGATCCCCGGACCGTGGTCGCGGACCGTGACGTGCACCTCGGCCCTCCGCCGCTCCGCTGCCACCTCCACCGGGGCGCCGGCCGGCGAGTACTTCACCGCGTTCTCCATCAGGTTCTCGAACACGCGGTACAGGGCGTCGCGGTCGCCCACCACCACCAGCGGCTGGTCGGTCCCCGACAGGTGCAGCGGGCGTTCGACCCCCTCGCGTTCGTGGACCAGGGTGCCGATCGATCGCCGCACCTCGTCGAGCAGCTCGCGCAGATCCATCGGGTCCCGACGCAGCTCGGCCCCGGCGTCCACGCTGGCAGCGCGCAGCACCTCCCCCACCATCGAACGCAGCCGCTCGCCCTGGGTGCGGATGGAGCCGAGCGCGTCGACACGCTGCTCCGGGGACAACTGTTCCCACTGCTGCTCGAGGACCGCCGCGAAACCGAGGATCACCGTCAGTGGTGTGCGCAGCTCGTGCACCATCGTGGCGACGAACTCCGACCGCCGTTCCAGCGAGTCGGCGAGCTGCTCGACCGTGCGGCGCTGCTCTCCGTAGCGCTCCGCGTTGTGCACGGCGGTGGCGGCGTGCTCGGCGAACAGCGCCACCGATCGCATCTCCGCGTCCGAGAACGGCTCGGCCTCCGGCGGGCGCTCGACCGACAGAACGCCCCGCAGCTCGCCGCCGGCCACCAGCGGTGCGACCACCGAGGACCCGGCAGGCCGCCGGCGCTTCGTCCGGCGAGGCCCATGCGGCGGGGTCAACCGACCGGTGATCAGCAGCGGCTCGGACCGCTTGGCAACCCAGCCTGCGGCGCCGCTGCCGATGTCGACGGTCGCGCCGACCGGCGCGCGGGAGTCGCCGGCACTGGCAGCGACCCGCAGCACGTCACCGTCGCGCAGCATGACCGACCCCGAGACCGCTCCGGTCAGCTCGAACGCCGACGTCAAGATGACCTCGAGCACCTCCTCGAGGGTCAGGACAGAGTTGACCACCCGACCGACCTTGGTGAGCAGGCTGAGGTCCGTGATGCGGCCCTGCAGCGAGGTGGTCAGGACCCGCTCTTCGATCAGCAGGGTGGTGAGCCCCCGTAGCCGTCGCTCCTGGTCGACGACGTACAGGATGAACGCGGCCGACATCGCGAGGAAGCTCCAGCGCAACGCCGGGACCTCAGGCAGGATCCGGGTGCCCTCGCCGACGAACAGCAGGACGACCGCGACCGACAGCGCCAGGAGCAGGAGTGCCGCCACCGTCCAGAGGTGCACCCGGCGGCGTTCCACCGCGGCGATAGAGGGAGGATCGACGCGCAGCCGCGGTGCGATCCTCGAGATGGGGTACGCGTCCCGCGTCCGATGCACGACCGCCCCCTGATGCCCCTGGCTGTCCCCCATCGGTCCTGCCCCATCGGCCATGCCCTGGCGATGGTACTCACGGAGCCGTGCGTCGCCCGAACCGCTCAGGTCGCCGCCGTCGCGAGCTCCCCGACCACCTCGGGCCCGAAGCGCGATCTCAGCTCCCCGAACAGCCCGGGCCGTCGCGTGACGCGGAAGCCGTCCCCCAGCTTGTAGACCGTCTGGCGGTCATCGCCCGCCAGGGCCAGGTGCACGGGAACGTGCCCAGGGTGACGTGCGAGGATCTCTCTGAGCTCGTCGACGACCGTTCGGGTGCACTGACGCACGTCCAGGCGGACGACCAGGGGGGTGCCCCGCACTTCGGACAGGTCGGGTTCGAACGCTGCGACGACGACCAGCTTGAGGTTCTCGTCGCGGGCGTCCACCCTGGCCCGCACCACCACCACCCGGTCCTCGACCAGCAGGTCATGGTGTTCGCGGTACACCGACGGGAAGAAGATGGTCTCGACGGCTCCGGACAGGTCCTCCAACGTGCCCGCCAGGTAGGCCTCGCCCTTCCTCGTAAAGCGTTTCGCGAGGCCCATCAGCACGCCACCGACCGTGACCGACTCCGGTAGGCGGCCGTCGTCGGCGAGGCGGTCGCGGAGGGCTCCGAGCGAGTGGTCGGTGAGTCCCGCCAACGCTCGCTCGGCCCCGAACAGCGGGTGGTCGGAGACGTACAGGCCCAGCATCTCGCGTTCCAGCGTCAGGAGCTGGGTCTTGTCGAACTCCTCCTCGGAGATCACCACGCCGTCGTCGAGGGCGACGTCCCCCGCGCCCTCCAGCGCGTCCCCGAACAGGGAGAACTGTCCGGCGGCCGCGGCGCGCTGCTCGGCCACCGCAGCGTCGAGGAGGGGTTCGAAGGAGGCCAGCAGCCCGCGGCGCCGGTGACCGAGGCTGGCGAAGGCCCCCGCCTTGATCAGCGACTCCACCACGCGCTTGTTCAAGGCGGTCACGTCGACCTTGCGGCAGAAGTCGCGGAAGTCGGTGAACCGGCCCTTCTCGCGCCGTGCCCGCACGATCTCGTCCACCACCGCTTCACCGACGTTGCGCACGGCGGAGAGACCGAAGCGGATGTGGTCGCCGCGCGGCGCGAAGTCGGCGTCGGACTCGTTGACGTCCGGTGGGAGCACGGTGATGCCTAGGACGCGGCACTCGTTGAGGTACTGGGGCAGCCGGTCCTTGTTGTTCTTGACGGAGGTCAGCAGTGCGGCCATGTACTCGGTCGGGTAGTTGGCCTTCAGCCAGGCGGTCTGGTAGCTGATCACGCCGTAGCCGACCGAGTGGCTCTTGTTGAAGCCGTAGCCCGCGAACGTCTCGATCAGGGCGAACAACTCCTCCGCGAAGCGCCGGTCGTAGCCCCTGCCGACCGCGCCGGCGACGAAGCGCTCGTGCTCGGCCGCCATCATCTCGGGGATCTTCTTCCCCATGGCCTTGCGCAGCAGGTCGGCCTGACCCATGGTGTAGCCGGCGATCTCCACCGCCATCTGCAGGACCTGCTCCTGGAAGACGATGATCCCGTACGTGTCGCGGAGGATGGGTTCGAGGTCGGGGTGTAGGTAGTCGACCGGTTTGCGGCCTTGCTTGCGCTCGCAGTACTCCACGTGCATGCCCTCGCCGAGTGGCCCCGGCCGGTACAGGGCGTTGAGCGCGACGATGTCCTCGAACGAGTCGGGCTCCATCAGCCGGACCAGCGCCTGCATCCCTGGCGACTCCAGCTGGAACACGCCCAGGGTCGAGCCCTGCCGCAGCCTCGCGTAGGTGCGCTCGTCGTCGAGAGGGACGCGCGTGACGTCGACCTGCTCACCGCGGTTGTCACGGATGTGTCGCTCCGCGTCGGTCATCACCGTGAGGTTGCGCAGCCCGAGGAAGTCCATCTTGAGCAGTCCGATGGCCTCCACGCCGTGCATCTCGTACTGGGTGACGACTTCGCCGTCGTTGTCCGTGCGCAACAGCGGCACCGTCTCCACCAGAGGCGTCGCGCCGATCACGACCGCCGCCGCGTGGATGCCGTGCTGGCGGCGTAGGCCCTCCAACCCCCGGGCCGTGTCGATCACACGTCGGGCGTCGGGCACCTGTTCGTACATCTCGCGCAGCTCGCGGGACTTCTCGAACGCCTCCTCGAGGGTTGCCTCCCGGCCGAGCACCGCCGGGGGCATCGCCTTGCACAGATCGTCACCCAGCTTGTAGGGGTAGCCCAGCACACGGGCAGCGTCGCGCATCGCCGACTTGGCCTTGATGGTGGCGAACGTGACGATCTGCGCCACGCGGTCGTGGCCGTAGCGCTCGGCGGCGTACCGGATCATGTCGCCCCGCCGCCGCTCGTCGAAGTCGATGTCGATGTCGGGCAGCGACAGGCGTTCGGGGTTGAGGAAGCGCTCGAAGATCAGGCCGTGCTGGAGCGGATCGATCTGGGTGATCCCGGTGCAGTACGCCACCGCGGACCCGCCGGCGGACCCCCGCGCGGGACCGACGCGGATCCCCTCGGAGCGGGCGTGGTCGCACAGGTCCGCCACGATCAGGAAGTAGGCGGGGAAGCCCATCTGCCCGATGATGGCGAGCTCGTGCTCGAGCCGACCGCGGACCGATTGCGGCAGCGGGTCGCCGTAGCGGCGGACCGCCCCCTCGTACACCTTCCGACGCAGGAACTCTGCCTCGGACAGTCCGTCGGGGCAGGGGAACGCGGGCAGCAGGTCGGCCCCGAACCGGATCGTGGCGGTGCACATCTCGGCGATGTCGAGCGTGGCGTCGCACGCCTCGGGGTGATCGCGGAAGAGCTCGCGCATCTCTCGAGCGGACTTGACGTAGAAGTCACGGCCCTTGAAGCGCAGACGGTCCTGGTCGTCGATCTGGGCCCCGGTCTGGATGCACAGCAGGACGTCGTGGGTCTCCCAGTCGTCCGGCCCGGTGTAGTGCGAGTCGTTGGTCGCCACCGTCCGCAGCCCGAGGTCGCGCGCCAGCGCGACCAGCCGTGGCAGCACCTGCCGCTGCTCGGGGATGGCATGGTCCATCAGCTCGACGAAGAAGTGGTCCCGTCCGAACAGGTCGGCGAACTCGCCCAGCGATCGCCTGGCAGCGGCCTCGTCGTCGCGCAGGAGGGCCTGGTTGACCTCCGAGGCCAGGCAACCGGACAGCGCGACGATCCCCTCGCTGTGCTCGGCGAGCAACTCCTTGTCGAGCCGGGGCTTGTACCAGTATCCCTCGAGGTAGGCACGGGTCGAGAGCCGGATCAGGTTGCGGTAGCCGTCGTCGTCGGCGGCCAGGAGGGTCAGGTGATGGTAGGGCTCCTCGCCCCGGCGCCGCTCGCCGCGTTCGAAGCGGGAGCCCGGCGCCTGGTAGGCCTCCATGCCCAGGATGGGGCGCACACCCGCCTGCTCGGCCGCTCTGGCGAACTCGACCGCGCCGAACAGCACCCCGTGGTCGGTGATCGCCACGGCCGGCTGCCCGTCCGCCGCCACCGCCGCGACCAGATCACCGACCCGTGACGCCCCATCCAGCATCGAGTACTCGGTGTGAGCGTGCAGGTGGACGAACCCGTCGCGCGCCTGGTCGGACCGTGCACCGCTGCTGACCACTGCGCTGCTCCCTCCCGGCGCCGCTGCTCCCGTCAGGGTCGCGTCGCGCTGCGACACCCGCCGGGTCGCCCCGGCGGCGTGCAACGCTCGCGACCACACAGTGGGGAAGGTCGAATCACACGGGCGTGGTTCACCGCGCCTGCGAGCCTAGACAGCCGGCGAGGCGGTCGCCAGCAGGGGTCACATGGCGAAGCATCAGGTGCGGCGCGCTGCCGCGGTCAGTCGACCGCCCCGGACGTCACCGCGTCGGTGTCCTCGGGGAGGAGCCCGAAGAAGCGTGAACGCCCGGGGTCGGCCTGCGCAGGAGCGAGATCCACCAGGCGCACGTCCCCCGCGCCCGCCAAGGCACGTAGCTCGCCGACCGGGCCGC
>DASZZX010000024.1:0-12096 GCA_036260415.1 Nitriliruptorales bacterium
CCCCACGTCGTCAGGGACGCGCTCCCAGCCCACCTGGGGCAGCGGCGGAGGTGGGCACGTGACCCGAGCGCTGCTGGTCGAGGTGGCCTTCTGGGTCTTCGCGCTCGCTGCGTTGGTGAGCGGCTGGCGCGTGTTCCGCACGGACTCGATGGTGCGGGCGTCGTTCCTGCTGCTCACCTCCTTCCTGAACGTCGGGGGGATCCTGTTGCTGTTGTCGGCCGAGTACCTCGGGCTGGCGCTGCTGTTCATGATGGCCGTCGAGATGATGGTCATGGCGGTCTTCATGGTCATGTTCATGATGAACCCGGCCGGCCTGAACCCCATGCAGATGGTCCACCAGCACGCAGCCGCGGTGGGCGCGGGTGTGGTGATGTTCGGTGGGATGGCGACCGTCGCGTTCGCGGCGGCCTTCCCCGACCGGCCGGTGCGGACCTCGCACGGCCTGATCGAGAGCCTGGGCTCGGAGCTGCTGGGCGACTCGATGCTGGTGTTCCAGTCGGCCGGTGTGACGCTGCTCGCCGCGATGGTGGGCGCGGTCGCCCTGGCCAGCCGACGCGGCCGCTTCGGCGATGGTGACGAGGGGTCCGTGCCGCCCCCGCTCGATCCGCACGCGTCGCCGGACGTCACCGCCGCGGGCCGCGGCGACGGAGCCCACGGCCACCACGCCCACGTCGCAGGCCACGAAGACCACGGCGGCCACGGCGGCCACGAAGGCCACGGATGACGCTGACCACGCTGCTGCTCGTCGCTGGGGCGTTGCTGGCCATCGGTGTCTACGGGGCGCTGTCCCAGCAGTCGTTCGTCATGCTGATGATGGGCCTGGAGCTGATGCTCAACGGGGTGCTGCTGGCCGCAGCGGGGTTCTGGGCGCTCACCGCCGGTGGAGTGCCCGAGGGTCAACTGCTGGTCGTCGTCGTGCTGGTGGTCATGGCGGTCGAGATGGTGCTGGGCTTCGCCCTGGTGGTCGCCGTCTACCGTGCGCGCCAGGTCGACATGACCGAGGGCGTCGACTCGATGCGTGGCTGATGCTCTGGCTGACCTTCCTGCTGCCGGTGGCCGGCGCCTCCGCCCTGTGGCCGTGGCCGGCGATCGCGGCGCGCGGCCGCGACCCCCAGCCGGCGGACGAGGCGCGCGACCGCTGGGTGCTCGGCGTCGGGGGCGTCACGGTCGTGGTCGCCACGCTCGCGCTCGCCATGCGGGCTGCCGTCACGCGTCCGCGGAGCGTGCTGGAGTGGGGCGGCGGGCTGATCCTCACCCTCGAGGTCGACCGCACAGCCGCGGTCGTCGCCGTGCTCGTGCCCGTCGTGGCCGCGCCCATCGTCGCCTACGCCGCCGCGCACGAGCCGCACCGCGGACTGGGCCGGCTGGTCGCTCTGCTGGTCGCCTTCGTCGGCGCGATGCAGCTGCTGGTCGTGGCCGGTGACCTGCTGACCCTGCTGATCGGCTGGGAGCTCGTCGGTGCGGTGTCGTGGGCCCTGATCGGCCACGAGTGGTGGCAGCCGGAGCCCCCCGGCGCGGCCGCGCACGCCTTCAACGTGACCCGGTTCGGCGATCTGGGACTGTTCCTGGCTGCCGCGGCCGCGTTCCACGCGACCGGGTCGTTGCGCTACGCGGACCTCGGCGCGCTGGACGGGGCGGCGTTGCACGTGGTCGTCGCCGGGAGCGTGCTGGCGGCCGCGGCCAAGTCCGCGCAGGTGCCGTTCTCGCCGTGGCTGTTCTCCGCCATGCGCGGCCCCACACCGGTGTCGGCGCTGCTGCACGCCGCCACCATGGTCGCAGCCGGCGCGTACCTGCTCGCCCGCCTGCAACCCGTGCTCGCCATGGCCTGGTGGTTCGGGCCGACGGCGATCGGACTCGGCCTCGCGACCGCCCTGACCGGCGGTGTGGTGGCGGCGCTGCACCCCCGGGCGAAGGAGCTGCTCGCCGCGTCGACCTCCGCGCAGTACGGCTTGATGTTCGTCGCCGTCGGCGCCGGGTCGACCGCCGCCGGCCTCGCGCACCTGGTCGCCCACGCGGCGTTCAAGTCGCTGCTGTTCCTCGCCGCTGGCGTGGCCATCGCCGCGGTCGGCAGCGGCCGGCTCGGACGCATGCGTCTGGGAGCGCCGCTGCGGACGGTGGCTTTGCTGACCCTCACCGGCACGCTCGCCCTGGCCGCGATCCCTCCGCTTGGCGGGGCGTGGACCAAGGAGGAGGTCGTCGCCGCTGCCGGTGAGCGCGCCCCCTGGGTCGCGCTGCTCACGATCGCCGCGGGAGGCCTCAGCGCGTTCTACGCTGCGCGCTTCCAGCTGCTGGCCTACGGCCCGACGCGACGTGACGGCGCCCTGCGCCACGTCCGGCCGCCGGGCCGCACCGAGACGATCGCCATCGGCGTGCTCGCGACGTTCACGGTGGCGCTGGGGCTCCTCTGGATCCCAGGAGCCGGGCAGCTCGTGGAGACCGTCGCCGGTGGCACGCTGCCCGAGGGCAGGGCCTGGGAGCTCGTGGTCTCGCTGCTGCTGGTCGGCGCCGGGACGTACGCCGCCGTGGTGCTCGCCCGCCGACAGCAGCTGGCGACGCTCGGCACGTCCCCGCACGGTGCGGCCGACTGGCTCGGCATCCCGACCCTCGCGCAGGCCGCCGTGATCGATCCCACGCTGGCGCTGTGCAGGACGCTCGCCCGCTTCGACGACCGCGTCGTGGACGCCGGCGTGCGCGCAGCGGCGGCGGTCGCGCGTGCGGGTTCGCGCCTCGTCACGACGCTGAGTGGACGCGGGGTCGACGGTGCCGTGGAAGCGCTTGCCGCCGCGGCACGGCGTGCCGCCGGGGCCGGCAGCCGCTTCGACGACGCCGGCGTCGACGGGGTCGTCGAAGCGCTCGCGGCCGGGGTGGGGGCCGCCGGGCGCGACAGCCGCCGGCTGCAGACCGGCTACGCCCACCACTACTACGTCATCGTCGCAGCCGGCGCGGTCGTCACCGTGGTCGCGCTGGCGTTGTGGGCGTAGCTGATGCTGACCGCCACCATCCTCGTGCCACTGATCGGCGCGGTCGCTCTCGGGTCGGCCCGCGGGGTGTCCGAGCGGGCGGCGCGGGCAGGGGCGGTCACCATCGCCGCCGTTCCGCTCGCGCTGCTGATCGCGGCGTGGTCACGGTTCGACCCCGGCAGCGGCCGGCTGTTCCAGCTCGTGGAGGCCGCACCGTGGATACCGACCCTCGGCGTTGCCTACCGGGTCGGGGTGGACGGCGTCGCGCTCGTGATCGCGACCGCCAGCGCGTTGCTGTTCACCGTCTCGGCCGCCTACCCCGCCGACACCCGTGACCGTCCGCGGCACTACTACGCCTGGCTGCTGTTCCTCGAAGCCGTTTCGCTCGGCGTGTTCCTCGCGCTCGACCTGCTGCTGTTCTACGTCTTCTTCGACCTGTCGCTGGTCGGCATGTACTTCCTGATCGGTGAGTGGGGTCACGGCGACGCCAAACGGTCGGCGCTGAAGTTCTTCCTCTTCACGCTGGCGGGCTCGCTCACGATGCTGCTGGGGATCCTGGGCCTGGCTCTCGCCACCGAGCCGCTCACCTTCGACATGGCCACGCTCATCCGCCACCAGCCGCTGGCCGGGGAGGGCCTCCGGTCCAGCCTCGTGCTGCTGGGTCTGCTGTTCGGGCTCGGGGTCAAGACGCCGGTGGTACCGCTCCACACCTGGCTGCCGCCAGCGCACGTCGACGCCCCCGGCCCCGCCTCGGCCATCCTGGCCGGCGTCCTGCTGAAGATGGGCACCTACGGGATGATCCGCATCCCGTTCGCGATGATGCGCGCGACCTTCGCCCAGTGGGCGCTGGTGCTGGCGGTCATCGGCGTGATCAGCGCCGTCTACGGCGCGCTGGTCGCCCTGGGGCAGTCCAACCTCAAGCGCCGCATCGCCTACACCTCCGTCAACCACATGGGCTACGTCGTGCTCGCCATCGCCGCAGCCGGCGGGGTGCTCGCGGGGGACGAGCCCGGTCGGGAGCTTGCGATCACCGGTGCGACCACGCAGATGGTCGCCCACGGCCTGGTCACCGGCGCGCTGTTCCTGGTCGCCGGCTCCTTCTGGCAGCGGACCCAGGACTACGACATCGACGCCTACGGCGGCCTTGCCCGGCCGGCACCTGCGCTGACGGGCGTGACCACGGTCGCGGCGTTCGCCAGCCTCGGCCTGCCCGGGTTGGCGCAGTTCGTGGCCGAGTTCCAGATCTTCGTGGGCACGTTCTCGGTCTACCCGGCGTTGGCCGCCGTCGCGCTGCTCGGCGTGCTCATCACCGCCGCCCTGTTCCTGCAGCTGCTGCAGAAGATCTTCCTTGGCGACCTGCCGGCTCGGTGGGCCGACTTCCCCGACCTGCACCGCTCGGAGGCCGTGACCCTTGGCGTGCTGGTCGCTCTGATCGTCGCCATCGGGGTCTACCCACGCTGGCTGCTGGACGCCATCGCCGGCTCCAGCCGCATCCTGATCGGCGGCGGATCGTGATGCCGGTCGGTCACCTGGTCCCGGAGATCGTGCTGGTCGCCGGAGCCGTCACGACGTTGCTCGCCGTGCTGGCCGTGCCGCGGCGGCTGCAGTGGATCGGCGCCCCGCTCGCGCTGGCCACCCTCGCCACCAGCGCCTGGTTCGCGGTCGACCTGGCCAGCGACGCTGCGCAGCAGATCACGTTCTTCGGCACCTGGGCGATCGACGGGGCGACGACGTGGGCACGCGGCGTCGTCCTGCTGGCCACGGCGGTCGTCGTGGTGATGTCCCCCGAGTGGTTCGCGCGTGACCCCCGCCACGGCGAGTACTACCCGCTGCTGGTCCTGTCGGCCCTGGGCGCCACCCTCGTTGCCGGAGCGGCCGACACGATGCAGTTGGTCATCGGCGTGCTGCTGTCCTCGGTCACCGGCTACACGCTCGCCGGCTACCACCGCCGCTCGGCCCTGTCGGTCGAGGCTGCGATGAAGTACTTCCTGGTCGGAGCGCTGGCGAACACGCTGCTGACGTTGGGCGTCGTGCTGCTGTTCGGCATGGTGGGCAGCACCCTGTACGAGGCCACCGCCGCGGGGTTGGCGGGCCGGGCGACCGACCCGATCGCCGCCGTCGCCGCCGCGGCCGCGGTCGGCGTCGGTCTCGCGTTCAAGCTCGGAGCGGTTCCCGCCCACGCCTGGCTGCCCGACATCGCGCAGGGGGCACCGGCGCCGTCCGCCGCGTTGCTCACCGTGGTCCCGAAGGTGGGCGGGCTGGTCGCGCTCGCCCGTTTCGTGCAACTGCTGCCCGTCGAGCAGGTCGGCTGGCGGCCCTGGGCCGCGCTGGTCGCCGCCGCGACCATGACCCTCGGCAACCTGGCCGCCCTCTGGCAGGACGATCTGCGCCGCCTGTTGGGCTGGTCGAGCGTGTCGCAGTCGGGCTACGCGATCATGGCGGTGGTCGCGCTCGGCCGGTCCGACCTCGCCGTGCCTGCGCTGCTGTACTTCCTGCTCGCCTACGTGCTGGCCAACCTCGCCGCGTTCGCGGTGGTGACCGAGCTGCGTGGACGCACCGCCCTCGACGCGTACGCGGGCCTGGCACGGCGACGGCCGCTCCTCGCGGCCGTGCTGGTCGTCAGCTTCCTGTCGCTGGTCGGCATCCCTCCGCTCGCCGGCTTCGCGGGCAAGCTGGCACTGTTCGGCGCCGTCATCGAGGGCGGCTACGCGTGGCTCGCCGGCGTGGCGGTGGCCAACACCGTGGTGTCGCTGTTCTACTACCTGCGGGTGCTCGGCCCTTTGTACTTCGAGGTGCGCCGGGAGCCCGTGCCCGTGCTGGGACGCTGGGCCGGGACGGCTGCCGGCGTGACGGCGGTCGCGGTCGTCGCCGTGGGTGTCGTCGCGGAGCCCGCGTTCGACGCGTTGAGCGACGTGCTGCTGTTGCCGCACTGACGGCTCAGGCGCCGACCGGGCGAGGCGTCGCCGCCTGCCACCGCGGTGCCTGCTGCAGCCGTCTCAGGTCCCGATGTCGCGGCGGTCGAAGCTCCACGCGGCCACCGCCACCAGCAGCAGCGTGGCCGCCGCCAGCGTGCCGGCGTGGAGCGGGTCGAGCCCGTTCACCAGCGGCTGGTTGCCGCGGTACAGGTAGAACGGCGACGCGGGACGGACACCCGCCAGCGAGTCGACGAGCGGGGCGAAGGAGTCCACGAGGTAGCCGGCCACCGCCACCGCGGCGGTCACACCGAGCGACAGCCCGCGCCGACCGGTCGCGCCGGCGATCGCGAGCGCCAACGCCGCCAGCGCCCACGTGAGCAGGACCAGCGACACGCAGGCCGCCGCGAGCTGCGCCACCCCCATGTCGAGCCTCACCGCCGCCACGCCGACCACGAGCGTGGTGAACAGCAGCACCGCCAGCACGACGACCAGCAGGGCCACGGCCCCGGCCTTCTCCAGGATCACCCGGCGGCGCGAGACCGGTGCCGACAGCAGCAGTTCGAGGCGACCGGCCGCCTCTTCCCCGGCGGTCGCGGCGGTCACGGCACCCACCGCGAACAGCAGCAGCACCAGGGGCGCGATCAGAGCGAACAGGCGCCCGTCGAGGTACCCGGCGGGAGACAGGAAGACGTCGCCCGACGCCCCGAACACGGCCAACACCCCCTCCGGCACGCTCTCCAGCAGCTGCTGGAGCTCCGTGGGGTCGGGCAGGGCCGGCCACAGCCCGACCGTGAACGCGGCCATGGCGATCACGCCCAGCACCCAGCCCACCATGCCCCGACGGCGGGCGTGGAGCGTGTAGCCCGCGACGCTGCGTGGTGCCCGTGCCACGATCACCTCCGGCTGGTCGGGTGGCTACCCGCCCGGGCCCTCCGAGTAGTAGGCGAGGAAGATCTCCTCCAGGTCGGGTTCGCGGCTGGTGAGCGTCACCACCTCGAAGCCGGCCGCCGCCTTGACCAGCGCGTCGACGCTGCCGTCCACCAGGAACCGACCCAGCGCCCCGTCGATCTCCACCTCACTGACACCGGGGAGTTCCGCGAAGCGTTCCGGCGGCACGGGAGCGGCGAACAGAATCTCGACGCGCCGCACCGCCCGTGACCGCAGCGCCCTGACGTCGTCGACCACGACGAGCCGACCGTCACGGATGATCCCCACGCGGTCGGCGACCGCCTCGACCTCGTCCAGCGCATGCGACGACAGGAACACGGTCCGACCCTCAGCACGGGTCTCGCGCAGCAGCCGGTGCAGCTCCTGGCGGAGCAGCGGGTCGAGGCCCGAGGTCGGCTCGTCGAGGATCACCAGCTGCGGCTCGTGCACGAACGCCTGCAGGACCCCGACCTTCCGCCGGTTCCCGGACGACAGGTCACGGATCCGGCGGTCGAGGCGCAGGTCGAAGCGCTCGGCGAGCGGCCCGATCCGGTCGCCTCCCGCGCCGCCGCGGAGGTGGGAGAACCAGGCGAGGTGATCGCCTGCGGTCAGGTCGTCGTAGAGCGCGAGGTCGCCCGGCAGGTAGCCCAGGTCGCGTCGCAGGGCAAGGCCGTCGCGGCGCGGGTCGCGGCCGAGGACCTCCACCCGACCGCGGGTGGGACGCAGCAGGTCGAGGAGCAGGCGGATAGTGGTGGTCTTGCCGGCACCGTTGGGGCCGATGAAGCCGAACACCTCGCCGGCGCGGACCTCGAGGTCGAGGTCGACCACGCCACGGACGGGGCCGTAAAACTTGGTGAGCGCCTCGGTCCGGATCGTCGCCATGGGTTGCAGTGAAGCACCCCGGCAGACGCGTCCGTGAGAGGCGGCAGCAGCGGAGAGAGAGGCGACCGCCGCTCGTCCAGGTTCAGTCCCAGACCCGGTCGAGGTGCCACTCCCCGCCGCGGCGCACGAGCTCGTACACCCCGGAGGCGGGACGGCCGTTGCCCGCCTCCACTCGCCACAGGTCGGCCTGCTCGATGCGGATGGTCCGCCCGTCGGTGCGCCGCCACCAGCCGGGATCCTCCCGCCAGTGGCCGAGCACCCTGGTGACCCGGTAGGTGCGCCCGCGCCACCGGAAGCTCGCCGGCACCGGTCCACCGTGGTCGGCGGTGAGCTGCACCGCGTCGAGCCGCTCCCGGTACCGCTTCGTCATCTCCTCCCCGACCGTTCCACCGATCCGAACACATGTTCGGAAAGGAGACGACCGTACGCCCGGCTCGGCGTGGGGTCAAGCCGGATAGGGACCTCCGCCGGTCCAGCGGTCGTGATCCCGCTCAGCCGCTCGGCGCGGGACGGCCGGGACCCGCCCGTTCGCGCAGCACCAGTGCCGCCCCCTCCGCCACCCTCGCGACGGGCTCCTGCAACGCCTGTCCGTTCCAGGCGCGCAGGTCCTCCTCCTCCATCAGCGCGAAGGGCGCCAGCGCCACGACGACATCCGGCCGCGACCGCGGCAGGTGGTTGCCCACGACAGCCGCGAGCACGAACGCGGGGAAGGCCTGCTGGCTGTCACCCAGCGTCTTCAGTCCCTCCGCCCACGCCCGGCCGTCGGTGGTGGTGGTGAGCGCAGCGACGCACGCTCCGCGGGTCACGCCCAGCACCGCATCCTCGGGAGGGGTGGCGAACACGTGCTCGTCGACGAACTCCGCGAAGCTCACGTGCCGCAGCACGTACAGACGGAAGACCTCCGCCAGGCCGTCGGGGCGGCGCGCGAAGTCCTCGTCCACGCACAGCCTCGGTGGGGAGGCACCATCCTCCGGGCTCAGCACGGTGCGCAGGTCCGACACGTCCTCGAGCCATGCGTCCGTGCCGGGCACGTCCAGCACGGCGAACGCGAACGTCGCGTTGACGCCGGTCGCGGGCAGCCACACCACCGGGTTGCGGCGTTCGTCCTCCGCGCTGACCCGGTCGTAGGACGCCTGCGGCTCGCGGGGCGGCTCGGACCGGCCGAGCGTGTCGAGCCACACCGCTCCCGTGTAGCTGGGTAGCACGTCCACGTCGCCCAGCTCGACGGCTTGGCGCGCGTCCTGGGCGTGGCCGAACCGGACTACCTCCGCCGGGATGTCCTCCGCGGCGAGCAACGCGACGACCACGTGCGCCAGCAGGACCGCTTCCGGCTCCGGTCCGGTCCCGACCCGCACCGGCTCGGCCGCCGCGTCGCCTGCTCGACCCTGACGGACGTGGATGGCGAACGCCGCCGTCGCCACGATGACGACGGCCGCGAAGGCGGGCAGGAGGCGTCGCACCTGCACAGGGTGCCAGCGCCCGCGCTGGGCTGCCGGTACCGGCGGCGCGTCGCGACCGCCGGCGGCTGGGTGTCGCGGCCGCTCGGCCCCGCGGTGACGGCTCGCCCCGCTCCCGCGGCAGTCTCGCGCAGCCCAGCGGGGTGCACGGCGCGGACCGCCCGTCGGCGCTTGACTGTCCCCGTGACCCGGGTGACGCAGCCGCTGCCCTATCCCGCGGTGGTGGGCGACGCCCTGCCGTGGGTGACGGTCGACCAGATGCGCGAGCTGGATCGGCTCGCCGTCGAAGCCGGTCTGGCGCTGACCGTGATGATGGAGAACGCCGGCCGGGCGTTGGCCGACGTCGCCCAGGCGCTGCTGCCTGGTTGCGGTCGGCAGGTCGCGCTGCTCGTCGGCCGCGGGAGCAACGGCGGCGGGGCGGCGGTCGCGGCACGCCACCTCGCCAACCGCGGGTGGCAGGTCGCCGTCCACACCGCTCGTGAACGCCGCGCTCAGCGACGTGACGGCACGTCAAGTGTCGCTGGCACGGCGAGCGGGTGCGGTCGTGTCCCACGGCCGGCCGCCCACTGCAACCTCGTGCTCGACGGACTGCTCGGCTACGGGCTGCGAGGCGACCCTCGTCAGCCCGAGAGTGATCGGATCGCCGCGGTACAGGATCAGCTCGTGGTGGCGCTCGACGTACCGTCCGGTCTGGAGCTCACCAGCGGGACGCGTCGGTCGCCGGCGATGCGCGCCGAGGTGACGCTCACGCCGGCGCTGCCGAAGCGAGGCCTGCGCGGCGACCCCGCGACCGTCGGGCGGCTGCAGCTGGCCGACATCGGCATCCCGCGCTCCGAGTTCACACGGCTCGGTCTGGAACCTCCGGTGGCAGCCACGGTCGGTCCGATCGTCGAGGTTGATCCCCGGCGATCGGCTCGGCTGGTCGCGGTCGGCAGCACGCGCAGCCCCCACCGGCCGTCGTGGACGACCTCGGTAGCCTGCCCGTACCTGCCGCCCACCTCGAGGAGCGCACCGTGCGTCGCGAGCCTTCAGCCCACCTGTCGCGCCGAGCCCTGCTGCGGGGCCTCGGTGCCGCGGGCGCCGTGGGGCTGCTGGCGGCGTGCGGGCGCGACCGCGGCGGCTCCGGCGCCGACGGACCACGGGAGGCGTCGGGCAGCGTCGGTGACGTCCGCCAGCAGATCCATGACCGGCTGCGCCTGCAGCAGCCGCTCGACCTCGCTCTGGTGGTGCCCCAGAGCGAGTACATCGCCGGGGTCGTCAACCACTACTTCTTCGGGCTGGCCACCCAGCAACGCGAGTTCCTCGACCTCGAACCCGACCGCCTGCAGGTGGTCCGTGACGAGGGTCTGTCGGTGGTGGGCGAGCCGGTTGAGGTCACAAGGTACGAGTCGTTCGGACAGCTGCCGGTGTACGGAGCCGATCTGACCGTCGATCGTCCCGGCAACTACTGGATCGTCGTCACCACGGCGGACCACGCCGCGATGGGAGCGGTCCAGGTGGTCGCCGACGACGAGAGCCCCGTCCCCCAGCGGGGCGCGCCGTTCCCCCGTGCCGAGACGCCCACCGTGGACGACCCCATGGGGCTGCAGCAGCTGTGCACGCGCGAGCCTCCCTGCACGATGCACGACGTCTCGCTGGCTGGCGCCCTCCAGGCCGGCCGGCCGATCGTCCTCACGGTCGCCACCCCGGAGTTCTGCCAGACCGCGATCTGCGGTCCAGTGGTGGACGTAATCCAGGGTGTGAAGGAGCAGGCGGGCCGCGACGACGTGGCATGGATCCACCAGGAAGTTTACTCGGACGCCGGCAACACCCCCGTGCCGCTGATGGCGGAGCTGCAGCTGCGGTCCGAGCCGTGGACCTTCTTCGTCGCCGCGGACGGGTCGCTGGCCGACAAGATCGAGGGTCCCACCCCGGCGCCGGTGGTCGCCGCCATCGTCGCGCAGTTGTGAGGTGATCACCCGCCGGGCGAGCGTGCTGCCGCTGCTGCCGCTGGTCCCCGCTCTCTTGGCCGGCGCCTGCAGCAGCGGGCAGCCGCCGTGCGGGGAGGTCGAGCATCCGCCGCTCCAGGGCGGCGGTCACCTGATCGGCGACGCGCCGCCACCCGGGCCGTACAGCTCCACTCCCGGCACGTCCGGCTGGCACGCCGGCGGGGCGCCGCGCACGGGCGTGTTCGGCGGCAGTGACGCGCTGAGCGAGCCGGAGCTCGTGCTGGCGCTCGAGTCGGGCCAGGTCGTGGCGGCCTACGCGCCGACCCTGCCCGACGACCAGGTGGCCGAGCTGGAGCGGCTGGCCACCGACCGGTTCGCCGGGATCCTGACGGTCACCCCGTTCGAGGGTGACATGGGCGCCCCTCTGGTGCTCAACGCCTGGGCGACCCGCCAGCCGTGTCAGCGGGTGGACGCGGGAACGGTGGCCACGTTCATCGACCGCCACGCCGACGAGGCGGCGCAGCAGGGCGGTTGAGGCCTCCTCAGCCTGCGTCCAGCGCCCCCTCCAGGCGCAGCAGGACGCGCTTGCGTTGCCCGCCACCGGTGTAGCCCCCCACCTCTCCCCCGGTGCGCACCACCCGGTGGCACGGCACCACGATCGGCAGTGGGTTGGCGCCCAGGGCGTTGCCGGCAGCGCGCGCGGCGCGTGGGTGGCCGGCCGTCGCAGCGACCTGCGCGTACGTGGCGACCTCCCCGTACGGGATGCGGGCCGTGACCTCGAGCACACGGCGGGTGAACCCGGCCGCGAGGGACCAGTCCAGCGGGACCTCGAACCGGCATCGGCGGCCGGCGAAGTACTGGTCGAGCTGCAGCCGCAGCGGCTCGAGCCGGCGGGGCGCCGCCAGGATCCGCGGCGACAGGCGCGCCGCCAGCTCCGCCAGCTCCTGCTCGACACCGCCGCGGACGTACCGCAGCGCGGCCAGCCCCCGGGGGGTCGCCGCTGCCAGCAGCGGCCCCACGGGGGAGT